>CAZBNU010000013.1:0-37340 GCA_964493075.1 uncultured Nitrospirales bacterium | reverse complement strand
TGTGCTTCCAGGCACAAACAACCCGAAAAAAAACGTTCAGAAACATTCAAAAACGTCGAAAAACGCAAAAAAATGATGAAAAAAAGTGAAATAACGTCTCAAAAAATACTGGTTTTGGTCAGTTTTTTGATTCCGCAACCGATAATCCGTAGTATGTATTCATCTGGCAGCAGGATAAAAATCCCGATGCTGCCCCTCAGTCTACTTTCCACACAAATCTTTCAACATCCTTTGGGAATGCAAGGAGTATTTTATGGCTGACAACCTGCTGCACGTCATCAATCCTTTCAATGAAGAAGAAGTTACCGCCCTCCCGCTGCTGCAGCCGGACGAAGTAGATGCCGTTGTCAAACGCTCCCGGCATGCTTTTTCGGTCTGGAAGGATACGCCCATAACCGAACGCGTTGCTGCTTGCGAACGGTTTATGAAAGCCTTTGAAGCCATACGCGAAGAAACCGCCAAGAATATCACGCTGCAAATGGGAAAACCCTTGCAGCAGGCTTTGGGCGAAGTCTCCGCAACGCTGGATCGCGCGGCCTACATGATCAGTATCGCCGGGCAAACACTGGCCGACGAGTTTCTCCCAGACAAGCCCGGATTCAACCGCTATATCCGTCATGAACCATTGGGCGTGGTGTTGGACATTGCCGCGTGGAACTATCCGCTGCTCATCGCAGTGAATGTCGTGGTGCCCGCCGTGCTTGCGGGCAATGCAGTCATCGTCAAACACTCCAGCCGCACGCCCCTGTGCGGACAAGCCTTTGCGGACGCCTTCAAGCAGGCAGGTGTTCCGGAGTTCTTGGTACAAAACATCGTTGCCGGACACAACGTAACAGAAACACTGATCCAACACACCGGTGTGGACTATGTCTCCTTTACAGGCAGCGTCCACGGGGGACACGAAATTGTGCAATCCGCAGCGGGCCGTTTCATCGGAACAGGTCTGGAATTGGGCGGCAAAGACCCCGCCTATGTCTGCGCGGATGCCGATTTTGATTTTGCCGTAGCCAACTGTGTGGACGGCGCCTTTTACAATGCAGGCCAGTCCTGCTGCGCCGTGGAACGCATCTATGTGGAACAGTCCATCTACGAACGGTTCGTGGAAGCCTTTGCGGAAATAACGCGTGCCTATGTGCTGGGTGACCCAATGCAGACCGCCACATCCATCGGACCCATGGCGACGAAGAGCGCACCGTCATTTCTTGCCGAACAGGTGGACGCCGCTGTGAAGGCTGGCGGACGGCTGGTGGTCGCACCCGCCGAATTCGCATGTCCTGAACAGGGCTGGTTCTGTGCCCCTGCCGTAGTAGCCGATGCGCCCCAGGATTCCTCCCTTATGCAGGAGGAAAGCTTCGGCCCGGTCATCGGCATCCGCCCGGTAGCCAATGACGCGGAAGCCGTCCGCATGATGAACGACAGCCCCTACGGTCTATCCGCTTCCATCTGGACCTCCGACACACAGCGCGCCATCCGTATCGGCGAACAGGTGGAGACCGGCACCTTCTTTATGAACCGCTGCGACTTCCTTGATCCCGCCCTGCCCTGGTGCGGCGTCAAAGACACCGGACGCGGCGCAACCCTGTCCCACTACGGACTGCTAAACCTCACCAAACTCAAGAGCATGCACCTGCGCACGGAAATCCCGGGATAAGTGACAAACACTGCAGTTAATCTGTAGGGCGGGCTTCGCTATGCTTCACCTACCCTATCGTTTTCTTTTTAATAATGCCGCAACTCAAAGGGGGCGAGCAGACCGTAGGGCATGGCGAAGTAGGCGGTGCCGGCGGGCTGTTCTTTTTCGGGCGCCTGATTCCAGGAACCGGGATGGGTAAAGCCGAGTCCGGCATCGCCGTGGTGCGGGCCAAGGGTGTTGCGCAGCGAACCGTACACCACGACTTCAATGGTGTTTTCGCCTTCTTGCAGCAGTTTGGTAATATCGCATTCCATGGGCTGGCGGTAGATGCTGCCTGCATCCTTAC
Source organism: uncultured Nitrospirales bacterium (assembly GCA_964493075.1). GTDB lineage: Bacteria > Hydrogenedentota > Hydrogenedentia > Hydrogenedentales > CAITNO01 > SLFT01. Next base: position 35,361 of record CAZBNU010000013.1, on the reverse strand, counting down.
CGTTGACCAACACAGAAGCAACAACCCCTTCCCATGCGGGTAGTTTAACCTTGTACTGTCCGTCCACTTTGTCCAGGGTTGCCTCAGCAGTATAGGCAACACGATGTCCATACAAGGGCAGCCCCTGTTCCTTCCATGCGCCAACGCCAAGCGGTTGGGCAGGAACAATTACAAATCCGTTTTCGGCAGCCTTCAACGAGAAATCACCTATGATGTGGGCGGCTTCCAGTTCATGGAATATCGTCATGGGCAACGCCGTAATGACCAGTTCGTTCAGCCCCACCTTTGCGGCTTTGGCAATGTCAATCTTGCCAAAAGCACGATCAAGCCACCACGCATCGGCTTCAGCCGCCACGGGCGTATCGTTGCAGGTGATGGTGTAGAGGTCAGCGCGCTCCACAACTGCATACAGCGTGTCGGGCACCGCCTCTTCGATGGTGAAATTGTAACGGGCGATGAAACCGCTTTCCGCTTCAAACTCCGTCTGGAGCAACTCGTCCCGGAACTGGACACAATGGTCCCAGATATTGCCGCGCAGCCCGTTTTCCTGGAAACTGACTTCCGCAGCCTTTTTCCAATACACACCTGACTCAGATTTCTTGCCTGCAGCAACATCAAGATAATCCAGAATCAGATTGTTGTCATCCAGCCGTTTCACTTCAATCTCTGACAAGGCAATCGCTTCCGCTTCACCATCCACCGTCTGCGGCTGTTCTGCTGGAACGACGGTCTTGTCCAAAAACAGGAGGATACTATCGCATGGCTCCAATGTAAAGGATGCCCGTATCCCGTTGTTTTCTATTGCGTCAAAGGCATAGCCCTGAATTGCACCGGTGTCCAGATTTACCTGCCGAACACCTGCGGCCATCGCCTCCACTATACCGGACGCAGCCACATCTTTTCTGTTATTGGCGATGAACAGGATATCGCCATCCGCGAGCTGACGGCGGTGATGGTATACGACAGCCGTGTTACCGGGACTCAAGGCAACCTGTACCGTCTGGTGGCAGCGGGCATTGATAACCGTTGCCAGTTCTGTGGTGGAAACCACCTTCCAGTTGTCATGGCTACGCATCGCTTCAGTCGCTTCATCGGGCGCACCGTCAATGCAAGCAGGTTGTTCGAGTGATGCGCACGAAAAAACAATGCCGCCCTTTTCCATGTAGGCAGCCAACAATTCGAACACGGCCCGGTGCAGCGTTTCCATTTCTGCCGGGATCACAACGGCGGTATAGGCACATTCACCAACCTGCAACACAGCTTCTCCGTCAAGTTCCCCCACGGATCCGAATTCATTAATCACCGCCTCACTGCCCAGATCAAACGCCACCTGTTGTTTTGCAAGGTTCGTCACCAGCAACTGAAACCCGTCGCCCAGCGCAGCAAGTTTACCGTTGTCCACAAAATGATGCATCCACGCCGTAGTGGTAGGTTCCAGCACCAGGCACCGGTTTATCTGCTGCCCTTGGGACAGCGCATAGGACAGTCGTGTAAAGTAATCTGCAAGCGTCTGATATTCCGCCATCCACGGGGAATGATACGAGAAGGTCGGCGGATAGTCACGCTTGCGCGCACCGCGTATGGTCACGTCCGACAGGTGTTCATTGATCGTGTTTACACCCAGCACCTGCAGCCAGTCGCCGATGCGCTTGTAGTCCTGGAAGCGCATCTCCGCACCGCTGCCGCCAAAGGCCTCGCACAAGGTGCGTTCACGCCCGGTCTGGCGCGCCACACTGGCAAGTTCGATAACGGCGCGCACATTGCCGAATTGCGCATTGGGACCTTCGCTGTACTGGTTGAACAGCGTGTCAATGCCGGGACGGTGCTGCCATGCGCCCATGGCCATATTGTCCGGCACCGAAGCGCAGTTTGGCCAGCCATGTTCCCAGTAATGCCCCGTAAACTCAATGCCATATTTCTCACAGTAATTATAATACGGCTTCGCCCAGCGTTCGATGAATAATTCATTGAGCATACATAAATACCGGAATCGGAACTGGCGTCCCGCTTCCGAGTCATCCCGAAGATAGGGCAGCCCTTCAAAAAAATCATCCCCCCAGCGTTCCTGGAACACCTCCGGCAAATCCGGTGTCCAGTGCATGTCGCCGCTGGGTTTCAGATGCGGCTCGTCCGTAAAGGAACCGGGGATCAGACTGCCGAAATCTTTGCCAAAGTGTTTGCGGTAAGGCTCGAGGGTCAATTCCAGAAACTTCTCCGTGACGCCCGGAAGCAACAAATCCACATAGGTCTTCCCGCCAAACCAAGGCGATGGCCTGGTCTCTTCGATGCGCGCCACCACCAATTCACCTTCAGTCGCTTCGCGCTGGACAGCCACTTCCTCGGTTATATTTTTATAGCCATCCTCCGTTTTTTCGTACACTGCGAGAATTGCATGATGAAAGGCAGCCACTCGTTTTTCAGCATGAAGCGTCAAACCCAACCCACGCGATTCCGGCATTTCCTCCGGCACGTTGCCGCCTGCAAAACCGGACGGATAAGAATTCTCATCGTAAATCCATACCAGCATACCCCGTTCACGGGCCGCTGCCAGCGTAGCCTCCCAAAGGGAAAACCACTCATCAGACAGGTACGGCGTCATCAGCCCCGGACGGGGATGAACCCACACCTGCCGAACATTTTGCGCCACCAGCGCATCCAGCGTATGTTCCAGTTGCTCTGCAGTGAGCATATCATTCCATACCCACAGCGGCCCAGTGCTGTATTCGGCGCCCGGCGCCTGGATGCCCTCGGCAACAGTAGCAAGATCAGCGACGGGGGCGGACAGGATAGAACTTGAAATCAGCAGTAAAAAGGATAAGGACAACATTAAAACTTCCTTATGTTGGTACCAAGATTGAAAATCGGTTTATTGTTCCATGCATTGGACTACGCATCAAACAAAAAAGATGCAACCCACATAGATATAGCATTCATCTCGACAGCCCGATTCAGGACGATTACGATTATGGCTCTATTATGGCAGGAACGATTGGCGGAATTTCGGTGTCGAATTCAATTCGCAACTCGGCTTCCATGGCAGCTTCGGTGACTTCGTTGACAATTTCTACGGGCGCATGGGGGTGCTTGCGAATCACCACCGTTACGGGCATGTTACGGGGCGCGTCAAAGAATATCCTGCGTAACTCATCAAGGGGGACATTCTCGCCCTTACAGTGGATATGACCAGACTGCCCAATAGAAACGCCAATTTCATTAAGCCCGCCGTTGGCGCGGTTACGCAGTCGGTCCAGCAGATTTTTGCTTCCCTGGCGCTGGGCATCAGCAACCTCCTGATCCGCCCGTGCAATCATGACCGATTCAGGCATGGTGCTTTCATCCACGATAGTGGTCGTAATAAATATCAAAAGGGAGCTGTTACTGGTTTCACGTTTAGGATTACGGAAAAGGCCGCCGATAAGAGGCAGGTCTCCCAGCAACGGGGTTTTGGTTGTTGCATGGCTGGCGCGATCACGCCGCAACCCGCCAAGCACAATGGTATCCCCGGAATTGACGCGCACCTGAGTGTCAGCGCGACGCACCGTCTTTTCAGGCACGGTACGGGACAGATCATCCACCACGATATTTTTGTCCGTGAAGGTACTATCTTCTGCACTGATATCAAGTAATATATTGCTGTCTTCCGTTATTCGAGGCAACACAGACAGAATGGTGCCCACATCCATGAATTCCACACGACTGGCCGCACTGGAGGAATAGCGGTAGGGATCGTTGGTAACACTGCTACCACCATAGGCCCCATAGCCGCCGCCATAGTAGGAAGATCCGGAAACGTAAGGCACACGGGTGGCATTTTCGAATACCGCTTCTTCACTGTCCTGAACCGTAACGCGTGGCGATGACAGTATGGTCGCCTTTTGCTGTCTATCCAGGTAATCCAGCATAACCGCGATATCACCACCCATGTACCGGTCTATAATAGTCTGACCATTAACATCGGTAAGCAGGGGGCGCGTAATGGCGCCGGAACTATCCAACTGCAACGCGCCATAACGCGGCACAGCATAGGGCAGCCTCCCGATGCTTCCGGTCTGGCCATCACCAGAAGGCTTGGCGACACCATCAGCGCCGGTGCCGCTGTTAATGGCAAAAGGCGACCCGTTCACATTGGCGAAATAGGACCAGTTGACATTAAACGCCCGTTCAATTTCGGTGCCCACCTCCACAATCTGCGCCTCAATTAATACCTGCTTACGCTTAATGTCCCACACCTTGATAAGGGCGTCAATTTCATCGAGCCGAGATGGCAGCCCGGTCACGGTTAACTGATGCACATCTTCATTCAGTACAATCTGCCCCATCTCACCGGGAATGTAAGTTTCTATCTGATCGGCAATAAAGTCAAGATAGGCATATTTGATCACCCAAGTCCGCGTTTCGAGCGGCTGATCAAGTGTCTCAATCACGCTCGCTATACGCTCTACACGGGCGGGTAAATCCGTGACGATAATCGTGTTGAACCGTGGATCAATCTGCATCATACCACGCTCTGTAAGCATAGCTTCTATACTGTCAATCACATCTTCGGCATTAACATGAGCAATATAGAAGGTCCGCGACTCGACTGGCTGATCAAGACGCTCCACAGCGCTGCGCATCTGCGCGAGAATCACTGGCTTATCCCATACGAATATCTGTCCGGTGCGTGCATCAGAAAGTATACTGCCGCCGGGAGACATAGCCGAAGCCAATACCGCCTCAATGTCCGGAAGTTCCGCGTATTCAATGAAAAATTCTTCTTTTTCAAGGGGCACATCCAACTCGCCTACCAGACGCACCATTTCACTGATATTGTCTTCCGTATCCCACACATAAATATTGTTGGTGCGCGGGTCAGTGATGGCGCGTCCTGAAGCGCTCAGCAAGGTGTTAATCAGGGATTCCACGTACGATATATCTGCATGACTGACCTTGAACTCATGAGGCTTTGCCTTGCCGTATTCCCGTTCCAGATATTCCTCTGGGGTCATCACCCGCAACAGATTTTTCTCTTCATCAAATTCGTAATAGATTTTATTGAACTTCAGGACTTCAAGAGCATCCTTGGGCGAAGTTTCCATCAAATAACAGTTCAACTGGATGTCTTGAAGAAGTGGAGAAACGACCATATTCCAACCGGTTGCAAAACTAATGGCGCTAAGAAATTCATTAAGATTCATAGGCTCCAACGTAAGCGGTTCGCCTTCATCCGGCACCTCCCCATATTCAGGTTCCCGCTCTAGGATGGGTTCGTAGTCACCCTGATTGATTGTCGTGACAGAACCAACTTCTCCTCGGGTAAACGTGGTGCCACCACCCGCGCCACCCGTACCGCTGATGGTCTGGGGCGTGGAGCCGCTTGCAGTGGAAGTGGATGCAGCATCCCGTCCGGCGCCACGGTCTGCTGCCGCGTTCTCGGCAGCACCCTCGCGAACGGCTGTTTCAGGAGTACCTGAATCGGTACCTCGCCCAACTCGACTACGCCCGCGTTCGATGCGTGTTCCTCGACTACCCATTTCCTGTCCGGAAGCAGAGGAATCACGCGGCCCGGGCGGCGTGGCATCGGTGCCAGCGGAACGCAATTGCGAACGCGTTGTAATATTGCGTCCATCGGTTTCTGTATTTGCTGTAGCCTGACCTGTATTACCGCTGCTAGGCGACCATACAATCCCTGACGATGGTGCAGGACGAAACCCCGGCGTTGTTGGCGTTTGTCCTTGTGCCGCAGCAAACAATGTGGTGGCAACCAAAAATGCCGCCCATACACTTGTCGTGATCGGTCGTACTGTCAAACAACCCATTATAAACCTTTCAAAGAAATAATGTTACAAGGCATACTTCGCGTTACAAGTGTACCACGACATGCCATGTATTCAAAGGCAACGCATATTTTACACTAACGTGGGCTTTTCCCACAACCAAGTACATACAAAGCAAGCATCGGCACCGTAATCAAACTCAATACCGGTGAAGACATTTAAATCTAGTTCCGCGGCATGCTGTACGTCAGTATTTTGTTTCCCGGAGTCCAGTTATACTGAAAAATCACATCTGCCTTGTTGATGGTTTTGATATTAACATTATTGATGCTATCGCCAACACCGAGAAACTCGCCACGGGGATTGCCGGGCAGAATAAACTTGACCTTGTCGCCTACCTGCTGGCGGGTTGCAGAAACCCCTGCCAGCATTTGTTCCACCTTGGGCTCCTGTGGTGGTGGTGGCGGTGGTGGTGGCGGTGGTGGTGGCGGCGGCACCAGACTGCGCCACACAGTGTTCTTTGCCAGGATAACCCGATTCCATTCTTCCACAGGCACAACATCAACCACCGAATCTGAAGTCTGCACAGGGTTATCCTGCAGGCGCGTCTGCAGGTCTTTACTTCGCGCTTTCATGGGACTGTCAAACATATTCATGACGACAAGCCCCAGTATACACACAACGATGCCGCCTGTAACTATCATGATGTAACGTGTCATTGGTAAACCTCCGATGCAGCCTGCAAAAGCAAGCCCGTCACCTGAACCATGGCGCCTGTGCTGCTTGTGGATTGTATCAGGGGGCTTTGTATTACAACAGGTGCGCCGCCTTCGGGAAGGGAAAAAGACGCCTGGTAGCGATTGACCTGACCATCGCCTACAATCGGTTGCATGGGTCCAAGCGGGGTACCATCCACTCCACTGCCAACCCCAACCATCACATCAGGCGAGGAAGAAGATATGTTGGCAATCATCTCGTAGGTGGCGCCGCCCGGCAGACTGTGTTGCATATATACTTCAGCGCCTCCGGCCATCATCTGTATGGCAACCGCTCCATGAATACTTTGCGAAGGGGCATTCTCCACCGAGGCGTTCTCCACCTTCCACACATCGGCGTTCAAATTAACCCTGCCCAGCCCCCCCGAAACAGCAGCGCTGCTCTCAGGCGCAGTCAAGGTAGCACCATCCGCTACGATGCGGCTAATATCAATACTGGCCGCCACTAGTTCCTGTTCCGGTGAACGATTTAGATCAAGCGCGTCAATTCGCAACGATTGGGGGCTGTTATGAAGCCGCTCCAAAAACTGAATAATGTTCCGCAATTGAGTCGGCGGAATACGCAGATTGATTCGGTATTCGCGATAGCCAGCGCCCCCCTCCGCCATCTGCCCCTTACCCAGGGATGGTATCTCCACCAGATTGCCTATATTAGGTGATCCAGGGATGGGGATACCGTTTTTATCCAACGGAGCAGGCGTATTCTGCGCCAATCGGTAGATTTCCTGACGCAGGCGATCATGAATCTCCGCCTCGGTCCACGCACTAGAGTGCTGTGCGGCAATAGCGGCGTATTCCTGTTCGATCACCTCGCGATGCTGGAGGGTCAATGTATTGGTTACCAATTCATCTTCAAGACGCTTTATCTTATCATTCAGTTCGTCAAGCCGATCCTGCGTGCGCTGCCAGACCAGAAAAGCGGCAAAAATAATCAGCACTGCAGCAGTGGCAATGGCCAATACCTGCTCTCGCTGCGAAAGCCGTTCCCACGTCTTAAACATTTTGTCGAGTACTTCAGGAATCATCATCATCCTCCGACTTGGGAACCGCCACCTGAAAAGAAAAAACCGATGTATCGTATTCCATGGTCTGCTGTTCATAGAGGCTTCGCGCCGACTTAAAAAACTCAAGATGCCAATTCTCCGCGGCCGGAACGGCCAACTCACGAAGATTAGTTGTAAATTCACTAATATCTAAAACCGACTTTGCGCGTCCCCAGATTTCAATGCCATCTGTACGGCGCAATGAAAGCCGGGAGAAATTGAGCCGCCCGTCAGGCGCCGCTTCCACAAGACGTGCCAACTGCTCAATAATAGACCCTTTCCGGTCAACCTGGCGCCGCAAAATCGTCAACTGATCCCGTTTCTCAAAAATTCCCTGCACACTTGGGGCCATTGCCGCCACGCGCGTTTCCAACTCCTGCAGGTATCTGCTACGCTGATAGACGGCCTGAAAATATAGAATACCCAGACATAGGAGCACAATTAAAAAACCGGCGGCAACACGAATTCCCAAGGATTTGAGACCTTCAATCTGCCGCGCCTTGGCTTCCTTTTCGGGCAGCAGATTGATATGAACCCCAGCCTGCCCCTGCGCTTCTATCAGACCGCCAATCGCCTCCACAGGCAGTCCCGGCAGCTTCGGTCGGTCCTCCCCAAAAGCCTCAAGTATAAATGATGCCGGCCTGCACTCGCGGTTCATTTTGAGACTTAACGATTCACAAAGTTTTTCCACAGGCGCATAGGCGCAGGCAAGATAGACAGCGTCCACGCCTTCGCCCGTCGCGCTTTCCCGACGGTAGGCCGACAGGGAACCACGCAATTCAGCGGCAAGGTCTTCCGCCCCGCCCATGTCCAACGGACCCTCACCAGCGGCATCGGGATTTTCCGCGATGTGCGCCCAGTCCTGCGCCATGGCAATACCCCGCGTAAACACAGGGTTTTCACCGTCTATGATACTAATCTCCACGCCGCCGGCAGACAGGCTTACCAGCGCGTAACGTTCCTCCTCGCCCTTGTGGGTGGCCAGGGCTGCAGCATAGATGCATGCCGTACTGAGCAACACTTTTTCCGGGGAGATACCTGCCGTGCGCAGAAGTTCCAGATGCTTTTCAACAACATCCTTATGAGCAATGGCAATAAGGGTTTCCGATTCCCCTGAGTCCAGTTTACGCAAAATGCACTGGTCTATAACCACTTCATCCATGGTAAAGGGAACATACTCTTCCACGCTGAACCGCACCATGCCCGCAATTTCTTTAGGATCATGAGACGGCAGCGTAATGACCCGTGTAGTTACGTCATAGCGGGGCAGAACACTGTACATGGTATCCTGCTGCAGGCCATTGGCTTGAATAAAATCTGATAGTGCCTGCTGTTGTGCTTCTGCGTTACCCCAATCCCCGGAAGTCCGCATAAAAGTCGTTTCCCGGGGCGAAGCACCGGACAACTGAAAGCGCAATACGGAAATGGAATGGGCGTCAACCTGCAAAATTCCAGTATAAATAATTTTACGAGCCAAGCGTTTTCTCCTGCCAGTCAAGAATTACCGACGGGCCTCGCGCAAGCGAGACCACCGCCGAACATACAGCGCGAATACGGTCGTTACGCCGCGTCGCCACCCCTGTGATCCTAAAGTATGTAGAGGTACACTTGCAAAACTTATCCAATGCTTCACGGGAAGTACCCACAATTCCGGTTTTATTTGACAAATCTTCCATGCTTGTAAAACCGCGGTCATCTTTACTGTAAAGTTCCCCGTCATCATTGGCGCGGTAGTTCAGGATCAGACTAATGTCTCCTGATGTAAGCCCCGGGATGCAGCGCAGCACTTCTTCAGGAGCGGTATTCACATTGATGCGTCCGTCATCCCCCCACACCGACAGCACATCACGCAGCCCCGTTTCCCGGTCCGTCCCGAACCAGTCGTCCTCCGATACCCCCTTAATATAGCGTATTTCCTCTATGACATTAAACGGGGTCTTCTCCTCATCGGAATGTTCTTCCGGGGTACGCCGCGCCATAATTCGCCGCAGTACCGGTCGTTTCAACGCGGGAATAGCCTCAAGCACTTCCCGGGGCGCTTTGTTAATGTTTATAAAACGGTCTTCGTCTACGATAACATAAGCAACCTCATCGTCAATAAAGATTTCGGATTGTTCAAAATAGTTTTCCAGATACAAATTGATGCTCTGCGCCCAGTGCTCGCCCACATGGGTGCCGCCCCGGTGTTCTTCAGGCAGAAACAGTAGTAAGGCGGCACGGTTCTGCAGTTCCACAATGCCGCGGTCCACCGCACCACGCGCCATCATCATCGCCTGTTCGTGGTCCAAGGCATACCAGGCAGCTCGCCGTTCCAGCGCCGCACGACGTCCGAATCCCAGCACAAGCACTGTCAGCATCGCCGTCACCCACAGCACTGTTATCAGGGCAAAGCCGCCGTTTTTCTGGTTACGCAGCATCATCGAACATTGCCTCCAAATGGTGAAGCGGCAGCCGCATTGACGGGGCGCGCATGGGCAGCGTAACAATCATGGGATAGGTCTTTTCCGGCATCTCCGGGTCAGCAAGTTCAAGGGAAATTTCCAGCCCCTGGGGCAACCCCTGCTTGTCCTTATGCCGATCTCGATAGATAAGCGGTTCGGGAATCGGCGGTTCTTCTGGCAGGCCCGTCGCCGGTGTAGGCGCCCAGATATATTGTAAATCGAATCGCAGCACATTGTTTGCTACCGTGGTTTTGTAGGGACGGTCAAGTTTGATGCGTCCCGGATCTATCGCCTGTCCTTCGGCCTCTGGAAGGGGCAATGCTGCTTCCACCAGGGCCTCCTCACGCTCAATGCTGCGCTTGCTGCGGTTATATGCGTATTCCACGCGCATCAAACGCGGGCCTTCCCCCTGCTCAAGATCATGGGGCTGTGCAATAACAAACATCACGATGCTATTCGAATCGCCTTCAATCAGATGCGCCGCACGGCCCACAATGTTGTTGTATTCGTGGGAAAACAGGGTGATGAAACTTCTCATTTCAAACTGTAAGTCAAAACTGTTTTCAACAGTGCGCCAAGTGCCCAACGCCGTGTTCGTTAGCGAATACACAGAGGCCATCACAATACTAAGCAGCGTCACAGACACCAGCAGTTCCATAAGCGTAAAGCCCCTGCGGGAATACCGGGAGATACTGACTGTGACGGGCGAGTTCATGGCATTATCATCTCCGGCGGCTGCCATAATAATTCCGGACGCAACAGCGTCTCACCGACGCAATCAAAATCCATGCCCGCACGCTGCCACGAGATACGCACGGTGAGTTTTCCCATGTAATCATGAAAACTTTCCAGAACCGTTGCCACCAATTCCGGTGGCAGAAACGGGGGTATGGGCGGCAGCGGCACTTCCACGCGCTTTAACTCCCACTCATAGGCGAAGCGATCATAAGGGGCATCGAAGACACCAGAACCACCACCCTCTGGCTGCTCAAAGCGCAAAGCCTGCTCACTGGCAACCTGCGCCAACAGGAAACGGGCCGTGGTATGGTCCTGTGCCTGCCCCCGCGTTATTATGGCCTGACGCAAAGCGCCCTGTATCACGAGGGCGCTCATGCTGAGCAACGCCATGGCCACCACCGTTTCAGCAAATATGTACCCTGCGCGGCGGTTCATCAGTTTGGTTCCTTGAGGGTGATTTTTCCCAAAGGCCCTTCCACGGTAATCTCAAAATAGCTGCCCCGCGCACGCTGGTCCCGAAGACGGATAACAGCCTCATCGCTCGCGCCGTTGGGCAGGCAGGAAACAAAATATTCCCGTGTCGTCCTGTCACGTCGGGCACGGATGTTCTCGAAAACCATGGTGGCAGGCAGTATTATTTCGCCTTGATTCAGGGTATTTGCAAGTTCGAAGACCTTCTCGTCTTCTTCCAGACCGGCAAGACGCATGAGACGATAAGACCCCTCGTCTTTATTGAAATATACGCGATGTTCACGAGACTCGCGCACGGCAATTTCCTGGGCGTAACGCAGTATCGCAATAACGTCCTGCTGGGCGTTGCGCGTGCGTATACCGTCCATGGCCACCACGTATACCGGCGCAATCATCGCCGATAAGATGGCCAGTATCGCCATAACCACCACAAGTTCGAGCAGTGTAAAGCCCGCACCCATGTTGCACTCTTTCATTGAAAGCCTGTTCACTGCGCTTCTTTCTGCCAGGCGGTTAATTTGAATAATCTGCGGATCAGGGCATGGCTGAAGTCGAGGTCACATCATCTTCCGTGCCGGGAACGCCATCAGGCCCTGACGAAAAAATCACATAATCCGCAAGCATAACGTCTGTCGGCGGCTTGTAATTATAGGCGTTTCCCCAAGGGTCAGGCTGCAATTCCCGGACATAACGGCGCTTGCCGCTGACCAAGTTGTCGAGACTGGCAGGATAGGTGTCATTGTTGTCCAAAGCAAACAAATCCACCGCCGTGCTGAGATTGGCAATGTCTCCCTTGGCGGCACGAATCTGCGCCTCGCGGGCACGACCACCATAATTGACCATCACCATTCCTGCAAGAATGCCAATAATCACCGTAACCAAAATCAACTCTATTAGCGTAAAACCACCGTTATTACTCATGGAACGTCTCCAGTTGTGCTGCAAAATTCTCTTGTCACGTTATTATAACGTAATTCAGGGGCTGGCGATAAGACATCAAAATGATATTGTACGAATTCATCGCTGTTAAACGCCAATCCGATAGACATCCTGCAGGATATGCATCTATCAACAAAAATCGGACGGTGTCTGCAGGGCATGCATATACCGTCCGACAGTGTATATAAAAAACGTTTATTCTTCTTCGACCCGGGATTTCTCGTAGGCGGCGACAATTTCTTTCGCCACATGTTCGGGCACTTCCTCGTAATGGTCCAGTTTCAGTTCATAGGTGCCGCGCCCCTGGGTCATACTGCGAAGGTCAGTGGAGTACCGCAGCACTTCCGCTTCGGGAACCAGCGCACGAATCACCTGCCGACCACCGCCAATAGCATCCATGCCGCTGATACGCCCACGGCGACTGTTCAAATCACCGTTAATATCGCCCATGTATTCTTCGGGCACCGTAACGGCAATCTCCATGATGGGTTCAAGCAGACAGGGACGCGCTTCTTTGACGCCCTTCTGAATGGCCTTGGAGGCGGCAAGTTTGAACGCCATTTCCGATGAGTCCACAGCGTGATAGGAACCAAAGAACAACTCAACGATGACGTCCACCACCGGGTGGCCGCTGATAACGCCCCGTTCCAGGGCCTCCATGGCGCCCTTGTCCACATGGGGTATATATTGTTTGGGTACCACGCCGCCAACAATACTGTCTACAAATTGGTAACCGGCGCCACGCTCATTGGGCGCCAGACGAAGATGTACATCGCCATACTGCCCGTGGCCACCGCTCTGTTTCTTGTGTTTACCCTGCACCTCCACCTTGGACTTGATGGTCTCACGAAAAGCTACCTTGGGTATTGATGTTTCCACCTCCACCTTGAATTTGCGCTGCATGCGTCCCAGCAGAATGTCCAACTGCAAATCGCCCATACCACGGATAAGGTGGTCGTTGGTAGAAGTGTCGCGATAATGGGAAAACGTGGGGTCTTCTTCCGCCAGCCGATTAAGCGCTTCACCGATTTTATCTTCGTCGGCACGGGACTTGGGCACGATAGCCAGTTTCACCATCGCCTCAGGCAACTCAATTTCCGGCAGGTTCAGATTGCTTCCTGCTGCGGCTATGGTGTCACCGAAATGGGTGTTTTTCAACTTGGTCATGGCGGCCAGATCGCCCGGAACCAGCGCATCCACCTGCACCTGTTGTTTCCCGTTCACCAGGAAAAGCTTGCCCGTGCGTTCCTTCGAGTTAGTCGTCACGTTATAAAAATCCGTGTCTGCCTTCAGGGTGCCGCTCAATACACGGAAAAGAGTCAGATGCCCGACGAAGGGGTCCACAACCGACCGAAACACCTGCCCAAGGAAGGGGCCATTGGGATCAGGCTTAATCTCTACTACTTCTCCATTATCCTGCTTGGCCTTGATCTTGCGGGCAAGAGGGCTCGGAAAAGATTCGGCGATCATATCCAGTAATTCGTCTATGCCAAAGTCCATGGACACGCTGCCCGCAAGAATGGGGATAATCTTGCCCGTGGTGATACCCGTCTGCAATCCCGCATTGAAATCCTCCGGCGAGAGTTCGAGATTCTCAAGATACTTTTCGGTCAACGCTTCATCAGTTTCGGCTACAGCCTCAACCAGTGCCTCTTTCAACGCCGCAACGCTTTCGTTCATACTCGCAGGATCGCCGCTAACGATGTTCACTACACCCGTAAGACCACTGCCTTCGCCAACAGGCGCTACCAACGGCACACAATGGCGACCATAAGCCTCCTGAAGCATGGCAACCGTCTCGTCAAAATTGGTGTGTTCCCGGTCCAGTTTGTTGACAAAAAAAGCGCGGGGCACATTGAAGCGCTCCGCATATTTCCAGGCATTGTCCATGCCCACCTGTACACCGGTGGAAGCATCCACTGCAATAACCATACCATCAATCAATGGGGTTGAGGAAGCCATTTCACCAAGAAAATCCATGTAACCCGGATGGTCTATCAGATGGATACGACCGCCTTTCCACTCAAGATGCGCCAGCGACATGGCGATACTGTGCTTGCGTTCGATTTCTTCCTCAAGGTAATCGCAAACAGTGTTGCCTTCTTCGACAGTGCCCAGACGGCCCGTAAGCCCTACCTTGTGCAGGATGTGTTCGACGAGCGTTGTTTTTCCAACGCCGCCGTGTCCTACAATGCCAACGTTACGTACTTTTCCAGCTTCAATGGTTGCCATGAAAGAAACCTCCGGTGCGGGTTCTGCCCGTGCCACACGAGCAAACATAAATTAAAGGAAATTTGATTCTTGCGAAAAACAGCCGTGACCACTGTTTTGTGCGTCAGGAACGACTAGTATACATTTTAATTCCGGGCATCATCAAGCTTGCAAAGTATTCTCGACACCATTGCGAATTGGTGGGCAAAATTTTGTAGTACACCAAAAATTTGACCGCTGTGACTTGGCACGCGATCATAGTGCGGCTGCATAGCAAAAACACGTTCCTGCAATGCAGGCAAAAAGAATAATTGTGACTGACTAAAAAGACCGTCACAAAAATAGTAGTAATTCTTTTCCCTGTACGTTTTTATTACCTAGCAACCCTCCTCAGGCTATGGTACTTGGTGCCTGTTTTTGTGACCACCTCGACAGCGGCAAATGATCCTGGCGTTCTTTGTGGTTCAGAAAAACTGCTGTAAAAAGTGCCCTCAAATTTCCAGTTATTTTTCGCTAACTTAATGTTGCATTGCCCCTCCAATTGTGCTATAGTACGGAGTGATTCGTTTATAAATTCACAAAAGCACTGTAATTAAAGAGCATTCCGCTTATACCTAACGGTAGGTAAAGTAGACATAACTTTTGTTTGCCATACTGATCGTTCAATTAGCGGTTACTCCCGAAATACAGGTGTGTAGCGTTTTACATGCAGATACGGGCTGGTTCAGGACACACGAATGACGCCGATCGCATCCCAAAAAACGGTTGAAAGATTAAGTCTTTATCGCAGACTTCTGCTGCGTCTGCGTGACGAAGGCGATACGGTTGTATTTTCCCATCAACTGTGTGTGCCCGCGGCGGTAACCCCTGCGCAGGTGCGCCGCGACATTATGCAGTTGGGTTGCTCTGGCGTGCCTCATGCGGGCTACCAGATAAAGGATTTACTGACAGGAATAGCAGAAGTGTTGGATGCGCCCCAAAGCCAACGCGCCGCGCTTGTTGGCGTAGGCCATCTGGGTCTGGCATTGTTGACCCATTTTTCCGGGCGATGGCGCTGGTTGCATATACACGCTGCCTTTGATACCGACCCGGATAAGCAGGGGGTCGTGGTTCGAGGCTGCAATTGCTATGCCCTCGATCAGCTGCCCCGCATTGTGCGCGAATGGCACGTGGATATTGGCATCATTACGGTACCTATGGCTCATGCACAAGCGGTAGCCACGCAGCTTTGCGATGCAGGCGTAACGGGCCTGCTGAATTTTGCGCCAACACGACTGCAAGTGCCCAAGCAGATTTATGTAGAAAATGTGGACTTAACCACGTCTTTTGAGAAAGTAGCGTATTTTGCACGCCACCCGGTGTGCCTTGGAGATATTAAGGAACCGGAACGGAACATCCCGTCCGACACAAGTCGGGTGGATGTCCCAATGTAACTTTGGTCGCAGCGCCGGATAGTTGTCACATTACGGCGCTTATAAGGAGAACTGTTATGGTTGACAAAGAACAGGGCAACTGCTGTTGCTGCACGGAAGAGGCGAGCGAGGAAGAATTGCTCACACGTCTTGACGGGATCATTGCCGAGTATAAAGACAAGCCCGGCGCGCTGATTCCCGTATTGCAAATGGCGCAGGCGGTTTTTGGCTATCTACCGGAAAACGTGCTGCGTAAAATCAGTCTCGGGCTAAACAAGTCCTACAGTGAAGTAGCAGGCGTAGTCGGATTCTATTCCTTCTTCTCCACCCAGCCCCGCGGCAGGCACATGATCCGTGTTTGTCTTGGCACAGCATGCTATGTGCGCGGTGGCAAGCAGGTACTCGATGCTATCAAAGACCGTCTGGGCATTGATGTCGGCGAAACCACTGCCGACCGTAACTTCTCGCTGGACGTAGCCCGCTGTTTTGGCGCCTGCGGCCTGGCGCCAGCCATTATGATTGATGATACCGTTCACCAACGCGTCAAAGCGGCGCGGCTTCAGCAAATTCTTGACCAGTATGTGGACGAGGAAAAGCCGGCCGTGGCGGCCGAGGCATAACCCGGCGCTTGTCGCTGCCGAAAAGGAGATTTAATAATTATGGCAACTAAAATAAACACACCGAAAGACCTGGCAGCACTGCGCGAATCAGCGCAGGCAGCTGTTGCGGTACGTTTCGGAGCCAAAGAAGGCATCGCCGACATACGGTACCATGTCCTGATTTGTGCCGGCGCTGGATGTGTAGCGTCCGGTTCTCTTGACTTTGTCGCCGCACTTGAAGAATCACTGAAACAGCACAATATCAGCAAAGAAGTTAAACTGGTAAACACCGGCTGCCTGGGTCCCTGTGCATCCGGTCCCGTTGCCGTGGTTCATCCCGGCGGCATCTTTTATCAGGGCTTGAAACCGACGGATGCCGAAGAAATTGTCACCGAGCATCTGATCGCCGGCAAACCTGTGAGCCGCCTCAATTACACCGTGGTTTCCAGCGGTAAAGTCATCCCAGAATTGCAGGAAATCAGTTATTTCCAGCAACAGCAGAAGATTGTGCTGCGCAACTGCGGTGCCATTGACCCCACAAACATTGAAGAGTACATTGCTCAGGATGGCTACCAGGCCCTTGCCAAGGCGCTTACGGAAATGAAACCCGAGCAAGTAACGGACACAGTAAAGAATTCCGGACTTCGCGGACGCGGCGGCGCGGGATTCCTGACCGGTATGAAGTGGGAATTCACCCGCAAGGCGCCGGGCGACAAAAAATACGTGCTTTGCAACGCCGACGAAGGCGACCCGGGCGCGTTTATGGACCGCAGTGTACTTGAGGGCGACCCGCACAGCGTCATCGAAGCCATGATCATTGCTGGCTATGCCATCGGCTCTGACGAAGGCTACGTTTACGTGCGCGCTGAATACCCGCTTGCCGTGGAACGTCTCGAAAATGCGCTGCAACAGGCGCGTGAAATGGGGCTGCTCGGCAAGAACATCATGGGCACGGACTTCTCTTTCGATCTTGAAATCCGTATGGGTTCCGGCGCATTCGTATGCGGTGAAGAAACAGCGCTCATGCGTTCCATCGAAGGCAAACGCGGCGAACCCCGTCCGCGTCCCCCCTTCCCGGCCATCGCAGGTCTGTGGGAAAAACCGACGCTGCTTAACAATGTGGAAACCTACGCGAATATCCCCGTGATTATACTGAAGGGCGCAGAATGGTTCGCAGCAATCGGCGCTGAGAAGAGCAAAGGCACCAAGGTATTCGCACTTGCTGGCGCGGTAAACAACACCGGTCTGGTTGAAGTGCCTGTTGGCACGCCCCTTGGCGAAATCATCTATGACATCGGCGGCGGCATCCCCAACGGGAAAGCCTTCAAGGCGGCGCAAATCGGCGGTCCCTCCGGCGGCTGCATTCCCCGCGAATATCTGAATGTACCTGTTGATTATGAGTCACTCCAGGAACTGGGCGCCATCATGGGTTCAGGCGGACTTATTGTCATGGACGAAGATACCTGCATGGTTGATATGTCCCGCTTCTTCCTGGATTTTGTACAAGACGAATCCTGCGGTAAATGCGTTCCCTGTCGTATCGGCACCAAGCGCATGCTTGAGATCGTGGACCGCATTTGCAAGGGCCAGGGCGAAGAAGGCGATGTTGAAAAGCTTATTGCCCTCGGCCAGCAGATTAAGGATACCGCCCTGTGCGGTCTCGGCCAGACCGCGCCAAACCCGGTGCTGTCGGCCATCCGTCATTTCCGTGAAGAATTCGACATCCATATCCGCGAAAAACGGTGCCCTGCCGGCGTCTGCCCCGAGCTGGTGCGCGCCCCCTGCATGAGCGCCTGCCCGGCGGGTGTGTACATCCCCGGTTTCGTGGCGCTTGTCGGCGAAAAGCGGTATGCGGAAGCGCTTCGCGTACACCGCGAAAACAACCCCTTTGCATCTGTATGCGCACGCGTATGCTTCCACACCTGCGAAGACAAATGCCGCCGTGCCTCTTTGGACGAGGCTGTTTCCATCCGGGGCATCAAACGCTTCATGGTGGAACAGGAAGTTACCATCCAAATGCCGGAAATACGCGAAAACGAAGCGAATGCAAAACGCAAAATTGCCATCATCGGCGCAGGCCCCGCAGGCCTTACCTGTGCCTATTTCCTGGCACGTCTTGGATATCAGCCCAAGGTGCTGGAAGCGACAGAACGCCCCGGCGGCATGCTGGTGCAGGCGATTCCCGCCTATCGTATGCCCCGCGAAGAACTGGCACGCGAAATCCGCATGATTGAACGGATGGGCGTTGAAATCGAAACCAACAAGGCCCTCGGCAAGGACTTCACACTGCAACAGCTGCGCGATGAAGGATACGATGCTGTTTTCGTCGGCGTCGGCGCACCTTCCGGAGCAAAGTTGCGCATCGCCAACGAAGATGCTGATGGCGTGTTTGATTCAATGGCATTCCTGCGCGAATACAACATGCGCGGTAATGTTCCTGTTGGTAAGAAGGTCGTTGTCATCGGCGGCGGCAACGCAGCCATTGACGCTGCCCGCACCGCCATGCGCCTCGGCGCAGAATCTGTTACAGTACTGTATCGCCGCACCCGCGACGAAATGCCCGCCTACAAAGAAGAAATTGAAGAAGCCGAAAACGAAGGCATCATTCTCAAGACCCTTGTGGCGCCGCAGGAAATCGTGGTCAAAGACGGTAAAGCCGTAGGTGTGAAGTGCGATCAGATGTGGTTGGGCGAATTCGACCGTAGCGGTCGCCGCAGGCCCCAGACCCGCGAAGGCGGCGAGTCTTTCGTCGAAGCTGCCGATCAGGTTATTGCCGCCATCGGCCAGAGTCTTGACACCAAGCCGTTGCTCGGTGACCTGCCTATCAAGATGACCCAGGCGGGTTATGTGGGCGCGGATCCCCTTTACGGACGCACCTCGGTAGAGTGGTTGTTCGCAGGCGGTGATGCAGCAGACGGCCCCTCTTCGATTGCCGAAGCGATTGGCGCAGGCGAGCGCGCCGCAGTTGGTATTGACCAATACCTTACTGGTGAAGAACACGCTTTCTGGCGTGGAGAATACGCTGTGGATACCGATTTTGATCCCGATGCGGATCCTTCTGATGCACCTCGTGCCCGGATGAAACTGATTCCCTCAGAACGCCGTGCGCATAATTTTAATGAAGTGGAAATGGCTTTCACCGAAAGCGTTGCCGTGCGCGAAGCCCAGCGTTGCCTGCGTTGCGATTATTGCGCCGAACCCGCTGCAAAAAGTACGAGCCGCTAGGCCCGACACATAACAAGGAGACAATTAAAATGCCAACGATTACAATTGATAACGTGTCGGTAGACGTACCTCAGGGTACGACGATTCTGGCTGCGGCAAAGCAGGCAGGAATCAAAATCCCGACGTTGTGCTATCTCGAAGATGTACAGGCCATCGGCGCCTGCCGCGTATGCATGGTTGAAGTCGAAGGGGCACGCACCTTGCTTGCCTCGTGCGTTACGCCTGCGACAGAAGGTATGAAAGTGCATACCAACAGCAAAAAAGCACGTGAAGGCCGCCGCATGGTGGTTGAGTTGCTGCTGTCCGACCACGCTGGCGACTGCCAGACCTGCGACCGCAACGACGACTGCGAATTGCAGGACCTAGCACGCAGCCTCGGAATCCGCGATATCACCTATCCCGGCGAAAAGAGCGAGCAGCACATTGACGACAGCACACCCGCACTGGTACGTGACACCGCCAAATGCGTTCTGTGCCGTCGGTGCGTCACCGTGTGCAACGATACCCAGGGTGTGGGCGGCATTTTCCCGCAGGGACGCGGTTTTACCACCGTTGTCGGCCCCGCCTTCACCAGCGATCTGGACGATGTGGTTTGTGTGCAGTGCGGCCAGTGTTCTGCAGTATGTCCCGTGGGCGCCATCTCGGAACGCGACCAGATTCAGGATGTTTGGGCGGCCCTTGACGATCCGACGAAGACGGTGGTTGTGCAAACCGCGCCCGCCATTCGCGCTGCTCTGGGCGAATGCTTTGGTCTGGAACCCGGCACTGTGGTTACCGGCAAAATGGTTTCCGCCCTGCGTAAACTGGGCTTCCATGCTGTTTTCGACACCAACTTCACTGCCGACCTTACCATCATGGAAGAAGGCACGGAGTTGTTGACGCGCCTCAAGAAAGCATTGGTGGACAAAGAAGATGTTTCTTTGCCCATGTTTACCAGTTGCTCCCCCGGTTGGGTTAAGTATATCGAATACTTCTACCCCGATATGCTGGCAAACGTATCGACTTGCAAATCACCACAGCAGATGTTCGGCGCTCTCGCCAAGACTTACTACGCCCAAAAGATCGACGTAAAGCCCGAAGACATGGTGGTGGTATCCATCATGCCCTGCACGGCGAAAAAGTACGAAGCGCAGCGTCCTGAAATGTGGGACAGCGGCGCGCAGGACGTGGACATCGTACTTACCACCCGCGAACTGGGACGCATGATCAAGGAAGCTGGCATTGACTTCGTGAATCTTCCTGACGAGAAGCAGGATGCACCCATGGGCATGAGCACCGGTGCAGCCGACATCTTCGCCAATACCGGCGGTGTGATGGAAGCCGCCCTGCGTACAGCGTGGGAAATCGTCACTGGCACCGAACTGCCCTTCGACAAACTGCATGTAACCCCCGTTGCAGGTCTTGAAGGCATCAAGGAAGCTTCTGTCACCTTCAAGGGATGCGTACCGGATTGGTCCTTCCTGGAAGGTGTAACTGCAAACGTCGCGGTAGCCCACGGACTCGGCAATGCACGCGCGCTCATAGAACGCGTTCGCGCCGGTGAAGCAACGTACCATTTCGTCGAAATCATGTGCTGCCCCGGTGGCTGCATTGGCGGCGGCGGACAACCCCGCCTCACCACCAATGAAGTGCGCATGAAGCGCATCGAAGCCATCTATAAGGAAGACGAAGGACGCGAATTGCGCAAGTCCCATGACAATCCCGAAATCAAGCAGATTTATGAAGAATTCCTTGGCGTACCCCTCGGCAAGGTTTCCCATAAACTGCTGCACACGAAATACGTGCCCCGTGAACGCGCTTAGACAATCAAAGACGCACAAGTAATTTTTGATTGGCGCCAATGACAGTACTACGGCCGAAACCAACCGGTTTCGGCCGTTTTTTTTTGTTTACATCCTCTTCTACGAAATCTTCTACTGTGTTCATAGGATTGGATGTGGTATAGTATACTGTCAACAAGAGGATATGTGATACTGACATGAAACCACAAAAACGACTCGGCGAAATCCTGATTGATGATGACATCATTACGCAGAAGCAGCTGAAAGCAGCCCTTGATCAACAGCGAGAAGGCGGCGGATTTCTGGGTCAAATTCTTATCGAGCAAAATGCGGTGTCACAAGACACCCTTATTTCCTATCTGGCCAAGCAATGCCAGATTCCACACTTGAGCCTGTTGAACTACAGAATCGGCAAAGAAGCGCTGGCACAAGTGCCACGGGAACTGTGCCTTAAATATTATCTTATTCCCGTGGATAAAATGGGACGTATTCTTACCCTCGCCATGGTGGACCCACTGGACACGGAAGCCCTTGAGGAAATCAAGAAGTATTGCCCCGACCTGCGCATCAAGCCTGTATTATGCAGTTGGGAACATTTCCAAACCACCGTAAAGCAGGTCTATGCTCACGAAGTTGAAAAACCTGACAATCTGGATGAGAAATACGAAAAGCTGGGCGCGCTTGCCCACACACATCAGGCGATGGATGCGACAGTGGATCAATCTGAACTGGCCAGCGAAGAAGATGGCCCCACCATTGACCAAGAAGCCGTCAGCGCTCTTTCCGCTTCCGCATTAACACAAACCGTAGCAATTGATCTGAAAGAAGATAAAACCCCTTCTCCCCTCGTCAAGGTTAATACTTCCAGCACACAGGATATGGCTGCCGCCATCCGGGAAGCCATACAGGACACCTTATCGGGACTGGTTGCAAGAGCAACCGATCATTCCACTGCCGATTCCACAAGTATGACAAAAACCGTGCAGCAGGTACTTGAAAGCACGCTGGGCAAACTCGCCGAACATAATGAGACCTCCAGAAAACGCGACATCGAAGCACTGGCAAAAGCCGTTCAGGACAGCGTGTTTGCGGCCCTCTCGACGACACGCGATGTGCATTCCCTGCAGCAGGAAGACCTAAAAAATTTCACAGAGACTTCATTGGCATCCATTGCCCAGGGAAAAAGCCCGTCATCGCAGACTGCAGTGCGGTTTCCTGTGGAGACTCGTGGAGATGCCCCCGCAGATCAACTGGCCCAAATCGCACAAGCCATCCTGGACTCAGTAAAACAGACAGCACAGTTAGTGGAATCTCATGTCGTGACAGGCAACAACCAAACCGACATGATACGCCATCGCCAGACAAACCACCATTCTGTGGCGCCGTTTATGTCTTCCGAAGGCGGCACATCAGAAATTCTCCTCGAAGAGGATGACCGCGTGCGCAATGCATTAACCTCTGAGCACCCACTGGAGACCCTGACGTTCGACAACTTTTTTGCGGGAAAAACCAATAACTTTACTGTAAAACTGGCGCAAGCAGTGGCGGAAAACCCCGGTGGTGAATACAACCCACTTTTTCTCTACGGGAAAGTAGGCATCGGGAAAACCCATCTTATCAGCGCCATTGGAAATGCAAATATCAACACTAAAAACACAGACGATCAAGGGCCGCCACGCCGGATCGGTTATATTTCCGCCAGCCATTTTGCCAGACGACTCATGCTCGCACTTGCAGATGACGCACTTGAACTATTCCGGGACAACTACTGCCATTGGGATATGCTGATACTCGATGATATCCAGTTTTTGGGTGGCCGGGTGGAAGCACAGGAAGAGTTTTTCCATATTTTTAATGTTTTGCAGCAACAGCAAAGACAAATCGTCATCGCTGGCGACAAAGCGCCCGACCGACTCGGCATGCTCGAACAACGCCTCATTTCCAGGTTTGCGAGCGGCATCGTCGCCGACCTAAAGCCTCCTGAATGGGAAACACGCATGGCTATTCTGCGGTATCACGCAGATCAAGAGAAAATGGAGGTTCCGGAGGAAGTGCTATCGCTGGTTGCGGTGCGTGTTCCCGATGACATTAGAAAGATGACCGGCGCTTTGCGCAAAATTATTGCATTTTCCCGCCTAGAAGGTGGTAAAATATCCGTTGAGGACGCACAAAGGATTCTGACGCATCTTGGAGCGAATGAAGCGGCTTGACTTTTGGGGTGTTTTTGGGATGCGTTCTGCGGTATAATAGATGCGGGGTGGTGTCAGTGTTGCTGACTGCCTCCCCTGTTGTTGGCATGATAAACAACTAAGGAGATTGATGCATGGCCGCCAAAATTCAAAAAAAGCGGTTGCCCGACATGCTGTTGGAAGAGGGGCTTGTTACAAGGGATCAACTGGCAGAGTGTATAGAGATTCACCGCGTTACAGGGCAAAGCCTTCCGACGCTGCTGGTCGAAAAGGGGCACCTAAGCGAGGAAAACCTGGTTATTACGCTCAGCGAAAACCTGGGCATTCCCCATATCCGGGTAACGAACTACAGCATCCCAAGAGAAGTGTTGAATGAGGTGCCCGAGGCACTGGCCCGCCAATACCAGATGTTGCCTGTCTCCATTACAGGCGAAGTGCTGACGCTTGCCATGGCGGACCCGCTCAACATCATGGCCATTGACGATCTGCACATGGTGACCAGTTACCAGATAGAACCCGTTGTGGCGATGATGTCCGAACTGAAGGATGCCATTGACCGCTTATACGGAGGAGACAAGGCAGAGACACTCTTCAACACCCTCTCCATGCAACCCAAAGATAAGACAGACGATTTTGTCGAGGTTAAAATTGAGGATGAGGTTGAGGATGTATCTCAACTGGAATCCGGCGCAGAAGACGAACCCGTTAAAAAATTGGTTCGCCTGATCATGTATAACGGCCTCGAACGAAGCGCAAGCGATATTCACATTGAGGCCTTCGAAAAACTGGTTCGCATACGCTATCGTGTTGACGGCAATCTCGAAGAAGGCCCGGCACCGCCGCGTTCGCTTCATCCAAATCTGGTGGCCCGCCTGAAAATTCTGTCGGGCTGTCGCATTGATGAACATCGTCTCCCTCAGGACGGACGCGCACGCATGCGCTACAATGGCCGCGACATTGACTTTCGTGTTGCTTTCCTTCCCTGCAAATACGGTGAGAAGGTTGTGCTTCGCGTTCTCGATCAAGGCAGTTTGACCTTGGATCTCGATGGTTTGGGATTTGAGCCGCAACCCATGACCTGTTTCCGTGAAGCACTGACGCTACCCCACGGCATGGTATTGATGACAGGCCCCACCGGTAGCGGTAAAACCACTACGCTATATAGTGCCTTGCACAAGTTAAATCAAATTGACACCAACATCGTTACCGTTGAAGACCCAATTGAGTATGAACTTTTCGGAGTAAACCAAGTGCAGGTAAAAGATGCTATCGGCTTTTCTTTTGCCGAAGCCTTGCGTCAGATTTTGCGTCAGGACCCGGACGTCGTGATGGTTGGTGAGATTCGTGACGGTGTGACTGCTGACGTGGCCGTGAAAGCAGCATTGACAGGACATTTGGTGTTAAGTACCCTGCATACCAATGATGCTGCCGGCGTTTATCCTCGACTTATTGACATGGGCGTAGAACCTTTCCTGGTGCAGTCCTCCGTGGCGCTTGCCGCCGCACAGCGCCTTCTAAAGCGTGTTTGCAGCGAATGTAAACAGCCCATCAACGTGCCAGCAGACGTGCTTGAACGCAACCAGTATAAACCTTTCAGTTACATAGAAAAGCCGACTTTTGTGCGGGCAAAAGGCTGCTCGAAATGCAAGGATACCGGCTACAAGGGACGTGTTGCAGTAATTGAGGCCATGCTGAACTGGCAAGAACTGCAACCGTTGGTTCTGCAGCGGCGTTCCGGACATGAACTCAAAGAAATGGCCATCAAATGTGGCATGAAGACGCTGCGCCAAAACGCGCTTGCAAAAGCTGCCAAGGGGCTTACCACACTTGAGCAGGTGCTTGAGCATACCATTGCAGACTAATGCTTAATCACAAAGTTTACTTCCGTGTTTACGCTGCAAAGTATCATCTTTGAAATCGCAAGAGTGCTTGCGTAACTATAGTGTTCGCCGCTGGAAAGCACCTTTTCAATGTGCACCAGGGGGCAATTGGTTCGCTACTTCAGATTGTTTTTCAACAGGGAGAGTTTTATGGACCGCTTAAACATAAAAGAAATGCTTACCAGAATGATTAATGAGGGCGCAAGCGACCTGCACATTGTGGTGGGCGCCCCGCCCATGATTCGCGTTCATGGTAGTGTTGAGCAACTTGATGGATACAAGATGCTCATGCCGGAAGACACGCAGGAACTGATCTACAGCGTCATGAACGAAGACCAGGTCTCGGAGTTCGAAGCCAACAAAGAATGCGACTTGTCTTTCGGTATTGATGGGCTAAGCCGTTTCCGTCTCAATGTCTATCAGGACCGTGGTTCTGTGGTGGGCGCATTTCGTTCCATCCCCTTTGAAATACTCACCTTTGAACAACTGGGACTTCCCCGGGTCATCGCGGATTTTGCTTATCGACCGCTGGGCTTGATTCTGGTATGCGGCCCTACCGGCAGCGGTAAATCCACGACGCTCGCCGCTATTATTGATAAAATCAATACGGAACGCAAGACGCATATCATTACCATTGAAGACCCGATCGAGTATCTGCACCAACATAAGATGTCCATTGTTAATCAACGCGAAGTCAATTCTGACACCTACTCTTTTGGCGCCGCCCTGAAGAGGGTACTGCGACAAGACCCTGACGTTATTCTCATCGGCGAGATGCGCGACCCTGAAACCATTCAGGCCGCCTTGACAGTGGCGGAAACGGGCCACCTTGCATTTGCAACGCTACACACCAATGACGCACTTCAAACGATTAACCGTATTGTGGACGTGTTCCCTTCAGGACAGCAGGCACAGGTGCGTACGCAGTTATCATTTGTACTTGAGGGCGTGGTCATTCAGCAACTGGTGCCCCGAGCTGACGGCCTGGGCCGCCACCTTGCCATGGAAATCATGGTTCCCAATCCTGCCATACGTTCGCTTATCCGCGCAGAAAAAATTGAGCAGATCCCGTCCATGATTGAAATCGGAAAAGCAGACGGCATGATGACCATGAACCAATCGCTCTACCGCCTGGTGCGCCGCGGCGTGATCAGCCCCGACATGGCATTCAAGCGCAGTATGGACCCGGAAGGATTACAAAATCTCATCAATAAGGGCATGCGCGAATAACAGACAAATCTCTCGGGTCTTGATTCCATTGTCTAACGTGTACGTTTTCTTTTAATCTGCTTACGATTGTGTGTCCTTGTTTTGCCGCACCAACCATGAAGATGTTGTTTGTGACCTCATGTCGGACCAGGAAAAACCTCACATAGATGAAACTGAAATGCTTGCCGAAGCGCGCCACCGCTCCGGTCAGCGGGTAGTGCCAATTAAAATCCCCCTTCTGCAACGGCTAAAATCCGTTATTATCCCACATTATGATGGCCCGCCATCCTGGCTCTGGTATACCGGAATTGCACGACTGATAATCCTTGTCGTGGTTGCCACTGGCACACAGCAGGTACAAATCGAAATTATAAGCATAGCCGTGCTTTCCGCAATCTTTCTTGCAGCAATCGCATGCAGTATCTGGTATCTAATGACCTTGCAACGGGGGAAAAATGTCGCCCCCGCATTAACCTGGACGCAGGTATTCCTGGATTTCAGCGTTGTTGCCGCAACCGTCAGTTTTACCGGAGGCACGTCCGGTTATTTCACGCTCCTTTTTGTCATTGTGATTCTGGAAACAGGCGCGCTCATGGGCCTTTCCCAGGGGTTTGTTTTTGCAGCACTGACCGCCCTATTTTTGCTATTACAGGATTTGCCCGGCGCCGACCAGCGTACCGTATTTCCTTACTGGTATAATTTTTTGATTCAGTGCTTGGCCCTATTTTCAACTGCTGTTATCAGCGGCTATTGGAACCAACGCATCAGCCGGCTTAAACAGTTTCAGCGGGAAATCCTGGATAACATGAGCAGCGGCTTCCTCATCTGCAGCCCAAAAGGTCAGGTCATCTCCATCAACGCCGTCGCACAGCAAGTATTGCAACTGAAAGAAGATGCCGTTGTCGGACAATCTGTTGAGAAAGTCATCGTCTGTGACAACGATACGGAATGCCCCATAATTACCGCCCTCCGGAACGAACGCGACTATTCGAGTTATGAATTTTCAGTTAAAGTCAGTGACGGCACAACAAAGCAACTCGGCCTTACCACCAACCGCCTCTATGACACCCACCGACGCCTTATCGCCATTATTGCCTCTTTCAGCGATCTCACCGAAATCGCACAGATGCGTCAGGCGCTGCAACGCCAGGACCGCCTTGTTGCTGTGGGCGAATCCGCCGCAGAACTTACCCATGAAATTCGCAATCCGCTTACCTCGATGCGCAGCGCCATTGAGGAATTAAGCAAGAATCTGAACACCCCTGAAATGGCAGAACGCCTGTGCCAGATTGCACTCCGTGAATCAGGACATCTCAATAAGATTGTCTCGGGATTTCTTGATTATGCACGCAACCCGGATTTTTACAAAGAACCCATTGATATTGCCCGGGTTTTTCAAGACATACAAAGCGTATGCGCACAGCATTATCCGGATGCCTCCATTCTGGTTGATACTGCACAGCAGGAATTAAAAATTCCGGGCGACCCTACTCAAATCAGGCAGTTATTTGATAATATTATTCGCAACGGCATCGAAGCGATGAATAACCGGGGCGCAATAGCGATTACAATGCGCAGCGCCTCTAATTATGTGGAAATAAGAATAGATGACTCAGGCCCCGGGATTTCACCGGATAAGACGACTCGTATATTTGAACCTTTTTATACAGATAAGGAAAAAGGCATTGGCATGGGCCTCGCCGTGTGTCTGCGGATTGTGACTGCCCATGACGGCGCCATTCAGGTGGCAAATCGCCCGGGAGGCGGCGCCTCGTTCGTGGTACGCTTGCCTTTGTTGCAAATATAACGTGCAGCAAACAGGAGAAAAGCATGAGGGAAAAGAAATACCGCATACTCGTGGTTGATGACGAAGCGGGTATGCGTGAAGTGCTACAGATTGTGCTGGAAAATGGCGGCTATCATGTCGTCCTCGCCAGTAATGTTGCAGAGGCCATCGCCTACCTTGAAAAGGGAAGCGCCGACCTTGTTCTTACAGACCTGTATATGGGAAAAGATCGGAATGCAGGCCTGGCGCTTCTCGAATATCTGCAAAAAAACCAGCCCCTAACTCCTGCCATCATGATCACGGCACATGGCACTGTACAATCTGCCGTTGAAGCCATGCGACTGGGCGCAATTGACTACCTGCAGAAGCCCTTTAACAGCAACGACGAAATCCTGTTGCGCATTCAACGCGCCATTGAACAGCGTGAACTGATCCGCGAGAACCAGGCGTTCCGGCGGGAACAGTCCCGCACAACACGTCCCGATTCCATGGTAGGCAACAGTCCGGCATTTAGCAAGGTACTTGATATGGTAAACCGTGTTGCCTCGCTCCCTAGCACGGTAGCCATCCATGGAGAAAGCGGCGTAGGCAAGGAACTGGTGGCAAGGGCACTGCACAATCTCAGCCCTAGAAGCAACAAGCCTTTCGTCGCCATAAACTGCGGCGGCATACCAGAAACATTGCTTGAAAGTGAACTGTTCGGCTACAAGAAGGGCGCATTTACAGGTGCCAACCAGGACAAGGAAGGACTTTTTGTCGTTGCCAATGGGGGTACTATATTTCTGGACGAAATCGGGGAGATGCCGCCCATACTGCAGGTCAAACTGCTGCGCGTACTAGACAACAACTGCGTAACTCCGGTGGGAAGTCTGACTTCCACCACGGTGGATGTGCGCGTCATCAGTGCAACGAACCGCGACCTGGCTGATATGGTTGAAAATGGCAATTTCCGTAAGGATTTGTTTTACAGGCTTAATGTAATCCCCATTTATGTCCCTCCCCTACGAGAGCGTTCAGAGGACATCCCGTTGCTTGCGCGACATCTCATTATCAAACACGCCGAAAACATGGGCTGCCCCCCCAAGGCACTCAGTACGGAAGCAGAAAACGCCCTGCTACGGAACTCATGGCCCGGCAATGTTCGTGAATTGAGTAATGCTTTGGAACGTGCCTTGGGCTTAAGCACCAATGACAAAATTGAAATTGACGACCTGCCCCCCCAACTGCAAAGCCCGCAGTCCGAACCCAATATGAAGCCTGTCATTTCGGAAGAGAAGGGCATTGATCTTGAGGCACTGGTGGCGGATTTGGAGTCTGATTGTATCCGTCAGGCTCTTGAGGTGACCCATTATTCACAGCAAAAGGCAGCAAAACTACTGGGCCTTACCGCAAGGTCTCTACGCTATCGCCTGGACAAATATGACATGACTGCCGAATAACCGGTGGTATTTGTTGATTGCCCTCTTGTCAAAGGGGTACAATTCCACTAATTTAAGGGAGAAAATATAATGAAACGATATGCTTTAATCGCTTTGATTTTAACTTTGATTATTGGTGCTGCCTGTTCGGGTTGTGCCCGCGCCGCACGGGACACGTCCGGTTTCGCATTACGCGATGAATCCGTAGTGAACGCTCCTTTTGAAGAAACGTGGCACACCGTTAAGCAGGTGTTGCGCGATCAGGGATATGATGTATACACCCGCGACAAGCGGGGCGCTTTTGTTGCCTATACGCCCATGCAGCGCACCTTGTGGGTACAACCCCGCCGCACCAAATTTACGGTTGAACTTGCCCGCGTAGCAGCAGAAGAAACGGCTATCAGCGTTGAGAGTATCCGCCAGGTCTACGGTGTCACCCTACTGACGCACCCGAACTGGCATGATCGCCAACAGCGCGATCCACAGGCATCCCAAGCCATCATGGAAGCCATACAGGCAAAAATTGCTGGTGGCGACATCGAATCTGAGGCCTTCGTTGAAGAAATGGAAGCGGACAAAGAGTCGAATACCGATGCGGAAGACGAAGTTGCCCCCGCTGACGAAGCCCCTGTTGTTGAAGAAGCAGAAACAGTCCACTAATCATCAGCGCTTCTGCTCATCAATATCGTTGGGCATATCCTTCTTCTTCGTGAAGATGCGATAGAAACAAAATACGTTCAGCCAGAGTATCGCCGCCCACACAACTCCCATATATAACCAGGATAACGGCGTCATTGTGCTGCCTCCTCTTCGGATATCTGTTCAGGTTCATCAAAGAATTTGGGGTGCGTTCGCCAAGCATACCATACTCCCCAGACGAGGAATGCTGCCACGCCCATCATCATAAACCGCGCCAGCCATAGGTATGGCCGAGAGGCGGCGTCTACGCCAGTCATAAAGATACGGTCAAAGAGGCTGTCGTAAAACCACCAGCCCACCAGGCCCACGGTAAACACCGGCGTAATATACTTCATGATATAGTAGAAGATACGCGGTACCTGCAAATCCGCACCCAGATGCATCTCTTTCCAACCTTTGTCCATACCGTAAATCCAAGTGAACAATACCGTTTCAATGGCAACAAAAAGAACCAGGCCAAACTCTCCCATCCAATAGTCAATTTCATCGAGCAAACCGTGATGCATAAACAAGATCACCGGCTGCATCAAGAGAAAGGTTGCCGCGCCCACATAAAGCACCGCACGGCGGCGGGTCAGTTGCAATTCGTCTTCGAGGAACACCAGCAAGGGTGTGAACATGGCCATGGATGATGTCAGCCCGGCAAGAAACAGAAGCAGGAACCATAACGTGCCGAAAAACTGACCGGCGGGTATCTGCTGAAAAATAACGGGCAGTGCAAAGAAACCGATGGAAAAAGTGCCGCCTGCGGCGATTTGCTGCGTCTGCGAAATGCCGAAAAATACCACCGCTGCGGGAATGGCGATGGTGCTTCCCAGCACCACCTCAATAAATTCATTGGTAGCGCTGGAAGCCAGACCGCTCAGGGTAATGTCCTCATGCTTTTTCAGATAACTTGCGTAGGTATGCACCATGCCCAGCCCGACGCTCAGGGTGAAAAATATCTGGCCTGCCGCCGCGATCCATACATCCGATTTGAGCAGCACAGACCAGTCGTCAATCCGCCATATTTGGGCAAGCCCATCCCCCACAGTCCGCCCTTCCACCGGGGGCAATGTCAGTACCCGAACCGCAAGTATAACACCTAGTACCAGCAGGGTTGGCATGCAATACTTGGCGACAATTTCAATACCTTTGGCGATGCCGCGACTAAACACAAAGATGTTGATCGCGAAGGTGATCAAAAAAAACAGATACGCCTGTGGGCTAAAGGAAAAGAAACCACCCCCAGTACCGAGATAATCACCGAAAAGTGCGCCCATTTCCTCGTTGCTCGTTTTTCCCCAATAGCCGCCCGTGGCCGTCTGCCAGGCATAACCTAGCGACCAGGATTCAATGTAGATGTAGTAAATGCCGACCATGGCAGGCAGCAATACGCCAAAGATACCGAGGTACTTGGAAATGCGATTGGGCCAAAGGCGATGAAACATACCGGGCGCACTGCCGTGGTCATACCCACCGCCATGCCGTCCGATGGTCCACTCCATCCACATCAACGGGATACCCACCAGGACAAGCGTCAGAAAATACGGCACCATGAAAGCGCCGCCGAATGGCGCCGCCTTCCCGGGAAACCGAAGAAAGTTTCCCAAGCCGACAGCATTGCCCGCCATCGCCATAATCAGACCAAACCGTGTCGCCCAACCGTCAACACGTCTTTCAAGCATGGACTGTCCTCCCTATCCCAAATGTTATTTGTGCAATGAAAAACTCAAAGTAAAAGAAGTTTGTAGAAGTATAAAGATATTCTTCCCGGGGGTCAAGCATTTTAACAATCGTGATCTTTAGAAATTGGTATAAAACATGACTCTCGTGTTATAAATACGCGCATCAATTGCGTTAGAATGGGTGAAACTTGAAGAGGATCAACAAAATGAAGAAATGGATTGTTATGACACTTGTGCTGGCAGGTTTCGGAATGGCCGAAGGCGAATCCCTGGACATTTCACCCTATCTGGGGCAATGTTGGTACGGCCTGTATTTTAATGGCGAAAAAGTCGGTTATCTGCTCAAGGAGATTGACGAACTAGAGTCCGGCGAGATTAACGTGATTGAAGATGCCCACTTCATGATCTCCATGTCAGGCGCCAAACAGGATATGAGCATTTACTCAAAACGCGCCTATGCGCCAACGGGCGACTTGCTGTATATTGACGCGGAAATGAAAGACCCCGCCCAGACCTCCACATTCCATGCGGCAATACAGGAAGATACGTTGATGCTAAAAAGCGTTTTGGGCGGCGCAATCAGAGAGGATGCCTTTCCCAAACCCGCAGAAACGCTGACCGATGCCATGCGCCACGCGCTCTGGGTACGCACCGCGCCCGCCACTGGGGAGGTCATCAACTTTTCTGTGTTTGAACCCATGTACCAGAAGGAAGTGTCCGGCATCAGCCGTATCGTCGGTACGGAAGAACGTATTTTCAATGGCGTGGCAACCAGGGTATATGAGATACACACTGTACTCGACCTGATGGACATTGAATCCACCTCCTATGTCACCGATTCCGGCGTGACCGTGGAAGATGTGGTGGCGGGCGTATTTACCATGCGGCTGGAGCCGGAAATGGCGGCTAAAGATGTGGACTACAACGTAGACACCATGGTATCCAATGCCGTAACCCTTAAATCCCCCATCAAGAACCCGCGCACCCGGGAATGGTTGCGTCTGACACTCAAGGGGCCTCTGCGTGAACAGCACCTGTTCAACGATATTCGACAGACCACACGCATGCAAGGTGCAGATGCCGATTTCTATGCAGAGCGCACAGACCTGTCCCAACTGACGTTGCCGGAACTTCCCATAACCGACGAGACCCTCCATGAGTATTTGATCTCCGACACGTATATTCAAAGTGAAGCGCCTCAAGTAGTAGAAAAGGCAAAGGAAATTGTGGGCGACGAAAAGAACCCGCTGGTCATTACCGAAACACTTTGTGAATGGGTCAGCAAAAATATGCGCAATGTGTTTTCAGCGCGCCTTTCAAACACATTGGAAGCGCTCGATAGCATGGAAGGCGATTGCACCGAACACACAGTATTGTTTGTCGGGCTTGCCCGTGCTGCCGGGCTGCCGGCGAAAATGTCGGCTGGCCTCATTTATGTGGACAATGAGCAACCCGGATTTTACTTTCACCAGTGGGCTTCCGTATGGCTGGGCGAATGGATAGATGTGGACCCGGCGTTCAATCAGATTCCCGTGGATGTTACCCACATCAAATTTGCCGAGGGCGATCTCTTCCGGCAGGCGAAAATACTGCCGCTCATTGGGAGGCTCCAGATTGAGGTGAACGAGGAGCCGTTGATCAAGGAAACCCTAGATGCCCCTTCGGAAAATGAAGCGGCGCAATAGCGTTATGGCTACTACCTCCCCCAAAGAACACGTACCCCGTTCACTATGGCGTTTTTTACTACGAACAACAGGCATTGTAATCGTCTGTATCCTCCTAGGCTATCTGTCGGTTGCGTCAGGAATCATCGATCGTTATGCTATTCCGCTTATTTCGGCCCACATCTTTGGCGCAAGACTGGAACTGCGCATAGACTCTTTTTTTCCCCTCAAAATGCGCGATATCCAATTGCAGCAGGATCAAACTGTACCGTTGTTGAAGACCGAGAGCATAACGGTACATTTCCAGCATCCCCATTCCGGTTCCCGCCCTATTATTAACACCATAGATATTCGCCGTCCTCAGTTCCATTTTGACGCTAAGGAAAAGACACAGCACAACTATACGTTTCTGCAGCCCTACCTCCGGGGAGGTGAATCAAAAGGAACCACGTCATCATGGCTCCCACAAAAGGTAAACATAGATGGATTTGATATGAAATTCGACATGCCGGAATGGTCCGCTTCCATCAGCAATGTGAATCTTGTCTCCGACATCAAGGACATCAATCACATAGCAACCCGAGTATCCGGAGACAAAGTTCTTGCCGCCTGGCAAACCGGTCATGACTGGCTTAACGTCCCCATGCCGCAGGGTACGGTTAACGCTAATGTCACAATACTGCCTGACACGATAGACATGCAGGCTGATATTCTACTGCCTGATTTCATTAAAGTGAAGGGCAAAGCCGCCATTACGCTTCAGCCCTATATACAAGTGGATATGATGCTGGACTCCCTGCAAGTGGATGCCCCCGTATTCGGGGAATTGGCTTCACAATTCTCTCCAATACCAATAGGCTACAAAAATGTCAGAATTGAGCCGTTCCAATTGAATGTGTCCATGGAGAATGAAATTCCCACTGTCAATAATGCCGCATCCAATATCCAAATAACAGATTTGGTGCTGGGCACATCTGACGCGCCATGGTATGCTGGAGACCTTGGCATTAGTCTCCAGGGCGAGTATGACGTAGATTCTAAGGCAACGTGGTCAGCAACACTGAACCAGGGGCAACAGATATCAGGAACCATTTCCGCAGAAGAATCTGCCATACAAGTCGGGGCAACGATACAAAACTGGAACAGGCAGGATATTGATGCTCTGTGGCCGAAAACGTACGCCCCATGGAAAGCCTGGCTGCCTGAACTCCGGACAATAAACAGTACCTTCGATGCCACGTATCATGAGGACACCCTGAATTTTCACCACACCCTCAGCACCTCATTGCCCTCTGAAACACAAATGGTCTTGGACCTTACCGGGACTTACAGTCTCGCGGATGCCGGACTTGATATATCAGGTACGACCTCCGTCGACACTGGAAAGGGTACGCTTGCGTTTAAAATGCAGGATACGCTTAGCGCAATGTTTTCCGTGGATTCTGTAGCCGCCTCTG
>CAZBNU010000012.1:34680-39941 GCA_964493075.1 uncultured Nitrospirales bacterium | reverse complement strand
CTGCGCAACTTCATCCCGAAGCAGGTGCGCATTGCTTCGTACATCGTCATCATCGCCACCTTCGTCACCATGGTGGACTACGCCATCCAATCCATCAGCCTCGACTTGTACGACAGCCTGGGCGCGTTCATCCAGTTAATCGTGGTCAACTGCATCATACTGGGACGTGCGGAAGCCTTCGCATCTCGCAACACGCCCTACAAGTCCGTGCTGGATGCCATCGGCATGGGACTAGGGTTCACCTTCGCGTTGCTGTGCCTGGGCGTGGTGCGTGAAGCGCTGGGCAATGGCACACTACTCATGGACACGCCTTATCAAATCTCCCTGTTCGGACCTAATTTTGAGCCTTGGTCCATCATGATACTGCCGCCAGGCGGCTTCTTTGTGCTGGGTCTACTAATTCTATTTTTCAACTGGCTGCGCAAGAAGCTGCAACAACGCAAAACCACTGCCGCAAAAGCATAGGAGAAATTCACCATGAACACAGAATCCCTCTCTTCCATATTCATTGACGCGGCCATCGTTAATAACTTCGTACTCAGCATGTTCCTGGGCATCTGCCCTTTCCTCGGCGTGTCCAGCAAAAAAGAAACCGCCATCCGCATGGGCCTGGCCGTGATCTTTGTCATGGTCGTCAGTTCCGTATGCGCTTATGGTATTAACATCCTACTCGACGCCGTGGGTGCGCCCTATCTGAAACTGATTTGCTACATTGCCGTCATCGCCTCCGCGGTGCAACTCGTGGAAATGATCATCAAGAAATTCAGCCCCGCTCTGTTCCGTGCACTGGGCATTTTTCTGCCGCTCATCACCACCAACTGCGCCATACTCGGCCTGGCCCTGTTCCAGACCCAGAAAGAATACAACTTCATCCAGTGCCTCGTATACGCCGTCGGTGCAGGTGCCGGGTTCACTCTTGCCCTGACGATCATGGCGGGTATGCGCGAAAAACTGGAGTTGGCGGATGTGCCCGACATCGCACAGGGCGCGGCAATCACCCTCATCCTCGCTGGCATCCTGTCCCTAGCCTTCATGGGCTTTGCCGGACTCGGCGGCTGACACCCATGCTGGCAACCCTTGGCAAAGCGCTCCTCGGCGCAGGCATCCTGTTCGCCGTGCTGATGCTGTGGATAGGCGTGCAGCATCTTTTCCGAAAAACCGAAAACCTGCCCCCCGACTGTGATGTCATCGGCGACACCGGTCGCGGCTGCGGTCATTGCGCACAACGAGATAGCTGCACAAGTGCGCAGAAAAAAAATAACCTTATGTGACTTATGTGGCAAAAACGAAACAAAGCGAGGGAACACAAGGATTTTCACCTCTGTACGCTGCTGTGATAAACTTTGTATGATCCGGCAATGAGACCATTCAATTCACTACCTATACAACCATCGGGAATATGTTTTTATGGATAAGCAACGCTGTCTGCAACTTTTGGAAGCCTTCAAGTCTGTTCGGGTGATGGCCATTGGCGATATCTATCTTGATGAGTATGTGCATGGCAAAATCACCGAGATCAGCCTTGAAGCGCCAATACCCGTATTTGAAGTACAGGAACGCCGTTATAATCCCGGCGCTGCTGGCAATGCAGCCTGTAACGCGGCTTCCCTGGGCGGCCAGGTCACCATGGTAGGAGTGGTGGGAAAAGACGCCAATGCAGACATTGTCAAACGGGAATTTACCGTGCGCAATGTAGACGTATCAGGTCTTGTTGAAGATGAAAGCCGGCCCACCAACACCTACGGCAAATGGCGTGCCGGTGGCCACAACATCCCGTCACAGGAAACATGGCGCACGGACACCCCGAAACCCACCATGATCAGCGGCAACATTGAGGCGCAGGTCATCGAAAAAATACGTGCGCTTGCTCCGAATATTGACGCCATCATGATCGGCGATCAGGCCTCAGCAACCATTTCCGATCAGGTACTTGCCGTGATTCTGGAATGCGCCGAAAAATACAACCTGAAAACCGTAGCGGATTCCCGTGCACGTGCAGGCCTTTTCAAAGGAGTTGACCTCATCACACCCAATGACAATGAAGCCGCACTCGCCTCCGGCATTAAGATCAACGATGAAGCATCGCTTCAGGAGGCCGGGAAACGGCTGGTGGCACTGGCCAAAAATGCCATGATTACCCTAGGGCCGGACGGGATTGCCTGCTTTTCCGCAGACGGCGCCTACGAAAAGGTCGCCATACGTCCCGTACAGGCCGTGGATGTCACCGGCGCAGGCGACACGGTAACCGCTGCCGCCACCCTGGCGTTGGTTGCGGGCGCCAACCTGACGGAAGCGGCCACACTGGGTAACCTCGCCGCCGGTATCGCAGTCGTCCAACAGAATGTCGTCACCGTGTCCAACGAAGAAGTATGTGAACTTCTTAACGAGGGGGAACATGCAGACACAGCGAAACTGAAAACATTGGAGCAGCTGCAGGCCGTGACAAGACGCCTGAAACGTGAAGGCAAGCGCGTCGTCTGGACGAACGGCTGTTTCGACATCCTTCACGTAGGTCATATCCTGTATCTGCAGGAAGCGCGCAAGCAGGGCGATATCATGGTAGTCGGACTCAACAGCGACGCCTCTGTGCGGGAGAACAAGGGGCCGGAGCGACCGGTGGTTTGTGAAAGCGACCGAGCCCAGGTGCTCTCGGCGCTGGAATGCGTGGACTATATCATCATCTTCGACGAAAAGACGCCCATGCCGCTTCTCGAAAAACTGCAACCTGATGTGTACGCCAAGGGCGGCGACTACACAGTGGAAACCATTGTGCAAGTTGAGCGCCAACTTGTAGAGTCCTATGGCGGGTCTATCGCCATCATCCCCGGAAGGCAGGGTCAATCTACCACCTGCATCATCAACAAGATCGCTGGAAAACCCTGATACAGACACTAATATTTCCCTTACCAAAGTGTTACCTTCCAGTGAACTGAATACGTTACCCTTTTATCTTTTTTACTTTTTCGAGGAGAATACAATGAAAGCTGCGTGTATTGTCAGATGCAAAAAATATGGTTTATTTTTGGCAGCCTGTGTTGCTGCGCTACTGCCACTATCTACCGCTTCGGCTGAAGGACTGCTGCTGTCACCGGATGAATTTCTGGACATAAAAGAAGAATGTCTTCTGGTGGATGTACGCGATGCCGAGTCATTTCTGAGAGAGCGACTACCCGATTCCATCTGGCTTGACGCAACGCAATTTTCAAGTGAGGCAGGTGTATCATCAGGAAAACTTCCCCCATCCGAAGACTTACTGATGATGCTTTCCGATCGGGGTTTCGGGCAGGATGCGCATATCATTCTCTATGGCAACAACGCCAGCGCCGGGGATGTGGTTGCAGTAACCCGCGTGTTCTGGGCGCTTGAGGTTCTGGGGTACAGCAAGGTTTCCGTGCTGGATGGCGGTCTGTCCCGCTGGAAAGCGGAAGAAAAGCCTGTGGTTTCCGAAGCGCCTACTTCCGCGCTGCCGCCGGTTGCAATAAAGGCCGCTGCCGAAACCACCAAAGCACGGATTGGCCTCGCCGGTGTAAAAAAAGCGTTGGAACAAGACACCGCCGTGCTGATAGACGCCCGCCCCACTAACCAATTTAACGGTTCCGTGCAGATACGGAACATGAGCCGCGGCGGCCATATACCGGGCGCACATAATATCCCATATTTCCTGGCGGTGCACATGCCCCACGCTCTATTCAAATCCCCTGAGGATTTGAAACTGCTGCTGTATTCAGACACTATTCGCCCGGAAAGCACCATTATTACCTATTGCAATACGGGGCTAACGTCAACAGTGCTGTATTTTGCCTACCGCCTCGTAGGTCACGAAAACATCACCCATTACGATGGCGGCATGTTTGAATGGTCGGCGGTTGAAGACCTGCCTGTCAGCACTGATTCTCCCGAATAAGATTAAGGGCGCTTCCCGCTCTGTACCAGGCAATCTGTGCGGCATTATAGGTGTGGTTCACCGGAAACGCTTCGGTGGTCCCGTCCTCATGGTGTAGCACAACTTTGAGTTCGGATTCTGGCGTGAAACTGTCCAGTCCCAACAGGTCCACCGTATCTCCTTCCTGAATCTTGTCGTAATCCGCAGGATCGGCAAAGGTCACCGCCAGCATTCCCTGCTTCTTCAGGTTGGTTTCGTGGATACGGGCAAAACTCCGCACCAGCACAACGCGCACCCCCAGGTGACGCGGTTCCATGGCGGCATGTTCACGGGAAGACCCTTCGCCGTAATTCTCGTCGCCCACCACAATACTGCCAATGCCAGCCGCCTTATAGGCGCGGGCTGTGGCAGGCACTTCCCCATAATCGCCGGAAAGGTGATTCTTCACCTTATTCGTCTCGCCGTTGAACGCATTCACAGCGCCAATGAAGCAGTTGTTGGAAATGTTGTCCAAGTGTCCGCGAAAACGCAGCCAGGGACCAGCCATACTGATATGGTCGGTGGTACATTTCCCTCGCGCCTTTAACAACACCTTTAGCCCAGTCAGATCGCCTTCATTTGGCGCAAACGGTTCCAGCAGTTGAAGTCTTTTGGAGTCCGGATTTACCAGCACTTCCGCAGCCGAACCATCTTCCGCGGGTGCCACATAGCCGGGATCATCGCAGGCAAAACCGTTTCCAGGCAGTTCATCGCCAGTTGGCGGTTCCAGCATCACCTTTTCGCCACGTTCATTCTCCAGAGTGTCGGTGATGGGATTGAAGGTCAGGTCGCCAGCAATCGCCAGCGCTGTCGTCAGTTCTGGCGACGCCACGAAGGCATGGGTCTTCGGATTGCCGTCGTTGCGTTTAGCAAAGTTACGGTTAAAGGACGTCACAATCGTGTTCGATTCATCATCCGGCCCGGAACGATGCCGTTCCCACTGACCGATACACGGGCCACAGGCGTTGGCCACCACCACCGCGCCAATAGATTCAAACGCCTTGAGGATGCCGTCCCGCTCCAGGGTATAGCGCACCAGTTCTGAACCCGGCGTCACAATAAATTCGCCCTTCACCTGCAAGCCCTTCTCGCCCGCCTGCTTCGCCACGCTGGCGGCACGGGCCATGTCTTCATAGGAAGAGTTGGTGCAGGAACCGATAAGCCCCACCTCCATCTTCACCGGCCAGTTGTTCTTTGCCGCTGCTTCCTTCATCTCGGAAACAGGCGTCGCCAAATCCGGCGTAAATGGGCCGTTCAGATGAGGTTCCAAGGCGCTCAAATCAATTTCAATCACTTGATCATAATAGGTGGCAGGATCAGCATACACCTCCGGATCGGG
>CAZBNU010000012.1:22544-34580 GCA_964493075.1 uncultured Nitrospirales bacterium | reverse complement strand
ACATCCACCGCATCAGCGCCGCCCACGCCCACCGCCACCATGCCCAAGCCGCCCGCATTCGGCGTATGGGAATCGGTGCCAATCATCATACCGCCGGGAAAGGCATAATTCTCCAACACCACCTGATGTATGATGCCCGCACCCGGCTTCCAGAAACCGAGACCATACTTGTTCGCCACCGACCCC
The DNA here is from genome assembly GCA_964493075.1 of uncultured Nitrospirales bacterium. Classification (GTDB taxonomy): domain Bacteria; phylum Hydrogenedentota; class Hydrogenedentia; order Hydrogenedentales; family CAITNO01; genus SLFT01. Next base: position 34,394 of record CAZBNU010000012.1, on the reverse strand, counting down.
AGAAAATCATAGACCTCCCTGTTGGTATCCATGGCACTGCGCAAATCCTCATCCGCGCCCTTATTCGCCTGAATAAGATGGTCGCAATGTACCGTCGCTGGCACCGCTGCCTCCTTTTTGCCAGCCTGCATAAACTGCAACAACGCCATCTGCGCCGTGGCATCCTGCATGGCCACCCGGTCTGGACGAAAGTCCACATAATCCACGCCCCGCCGCCACGGCTGCTCCGGCAAGCCGTCCCAGGCATGGGCATACAAAATCTTCTCCGCCAACGTCAACGGACGTCCCATCAACTTACGCGCCCGAACCACTCGCTCCGGCAATGTTTCATACAACCGGGTTATCATATCCAGATCAAAAGGCATAACACGCTCCTTCATTTTTTTTGCTGCAAATAAAGTAACACTTGCGCCCTCTTCGTTTGGGGGTATTCTATCATATAAGAGGCGGGCCGGATAAGTTTCGACCATCGCCCTTACGTTACGCGGCAGAGATGCCGCATCTACGTTTTTCCGGAACAGCTTTTTTGCGTTGATTGAGCTGAATCGGAAGCAGGACACTAATAATTCATGCAACCTTGAAGAAAGGCAATTCTACGGTTCATGGCCTCAATACCGATCGGGTTTTTACGCGCTATGTCATCGTAGCCATGTATGGTGCCTTTGGTATCGAATATCTCCACGTTGACACCGGCGTCTTTGAGGCGATTGGCATACGCGAGACCTTCATCGTGTAAAGGGTCGAATTCGGCAAGTTCAACATAGGCGGGGGGCAATCTAGACAAATCCATTCGGTCTGCGGCGGCGGCATATTGGGGCACCTCCCCGTCCGCATAGTTTTCCAGATATTTCTTCCACATGCGTTCATTCGACACACCGGTCCATATCGGCGTATCCCGAAAGTTTTTTACCGATTCCGTCGTACAAGACCTGTCAATAACCGGATAAATTAGTAACTGCCCACGGAGGGGTGGCCCCTTCTCGTCCAATGCTTTTTGTGCCACTGTTGCCGCCAATCCTCCACCGGCGCTGTCGCCGCCAACAAACAGGCATGAATTGTCAACGCCCAAGTCCTCAGCGTTTTCAAAGGCCCAGACGGTGGCATCATAACAATCATTGAACCCAGCGGGAAACGTTGCCTGATTCGTCAGGGTATACTCGACAAACACGACCACGGCATCCAAGCGATCTGCATACGCTGCGGCCGTAATAAGGTGCGGGCCAACGTAGGTCAACGCGAAGGCGCCGCCATGAAAATACACCAGGCAGGGACGCTTTTTGTTTTCAAGGCGGGAGGCTGGCTGAAAAATTTTTACTTTAATCGGCTTTGTTCTGCCGGGGATATGGCGGTCAAAGACCTCCACCCCCGGAACCGCTGTACGCTGAATGATTCTGGACAGTTTTATCAATGCATTGGTTGCGGCTATCGGAAACCATGAAAATCTCTGATTAATGGAAGGGATGAATCGAAAATCTTTATGTATGGGATATTTTGAGGCCATCGTCCCTCCCTTACGAATACGTCCGTTGTAATCCAACACAGGCTTCGTCCAGATAATTTTTAGCCAGGTGCTTCCTATTCAATGCTTTCCCCCAACAACACCTCACCGAAATACTTTTCCTGAGCGATTTACGAACTATATATTTCAACGCGACTTTTATACCCAATCTTTTGGAGCATGGACTCACAATCTTCCCAGGTCAAACCGAAAGCCCGGACATCAGACACCCCGATTCGTGCAATCACCTCAGCAAGAACATCACTGCCTTCATCAGGAAAATCACCCTCCATCATAGCCATTTCTGCCCAATCCACCAGTTCATCAAGCGTAATGCTATGACTGAGATAAGCACCCAATTGCGCGGCGGTTTTTTCTTTTGTAATGTTCATGTCTCTATCGTCAAACCTTGTGATGCCCTGTATCTTCAGGGTATATTTTATGTATTTCAACCAACACACCATATTCATTATATATTTCTTGCCGAAAAAACACAATCTGCTCATGCGCGTCTACTTCTTTAATGTACTTCGCATTCCAGCCCAAACGACCTGAAACAGAACGGGAATACCTTCGGCCTCCGTTTGGAAGTTCCTCCCAAGAGTCGAATTTCTTTTCATTCTGCCTTCTTGTACTCATCACATCACCGTAGAAAAATCAAACATTTTTATTCGCCCTCAAACGTAACAGCAGGGTAATCCTCCTGACGCTGTTCCACCAAATTGATCTCAAACAGTTTTGGCCATTTCTTGCCTGTCACCAACAGGCGTTTCTCCTGAGCATCCCAGGCGATGCCGTTCAGCACATCGGTGTTGCGGCGTTCTTCTTTGGTCAGCAGGCCACTCATGTCCACCCAGCCGATGACATAGCCGCTGTCGGGATCAATAATGGCAATCTGCTCCTTCCGCCAGATATTGGCATATAAACGACCATCTATGTATTCGAGTTCGTTGAGGTAACTGACAGGCTCATCCCCGAAACGAACATACAATTGTCCGATGGTTTCGAGGGTATTCAAATCGAGGAAGCGCAATCTGGCGGTGCCGTCGCTCATGATAAATTTATTGCCATCGTGAGTAAGCCCCCACCCCTCGCCCAGATAGTTGAATGTCTCTTTGCGTTCAAAGGAATCAAGGTCATATACAAAGCCTGTCTGCGCCTTCCAGGTAAGCTGTACCAGGCGTTGGCCATGAATGGCAATACCCTCGCCGAAATAGGCGTCTGGCAGACTTACTTTCTGCAACACCTCACCCGTGTCAAGGGCCACCTTGCGGATGGACGAGGCGCCCCGCAGTCCGGTGCCTTCATAGAGGAACCCTGCCTCCATCACCAGCCCCTGGGTAAAGGCTTTCGGATCGTGAGGGTATTCGTTGATGACCTCGTAATTGTAGTAAACAATCTTCTCTGGCGGTGGCAGGTCAGCCGGAGGCAATGCGGAGCGACAACAGCAGCAATAACCTGTCAAAGCGGCACAGGCGCCTGCCGCTTTCACCAGTATTTTCAAAATATTGTAATACATTACCCTGACACTCCAAATACTATTCTAGTCCAGTGACGCAGGGAAGATAATCTGCCGAGAGCGTTCCAGCATCATCCTTATTACCCATTAAATTACCTATTAGCATTACCTATTACCTATTACCCGCCACAACGCAGTTTTACCATAGGATCACAATACGAATGCTCTATAGCATCCCAACGTAAGTAGGCACAAAAACAGGGATGGTAACCCTTAACACAGATTACCATCCCTGTTGTGTTTTCGATAAACAAGCAACGATCAATATTCAAAAAAGAACGCGAACGTCGGTTCTGTCGCATCTCCGATCATCTCGCAACGGACATACATGGTAACCAGCGCATTTTTTTCGATCTCACGCAAATCAAGGAGGCTATCCCATACCTGCTCCACATACGCGTTGTCCACATAGGTCGTGACTTCCACATAGTAGAGTCGGCCTTCGAGTAAATGCGGCAACAACGCGACCTTGCCGGAGTCCAGTGGAATCGTAGTCTCTGAAGCATCCTGTGGCATAAGATTAACTGCATCGGCAAAGGCCTGCGCCTGCTCCTCTGCGTCTTCCATAAAGGGAATCAACCGGACAGAAGTCAGGGGATAATCGCCCTCATTCACCACTTTGACCCGAAACACAGGTACTGAACACCCTGCAAGTGTCACTAAAACAGCTGCGAGCACAAGCGTTCCCATCCCGCGCGATGCAATCCGATGCATGTTCTGACTCCTTATTTGTTATTCGCTAAACCTACATGTACGCGACCCAGCATACGCGATTAGTGTACCATGATTCCCGTTGCGATGCCAACACGACTAGGCCACTGTCAACAATTGTCCCAGATAAGCCCGGTGATTTTCAATTTCAGTGCGCAAACGCTGGAACCTAAGCGCACTATCCGGGGTTTACCCCTGTAGAAACGGAAAGCGACATCATGATTGAAACAGATGATTGGAAACTTGTAACCCAGGCCGCTGGAGGCGATATGGACGCATTCACACAAATAGTGCAGCGATATCAAAAACCGGTCATACGGTTTTGTTACCATATTACCGGTTCCCAACCAGACGCGGAAGATGTCGCTCAGGAAAGTTTTGTCCGCCTTTACAAAGCACTGGACCGCCTGCGGCCTGATAATCCCTTTTCAACAGTGATGTTCTCCATTGCACGCAACACCGCTTTTAACCATCTGCGCAGTAGGAATCGTCACCAGCGGCGCATAACAGCGCTCAAACAGGAATCTCCCATGAATTCCGTAAAGCAGCCGGATAGGTACGCTCAGGCCGGGGATATTTTGAAAGCGCTGGAAGATGCCGTGGCAGCGCTGCCTCTCGAATACAGGGAAGTTCTTGTATTGCGCGAATACGAGGGCTTTGACTACCGGCACATAGCCAACATTCTGAAGTGTCCCATTGGCACAGTCCGCAGCCGCCTCGCACGGGCACGCGAACAAATCCGAACTCAACTTCTTGCTTATGGAGAAGGCGCATTATGAATACGAATCCTGAATTCATCGAATTAGTCAGCGCACTGCTGGACGACGAAAGCGCCAGTCCAGAAGCAGATGCGGCCGCAATCGCCCAAGACTTGCTCCTCGAAAAACAACAGGTGGAATACCGGAAAATCGGCGATATGATACGCGCACTTCCAGACCCGGTGGTTCCGGATCATTTTGTGGACGATGTGCTCGCCCGTCTGCCCCAAAAGAAGCCGCATAACATCGTCCGCATCACCTTTTCCCTCGCTGCGGCGGCGGTGCTGCTGTTTACCCTGGCCGCCACCCTTTACCGGCTGCTGCCTAACACGCCATTGGAACCCGTTATTCCAGATACACCAATCGCCAATAACAGCGGGATTTCCCTGATGGAATTTGATGTGCCGGAAACTACCCTTGCGTCAATCCAAATAGAAAACATCGCAGACAATGAGATTGAAACAACGCTTGCCCTATTCGAGGTGATCCCCGAAGAAACACTGCTTATCGCACTGGCTGAACTGACCGTCGAAGCGGAAGCACGCTACTATGCAACAACACAAGGTACGGAGCCACTTTCCCCTTGGGATGAGAACTTGTTTGCCGCACCCGATTCCTTGGTTGATATTTATAGAGAGATGGAAACCCTTAACGAAGCCGAATTCGCCGCGTTCAACGAACTGATGCGCGACGCTTTGGCTGCAACCTGAACCACAGGAGATAATGTTATGAAGACTACGACCACACTACTGCTGACGTTGTGCGCTATTGTTGCCACAACCGGACTTGCTGGCGCACAACCCCCGCCACCGCCACCCCCAGAGCCCTGGGATCAGCCGCCGCCGCCTGACATGGGCGAAAGCCGCGAACTGATGGAGCAGGTCATGATCACGCGCCTGACGCGCCGTCTTGAACTGACCGATGAACAAAGCGTAATGCTCATGCGCCGCTTTGCAGAAATGCGCGATCAGCGCCAAGGACTGCAACAGGAACGTATGGAAGTCATGCACGAACTGCGCAGGGTGTTGCAGGCACAAAACGATGAAAATGCACTGCGGGAATTGATGGAACGCCTGGAGCATATTGAAAACAGAAGCCGCGATATGGACGTGGAATCACGCCATGCCATTGACGGCCTCGACCTGAATGTTTGGCAAAAAGCCAAACTCAGGATATTCATGAGCGATTTCCAAGGTGAAATGCGGCGCGTACTCCAGCAGGTACAAGGCAACCGCGGCCCTCATGGACCCATGATGGGCGATCCTGACAGACCTGGCCCGCCCTTTGGGCCAGGAATGGGCGACCCCGATAGACCTCGTGGTCCTATGATGGGCGATCCCGATAGACCTCGCGGTCCCATGATGGATGACCCAGACAGGCCCCGCGGCCCCAGAGAACCGGGTGATGCCATGCGGCGACCCGGTGAAGGGCGTCGTGGCGACCCGGGAAAGCGCCCGCCTAACATGCCAAACCGGCCCCGCCGTTCGGGCCCACCGGAACCGCCCCCGCCGCCTGTGGCCGAATAACCTTTCAAATCCATAACCATAGCGGATACAGGGAACTCTACACCCTGTATCCGTTCTTCTTTATGTGTCTGTACAGACAGCACAATTGATAATTACAGTTGTTCTGTGCCACCATTGCAGGGCGAGGCACAATAAGGAAGTTCACTTGGAAGTCATCAAAGTCTTTATATTAGGTGTGGTGGAAGGACTGACCGAATTTCTACCCGTCAGCAGCACTGGGCATCTGATACTGATGGAAAAGATGTTTACACTGTCCGGCAGTCCGGGTTTTCGCGAGACATTCATGATTGTAATCCAGCTGCCCGCCATCCTGGCGGTGGTACTCTATTTCTGGAAACAGTTGTGGCCCTTTCGCGAACAGACAGACACTATCAAGACCTGCATTTTGTGGATGAAAATCGGGGTTTCGTTCCTGCCTGCCGCCCTGCTCGGCGCGCTATTCAACGATGTAATCGAAGAATTTTTTTTCGATTCTACAAGTGTGGCCATAGCGCTGGTTGTCGGCGGCCTTGCGATACTCGCCATTGAGCGGGTTCATCTGACGGCGCATTACAACGAGGCTACCGATATCGGCTGGATGTCCGCACTCGGAATCGGTGTTTTCCAGTGCCTTGCCATGATACCCGGCACATCGCGTTCTGCCGCCACCATTGTGGGCGCCATGCTCCTGGGCGCCAACCGCCGTGCCGCTGCTGAGTTTTCCTTTTTCCTCGCCATACCCACCATGATCGGCGCAACCACCTATAAGATTGTGAAGACAGGTCTGCATCTGGAAAACAAGGAATGGCTCTTCATTGTTCTTGGGGGGCTTGTTGCCTTTATCACGGCCTATATTGTTGTGGCCGTATTTATGAATTATATCCGCCGTCACAGTTTTACGCCGTTTGGCTACTACCGCATCGTACTGGGGGCAGTAATTCTTCTTTTGGCCCTTTTATAATTTCCTACCCTCTCCCTGTAAGCCCATCCATAATCCAAGTGCAACAGATTCGGCGAATATGCATTAAACCACGGGCCGAAAACAGTAGTTCAAAATATTTGACAAGGGGCAAATATTCAGGTATACTATTAGAGAAAAGTTTCTCGATAAAAATTTCTTTATATAGCGGCGAGTCCTACACAAGGACAAGCCGGGGACAATAAAACAGGAATCGATCGGTATGGACGACAATATAAACAATGCTATCCAAGGCATACCGGAGCCAACGCTACGACGGCTGCCCGCTTATTGCCAGGTGCTGAGAAGGATTGGCGATCAGGAATATGTCTCATGCACACAAATTGGCCGTGAATTGCATCTCGACCCAACCCAGGTGCGCAAAGACCTGGCTCTTGCTGGCGCAAATGGGCGTCCCAAGGTAGGGTATCCAGTAGCGGAACTTTTCCAGACAATCGAAACTTTTCTTGGCTGGAACAACGCACAGGATGCGATACTCGTTGGTGCTGGTCATCTGGGCACAGCGTTGTTGGGTTATAAACCCTTTGAAGAGTATGGCGTTAAAATTATTGCTGCATTTGATACTGCACAGGAAAAGCACGGGCAAAAGATTCACGATGTTGCCATATTCCCCCTGGAAAAAATGCCCAACCTGCTTGATCGGATAAAGGTGCATATTGGCATACTGACAGTTCCCGCACAAGAAGCGCAAACCGTATGCGATTTGATGACAGATAACGGCATACTGGCCATTTGGAACTTTGCCCCCATCGCACTTGCTGTGCCCGATGGCGTGATAGTACAACAGGAAAACCTCTTTTCATCCATGGGAATCCTTTCCAGTAAATTGGCCGCCAAATTACGTGCTGCCCAGTCATCGTCCAAAGTCTCATTGCTAAAGAAAAAGGAACGCATATGAACACAACGCATACCATAACTTTATGTATGGGCAGTTCCTGTTTCGCCCGCGGCAACCGCAACCATCTGGCAATCATAGAAGAATTTCTTGCAGACCATAACCTTCAGGAATCGGTGGTCGTCGAAGGCAGTCATTGTGAGGAATTATGTGCTCACGGCCCGAACATTCGTATAGATGAGACGCTTTATCAACATCTGGATGCAGGCACATTACTGGATATACTTGATCGCCATCTCCTCAAAAATGGAAAGGAATCGTCATGACAAGGCAATACCCTATCTATACGGTTGACGCGGAATGCCAGGACTGCTACAAGTGCCTGCGTCAATGTCCGGTAAAAGCAATCCGTGTAGAAAATGGCCATGCACATGTCGATCCGGAACTTTGCGTCGCCTGCGGTGGTTGCGTGGCAATCTGCCCTGCAGGCGCAAAACATATCAGAAACGACCTAAATCGTGCCAGAAATCTGCTCTCTCTAGAAACGCCCGTCTACGTGTCTCTTGCGCCGTCTTGGGTCAGCGAATTTCCCGGCATTGACGCCGCTCGTATAATTGCGGCACTCAAAACACTGGGGTTTAGAGGCGTCAGTGAGACAGCCCTGGGCGCACAGGAAGTGTCCGCCACCATTGCAGTAGCCTTAAAAAGCAATGCACCGGCCATCCACATTTCCTCCGCATGCCCCGTGATAGTCAGTTATTTGCGCAAGTATTTACCGGAACACACCGCGAATATTACAACCCTGCACTCCCCTTTGTTATCCCACTGCCAGTTATTGCGTCAGGTAATGGGAAAGAACATTCATATCGCATTCATAGGCCCCTGCATCGCCAAGAAAAACGAAGCCGATGAACACCCGCAACTCCTCAATGTCGCCTTAACCTTCGATGAGTTACGCGACTGGTTTAAGGAGGAGCAACTGGACCCGGCTGCTGTAGAAACCACAGATGAAGACAATTTCGTTCCTGAAGCAGCGGCAGAAGGCGCCCTATATCCGGTCGAAGGCGGCATGATTGAAACCATCCGAGCCCTGGGTAATTTCAACCATGTTCATTTCGTTTCCCTGGCCGGTGTCGAAAATATCGGCAAGGCGCTCAAGGGTCTGGACGCACACCAACTGCATACGCCGATATTTGTAGAAGCGCTGGCTTGCGAAGGCGGTTGTGTCGGTGGCCCCTGTTCAGAAGTTGAAGAAGCCCTGATAGGAAGACGTCTTCGAATAGAGCAGCAGATGTGTACGCCAATTGCGCCGCTTCATCGCGAACCAAAAGTAACGATAGCCGAACCCTACGAATCCGAACCGGTTGTAAGCGTCAATTACGATGCAGAAAAACTACGGGGAGCGTTGAGCCTGATTGGCAAAGAAAAGGTGGAAGATGAACTGAATTGCTCCGGTTGCGGCTACGATAACTGTCGAGAATTTGCCGTGGCCATACTCGAAGGAAAAGCGGAACCGGCCATGTGCGTATCCTACATGCGCAAACTTGCACATAAAAAGGCCAACGCCCTCTTACGCAGCATGCCTTCAGGCGTGGTAATTGTTGATTCGAACCTGCACATTATCGAGTGCAACGATCGTTTTGGCCGTATGTTCGGCGAAGAAGTATCCATGATTTATGATGTCTGTCCCGGCCTGAAAAACTGCATCCTCGACAAAGTGCTTCCCTTTACTGAATTATTCAGAAATGTACTGGTCAGCGATGAAGAAATCCACTATGATCACTATCACTACAAGGATCAACTTCTGAATATAACGGTATTCTCTCTTGAACCGCACAAAGTTGTGGGGGCCATCCTGCTTGATGTAACACACAGGGAATTACAGCGGGAACAAATCGCCCAGCGGGCACAGGAAGTCATCAGGCGTAATCTTTCCACTGTACAGGAAATCGCGTCCCAGTTGGGTGAACATATGGCGGACACGGAAATCCTGCTGCGCAGCATTGCAGAGGGCTATGCAGCGGACGACGGGCGACTCCCCTCCAACAGCCAGGACAAAGGAGGCCACCATGACCCATGACACAAGCCTTTTCCTGGAAGTAGAATACAGCCAGGAACGTAAACAGGGCCAGAATATCTGTGGCGATGTATTCAAGTCACAGAAATTTGATGGCGGACATCGCGTTATCACGGCGTTATCCGACGGTTTGGGTAGCGGCGTTAAAGCCAATATTCTTGCCGGAATGACTGCCACCATGGCAGTAAAGTTTGCCGCCAGTGAAATGAACTTCCTCCATTCCGCAGAGGTCATGATGAACGCCCTGCCCGTGTGCCAGGTGCGTAAGATCAGTTATGCCACATTTACAATTGTGGATTGCAGTGCAAACGGCAAGGCTAAAATTATTGAAATGGACAACCCTCCTTTCCTGTTTATTCGCGAGGGAACAATACAGCCTCTGCCGCACGAGGAAATGGCTTCGCCTCATTGGCAGGACAGAACGTTGCGTTTTGCGCACGCAGAAATACAGCCTGGAGACCGTATTATTGCCGTCAGCGATGGCATCACTCAATCGGGACTTGGCACATCGGCGTATCCTCTGGGGTGGCGCCACCGTAATTTCAGCGCTTTTGTGTGTGAGCAGATACAGGCAGAACCGAATATTTCAGCACGGGATTTGAGTGAAAACGTGGTAAAAGAGGCGCTTACCAAAGAACCCCTACGAAAAGCGCAGGACGATATGACTTGCGGAGTGATTTATTTCCGCCGCCCGAGAAAATTAATTGCCTTGACTGGGCCGCCGTTCGACACCAACCGCGATATGGAATATGCCCATAAACTGGCTGATTATGACGGCAAGCGCGTAATCTGCGGCGGCACCACCACAAAAATCATCAGCCGGGAATTGAACAGGCCTGTACATCTGGATTTAACAAGCATGTCCCATGATTTACCGCCTCTGTCCATCATGAAGGGCGTGGACTTGATAACGGAAGGGATTCTTACCCTGACCAAAACAGCAAAACTGCTTGAAGAACATGCGCCCCTCTATGACAGCAACCCAGCGGAACGACTGGCGCGGCTTCTGCTCGAAAGCGACATCATCGAATTTGTTGTGGGCAGCCGTATCAACGAAGCGCATCAGGATCCAAAATTACCTTTGGACCTGGAAATCCGCCGCAATATTGTCAAGCGCGTAGCCAGGATTCTGGAGACGACCTATTTGAAGCAAACGAGTATTTCCTGTGTGTAGCAATCCTATCCGCAGTTACCCATAGCATTTTCAAAAACGAAGGATTAGTAACAATGAAACAAGCAACGATAAGAAATTATGAAAAGATTTGCGAGATACTAGACCGCTATGAGCGAAACCCGGCAAAGTTGGTGCCTGTTCTGCAGGCTGTGCAGGCGGAGTATCGGTATCTCCCAAAAGAGGCGCTGGCCTACGTCGCCACTTCACTGGGTCTCCCGCCAGCGCGCGTTTTTGGTGTCGCCACCTTCTATGCCCACTTTGCCCTGGAACCCAAAGGGAAATACGTCATTCATGTATGCGATGGCACTGCCTGCCACGTGAAAAATTCCGAGGGACTCATCAGCGCCATCCAGAAGAAATTAGGCTTGAAAGAAGGACAGAAAACTACGGAAGATCTGTTGTTTACCCTTGAAACCGTATCCTGCATTGGCGCTTGCGGATTAGCGCCTGTAATGATGATCAATGAAACCGTTCATGGCCAAATGACTCCGGACGCCTGCACGGCAGTTATAGACAAAATAATGGAACAGGAGAAGGAAGCATGAATACCACTACAAATACAAAGCCAGTTTTGGCCGATACAGCCAACGCATTTATGACAGCGATTAAGGCCGTTAAACGCCGTATCATTATCTGCGCAGGCACAGGCTGCGTCGCGGGCGGATCACTCGATGTGCGCGATGCTTTTTTGGAACAATTGCGTGCTCTTAATCTGACTGTGGCAACGGAATTAGATACCAGCCAGACCGCCGATATTGACGTCTACCTGTCTAAAAGCGGCTGTCAAGGCTTCT
>CAZBNU010000012.1:0-22534 GCA_964493075.1 uncultured Nitrospirales bacterium | reverse complement strand
ATTATTACAAGTTTGTCCAGTTGTTGGTGTTCCACTTGATATTTCTACCCATTCAACATCGGTTCTAACTACTGCTGTATATTGTGCGTATTATTGACGTCTACCTGTCTAAAAGCGGCTGTCAAGGCTTCTGCCAAATGGGACCGCTGGTCACCATCGAACCGGAAGGTATTCTTTACACAAAAGTAAAGGCTGAAGACGTTGCTGAAATTATCAACACGACGCTCCTTGAACACAGTGTTGTAAAACGTCTGCTCTACATAAACCCCAAAGACGGCAAGCACGAAAAAAGCAAAGCCGATATCCCCTTTTATCAGCGACAGAAACGGAGCGTGTTGAAAAAATGCGGCGAAATAGACCCGGAAGACATTCATGAGTATATCGCTCGGGGCGGTTATGAAGGCGCCAAAAAAGCCTTCACTACCATGCAACCGGCGGAAATATGCGACACAATCCTCCGTTCGGGACTGCGCGGCAGGGGTGGTGGCGGATTCCCCACGGGACGCAAGTGGGAACTAACCCGCATTCAGCCTGGTAACGAGAAGTATGTTATCTGCAACGGGGACGAGGGCGACCCCGGTGCGTTCATGGACCGCAGCGTCATGGAAGGCGACCCCCACGCAGTGATAGAAGGCATGATGATCGCAGCGCGCGCCATCGGTGCACACGAAGGCTACCTGTATGTGCGCATGGAATATCCACTGGCCGTAAAACGCCTTTACCGCGCTGTAGCGGCTGCCAAAACATTCGGCGTACTTGGCGACAACATCTTCGGCAGCGGCTTCAACTTCACCATGCACATCATGGAAGGCGCCGGTGCATTCGTTTGCGGGGAAGAAACCGCGCTGATGGCCTCCATTGAGGGACGCCGCGGGATGCCCATGCCCAAGCCCCCCTTCCCCGCACAAAGCGGCCTTTGGGGCAAGCCAACCGTGATCAACAATGTGGAGACGCTGGCCGCTGTCCCGTTGATTATTCGCGACGGGGTGGACGCGTTCCGCAATCTGGGTACGGACAAATCACCTGGAACTAAAACCTTTGCCCTTACTGGGTATGTCGCCAACACCGGTCTGATTGAAGTGCCCTTTGGCGTCACCCTTAACGAAATTGTCTATGAAATAGGCGGAGGCGTCACCGACAATCAAGGCAAACTTACAAGTTCTCCCTTTAAGGCAGTACAGATTGGCGGTCCTTCGGGCGGCTGCCTGACGGGAGAACACGCCGACTTACCCCTTGATTTCGATTCGCTCAGCAGTGTCGGCGCCATGATTGGTTCAGGTGGACTGGTCGTTATGAATCAGAAAACCTGCATGGTGAGCGTAGCCCGTTTTTTTATGCAGTTCGCCCAAAACGAATCCTGCGGCAAATGCGTTCTCTGTCGTGAAGGTACACGGCAAATGCTCGCCCTTCTTGATGAAATCATTGCAGGAGAAGCCACAGCGAGAACATTGGAAATATTGTTGGAAACTGCGAATGCCGTGAAGATCGGATCGCTCTGTGGTCTTGGTAAAACTGCGCCCAATCCCATTCTTTCCACCATGCGTTATTTCAGGGATGAATATGAAGCCCACGTATTTCACAAGCATTGCCCGGCAGGCGTCTGCAAAGCACTCACCGCGCCGCATATCGTGATAGAGCAGTGCGTAGGCTGCGGTATCTGTAAACGCAAATGTCCTGTAAACGCCATTACAGGTGAGAAAAAACAACCCCACGTCATCAATCAGGAAATCTGCATCAAATGCGGCGCATGCCTCGATAGCTGCCGCTTCGATGCCATCGTGCAAGGAGCAATATAATGAACCAGAACACTATGCCAGACACGCCTCAGACCATAACTATTGACAATCGCGAGATACCCATTGAAGGCGAACGGAATGTGCTGGAAGTAGCACGGAAGGCCGGCATTGATATTCCAACATTCTGCTATCATTCTGAACTCAGCGTATACGGCGCGTGCCGTCTGTGCCTGGTGGATATTGAAGGACGCGGTATCAACGCCTCCTGTTCGGTAACGCCAGAACCCGGCATGCGCGTCAAAACAAATACCAAACAGGTACGCGACATCCGAAAGATTTCCATCGAATTACTGCTGGCTAATCATGATATGAACTGTCCGACCTGCTCACGGAGCGCCACATGCCGCTTGCGCGAACTGGCGGAACGGATGGGCATTGAAGAACTCCGGTATAAGCCCATACACAAGCCCCGTGAGATAGACCGATCCACCTGCTCGCTGGTGCGCGATCCCAACAAGTGTGTGCTTTGCGGCGACTGCGTAAGGGCCTGCCACGAGATACAGGGCGTTGGCGCTATTGATTTCGCGTTTCGCGGCGCGAACAGCGCGGTGGTCCCCGCGTTTGACCACAAACTGGATGCCGTGGAATGCGTAAATTGTGGTCTCTGCGCAACCGTGTGCCCCACCGGCGCGTTAACGCCGAAACCGGAGATTGATGCTGTATGGGACGATCTGGACGACCCGAACAAGGTTGTAGTGGCGCAGATAGCGCCTGCCGTCCGCGTAGGCCTGGGCGAATACTTCGGCATGGCCCCGGGTTCAATCACCACGGGTCAGGCTGTGGCCGCTCTAAAAGCAATTGGTTTTGCGAAGGTGTACGACACATCGTTTACGGCAGATATGACCGTCATCGAAGAGAGTGAAGAATTTCTGGATCGTGTGAATAACGGCGGTGAACTCCCTCTGTTTACCTCCTGCTGCCCAGCCTGGGTAAAATTCGCGGAACAGTATCATCATGAGTTACTGCCCCACCTGTCCAGCTGTAAGTCGCCGCAGCAGATGTTTGGCGCCGTGGCACGCAAAGTACTTCCCAAACACATCGCCCTTGAAGACAAAGAACTCGTGATCGTATCGGTTATGCCCTGCACGGCCAAAAAGTCCGAAGCGAAACAGGACAAATTCATGAAAGACGGCAAGCCCGAAGTAAACCATGTGATCACAACCGGTGAACTCGGCCTGATGCTACGGCAAACCGGCCTGCAACTGGAAACGCTACAACCGGAATCCTTTGACATGCCGCTGGGATTCAAAACGGGCGCAGGTGTAATTTTCGGCGTCAGTGGTGGCGTGACTGAGGCCGTTCTGCGTTACGCGGTAGAAAAAGTACAGAGGAAGGCCCTAGATAATGTGGACTTTCACGAGGTACGCGGCGAAGCGGGTCTGCGTGAAGCCACTGTGCAAGCAGGCGAGGTCGAACTGCGCCTGGCAATTGTACAGGGACTCGCCAATGTCGCCCCCATTGCAAAACAAATTCGTGACGGCAATTGCCCCTATCATCTGGTAGAAGTAATGGCCTGTCCCGGCGGTTGTGTTTGCGGCGCCGGTCAGCCGCACTCCTTCAATCCTGCAGCAAGACGTGAACGTACCCGCGCCATATACAACAATGATAAAACACTCGACTTTCACAAAGCACAAGACAATCCGGAACTTGCCCGATGCTACTGCGAACATTTTGGCAAGGCTGGCAGTCACGAAGCCCATGAAGCACTGCACACCCAGTACCAGAGCCGGCGCAGACTGCATGAACTCGATTTGGCTGTCGCCAACGGTACCGCGGAAGACAAGGTTCAGGTGCGCGTTTGTGTAGGCACCACCTGTTTCCTCAACGGGTCACAGGAACTGTTGCGAAAACTCATCGGCTATGCAGAACAAAATGGCCTTGAAGACCGTGTGCAAATCAACGCCACTTTCTGTACCGAACGATGCGGTCAAAGCCCCAATGTCACCATCGGCAACATACATCTGGAAAAGTGCACCTTTGAAACAGCACGAGATGTACTAATGCAAAGTCTGGAGCCCATTACAGCGCCACCATCCTGACTATCTCCTTTCACGACATTATGTCGTGTTTCTATAAACTGACGACCCGGATGTCAACCTCCGGGTCGTCAATGTTTCCTTGTGATTATACGACCAGCAATCAGGTATACTTTGCATCATGCGACTGCAAGCGTGACTCCCACCATGCGGACGCGATCAGATCGGGAAATCCGAATTTTTAAGGAGCCACAACAATGACTACAGAACGCCATCTCGGAGAGAAGGTGCGCCAACTTCGCGAAGAACAGCAGTTGAGCGTTGATGCACTGGCCCAGCAAAGTCAATTGAGCCGGGAACTTATCGAACAGGTTGAGGCAGGCAAGACCCTGCCTTCCCTTGCGCCGCTGATGAAACTTGCCCGGGCGCTGGGCGTACGGCTCGGAACCTTTCTGGATGATGAGGCGTACAGCGGCCCGGTGGTGGTGCGCGGCGGCAATGCCGATGAGGTGGTGCGTTTTTCGGGGGCGGAACCCTGCGGTCAAAATGCCCTTGATTTCTATTCCCTTGCCTCCCACAAAAAAGATCGGCACATGGAGCCGTTTGTGGTCACTGTGCGCCAGGGGCACGCCCACCCCCCGCAACTTTCCTCGCACGAAGGAGAAGAATTCATCTACGTACTACAGGGTTCCATTCATGTCTCCTATGGCAAGGATTCATTCACACTAACAGAAGGGGACAGCATCTACTACGACTCCATCGTACCCCATGAAGTGTGCGCCACAGGCGACACCGACGCCAAACTGCTTGCCGTCGTGTTTGCCCCCTTCTAAGCCGAAACCAACCGAGTGCTGGAGAGAACCATGGACTACATTGAAAAGACCATAGGGGAAATCTTTCGAGAGCAGGCGGCACGTAACGCCGACCGGGATTTTATCATTTACCCCGACCGCAACCTCCGCTTCACGTGGCACACCTTTGCCGAACGGGTGGATCATCTCTCAAAAAGTCTGCTCGCCCTCGGACTCCGTCCCGGCGACCATCTGGGCATCTGGGCGCGCAATGTGCCCGATTGGCTTACCTTCCTTTTTGCCACGGCACAGATCGGCATTGTGCTGGTCACCGTGAACACCTCTTATAAAAGTCATGAACTGGCCTATGTGCTGAAGCAGTCAGATATGAAGGCGTTGGCAATTGTGGACGGCTTCAGGGATGTCAATTACATTGAAACCGTCTATGAACTGGTTCCTGAGTTACGCACCCGCGCACGAGGCATCATCGGCAGCAAAGCCTTCCCAGAACTTCAAAGCGTCATCTTCATCGGCCAGGAGAAGCACCGCGGTATGTACAATATGCCGGAGTTGCTCCAACTTGGCAGTCACGAGTCGGATGATCTGCTCAACAGCGCCAAAGATACCGTGTGCTGTAACGATGTGGTCAACATGCAATACACCTCCGGGACGACAGGCTTCCCCAAGGGCGTTATGCTCACCCACCGCAATATCGTTAACAATGGCTTCTATATTGGTGAGCGGCAAAATTTCACAGAAGACGACCGGCTCTGCCTGCCCGTACCTCTGTTTCACTGCTTTGGCATTGTGCTGGGCGTCATGGCCATCGTCACCCACGGCGGCACGCTCGTGATGGTGGAAAACTTTGATCCTCTGCTGACGCTGGCAGCGGTGCAAAAGGAAAAGTGTACTGCCTTATACGGCGTACCCACCATGTTCAATGCGGAATTGCACCATCCCATGTTTGATATGTTCGATCTTTCCTCGTTGCGCACAGGAATCATGGCAGGTTCGCCCTGTCCGGTGGAGATTATGAAGCAGGTTATAGAAAAAATGCACTGCCGTGAAATTACGATTGCCTACGGACTGACCGAAGCGTCCCCCGTGATTACCCAGACCAGCACCGACGATACCATCGAACGGCGCGTTGGCACGGTGGGTACGGTGCTGCCCGGTATCGAGGTGAAGATCGTTGACCCCGACACCGGTGCGACCCTTGGGACAAATGAACAGGGGGAACTCTGTTGCCGGGGCTATAATGTGATGAAGGGTTACTACAACATGCCGGAAGCGACGGCGACTGCCATTGATGCCGAGGGGTGGCTCCATTCTGGCGACCTCGCCACCTGCGATGAACATGGCTATTACCGCATCACCGGACGCAGCAAAGACATGATAATACGGGGCGGCGAAAACATCTCCCCCCGTGAAGTGGAGGAATTCCTGCTGACGATGCCGGGCATTCAGGACGCACAGGTTATTGGCGTTCCCGATGAACGTTTTGGCGAGGTTGTAGGCGCCTTCATCATACGCAAACAGAATGCTGATATCACCGATGCCGATATTCGCGACTATGCGGTACAGCGCATTGCCCGATACAAAGTCCCCAAATACTACTACTTCGTTAGTGAATTTCCCCTGACGGCCAACGGGAAAATCCAAAAATATAAATTGCGCGAAATGGCACAAAAGGAAATCGAAATCGCAGAAAAGTTGCAGTCCTGATCACTATATGATAATCTATTCTCATTAACGAAATGAGACGGGTTTCATTGTGATAAGACAAAGCAGCATAGTTGGCAAAAAGGGAATGCGCCTTGCGCGCCGGATTCTCTGGTGCGCCTTGCTGCTTGTGTGGGCAGTGGTGACCGTGTACACTTTTGGTTTCCACCATCACCATCCCGATGAACATGAGTGTGAAAAAGATTCTTGCCCCTTCCTGAGCATCACCCTGAATCTGCCGCTGCTCATCATTGCTGCGGTTTTTCCCGCCATGCAACAGGCAGTCTATGAAGTCTGTACATTCGCCATACTGCTCTCCCCTATCCATTTCGTCGCCCCCTGCTCCACACGGGGTCCTCCTTTCCTGTTTTCAAACTAACCTGTTGTAACTGCATGTGTGCTTGCGCCATGCAGGTGTAGCGTTTTTTTTGAAAACAGGAGCAATCATTATGATTAGAAATAAAGGGTTTACCCTGATCGAATTATTGGTGGTTATTGCCATTATTGGTATTCTGGCGGCTATACTGCTGCCGGCATTGGCGCGGGCACGTGAGTCTGCTCGGCGATCATCATGCCAGAACAATCTCAAACAGATCGGCCTTTCGTTGAAGATGTACGCCAACGAAAGCAATGGCGAAAATTTTCCCACGGTGAAAGCCACCCACTACGACGGCACGCCCATAGAGGGACTCAGCGCGATCATGGATATGACACAGTTGTATCCTGAATACCTGAATGACCTTGCCGTATTGGTTTGTCCCAGTTCCCCTTTTGCGGGCACCCCGGTGCAACTGTGGGATGAAGGCCAAAACCCATCCAGCATTTGGGAAGAGGCTTATGAGCATGGTCACCTGCCGAATGCAGGCGATGGTATCGTGGAGCCAGGGGAGGTTTACGAGCATCCCTACATCTACTTCGGCTGGGCGCTCAATCCCGGAACACTGGACACCGAAGAGGCGCTGCATCACTTTGAAGAAGCGTTGATGGCAGAGCCGGACGGGTTGATGCATCGTTTGGAAGGAGATCCGCTGCTCGCGCACAAAGATTGGGAACTTGCGGAACCGTTGAGTTTGACGGATCCAGCCACAACGGTGTATAGGTTTCGAGAAGGCATTGAACGGTTCCTGATAACCGACATCAACAACCCGGGCGCGTCCGCGCAGGCACAGTCACTGCTTCCCGTGTTGTGGGACAGTATTTCCGGTCATGACGCGGGCCACTTTAACCATATCCCCGGCGGCTGTAACGTGCTGTACATGGACGGACACGTTTCCTTCCTGCGTTTTGTCTCTGATGGCACGGAACACAACCTGGGCAACGACTTTCCTGTCAATGGCGGCGGGATTATCATCCACGAAGCCACCCACGGCCACGAACACCACGAACATTAAGCGCGACTGCCGTCCAGCGCTGTAGTGTCATCCATTACGGCGCTGGACGTGTTTGAAATTCAGGAACTTTTTTGTGGAGAGAGTTAAAGCCATGTTTTTGCTATAATAACTATGTGAAAGAAACATAGGCGATAGATCATGGGAAAAAGTGTTTATATTGAAACCTCGTTTATATCATTTTTGACTGCAAGACGATCGAGGCACATTCTTCTGGCAGCATGGCAGCAGGCTACGATTGATTGGTGGCTAATGAAGCGAACCAGATTTGATTTATACACTTCCGAACTTGTAATTATGGAAGCAAGCCGTGGAGACTGTGCAAGCGCAACGAAAAGACTTGAGGCTCTCCAAGGTATTAGGCGTTTGGAAATTACGTGTGATTCTCGCCATTTGGCAAAATTGCTGTTGGAAAAAGGCGCATTGCCCCAAAAAGCACTTGATGATGCACTTCACATCGCTATCGCTGCTTCTCATAAGATTGATTATCTACTGACATGGAATTGCCGTCATATAAACAATGCAGAAATAAAGCCACTGTTTCGTTCAGTTTGTGATGAGAAAGGTTTTTTATGTCCTGAAGTATGTACCCCACTTGAACTCATGGGACCGGATTATGACTACTGATACTATTCTTCAAGAACTCTGGAAAAGTAAAGACGCAATTGCAAAAGAGCATGACTACGATGTGGATTTACTGGCAAATTGCCTTGAAGCCATGCGCATGGCTGACAGTAATTTCTGTCCACACACGGGAAAAGAGGTACTCGTCGCTCATGAAGAACCGGGAAAGATATGACTTATTTTCTCAAGCAGTCATCTGCTTTCCGGCGCTAAACTTTCCCGCACGTACTGCCTTGCTGCTCTACCGTCTGTTAACTGCCCCTCCAGCTGGAGCGCTTCGACTTCCCGGAGGATGTGCTTGAACTGTGGGCCGGGGGTCAATCCCATTTCGATCAAATCCCTGCCCGTCAGCAACGGCGCAGGCTTCAGGGTTTCTTCATCGAGCGAGGCGACATAAGCCTCTACCTCATCAATGAAAGCGGTATCGCCGTGACTGGCCAGTGCATCCATGCGACACAGCATGAGTAATTCATCAAAGCCCTCCTCCCTTGCAAAATAGATGCGCCGATGCTTGCGCATGTTCATGAAGTCCTTCAGGCGCATGTGATTCTCCACCAACCAGACTATCCGGCACGTATCAGTGTTGGACATCCGCAACCGGCGGCATATCGCTTCCGTAATACGTGCCCCCGCCTTTTCATGAAAATTGAAGCGGATGCGATCTTCGAAGGTCTGCGTGACGGGCTTCCCCACATCATGCAACAAGGCGGCGAATGCAACCGTTGGCGAGGCGCCAGCGGGCAATTGGGCCAGCAACAGCAACGTATGCTGCCAAACATCCCCTTCGGGATGGAAGACCTCCGGCTGTTCCACACCACGCATCGCGGCAACTTCAGGCAGGATAGGCTGCAACAAGCCTGCTGTATCCAGCAGTTTAAAGGCATCGCATGCGCGCCCCTCTGTCAGCATCTTCTGGATTTCGTCGCGTATGCGTTCAGCGCTGGTAGTAATTATCTGTTCTGCCATGGAGCGCATGGCAGCGAAGGTATCGCCATCAATTTTATACTCCAGTCTCGCAGCAAAACGCACCCCCCGAAGTAGTCGCAGTCGGTCTTCCTCGAAACGCTTCCTAGGGTCGCCTACGGCACGGACGATGCCAGCCTTCATGTCATCCATGCCACCCACATAATCCAAAACAGCGTCAGTTTCAGGATTGTAGAACATGGCGTTAATGGTAAAATCACGTCGCTGTGCATCCTGCTCTTCTTCGGTGAACGTAACGGTAGAAGGATGGCGTCCATCCAGATAAGGACCGTCCACTCTAAAAGTCGCCACTTCCACCATGCAGTTTTCGAGAACCACGATCACTACCCCGAATTTTGCGCCCACGGTGATGGTCTTGGGGAATAACTGTGTTACCTGTTCCGGTCGCGCGTTGGTAGCGACATCATAGTCCTGGGGGATTCTTCCCAACAGTCTATCGCGAACGCATCCCCCAGCGAACACTGCCCTGTAGCCCGCATGACGCAGCTGCGCACATATTTTACGGGCGGTATGTTCCTGTTGTGTTGTATCGTGTTCCACAGGATTGGCTTTCCTATAGCCAGACGGCAACGGCGCTGGTCACGCGGCCAAAGAGCAGCAGAAAGCCCAATGCGAACAGTACCACCAGGATCGCCACATGATAATATCCTCTTGCGCGAAATAGGCGTCCGAACGTCGCCAGCAACAGGGATAAGCCGAGCAATGCCGGGAAATAAATGCCGCCGCTGTTCCAACTGTAAAGTCCCACGGCCCCGACAAGCGCAATTATCAGAATCAAAGCGTATGAAAAGAAACTCCGGAGCGGTCCTGTAGAAATCTGCGGTACAGCAGCCAGACGTTCCACCAGCATCACGCAGGCTAGATACACGCCGAGCAACGGAAGAAACCATGGCAGGGAATACACAGGAACCGAGGATGCTGCTGTGCTGTAGGCAAATACCACGACTGACAACACAAGCGTCACCATGCCCAAAACTGTCATGCCAGGCAGCCCCCACCCTTTTTTATTATTCAACAAAAACGGTGTCACAGCAACTAGCCCCAACAGCGCAGGCAGATAGGGAACCGGCATTATCTCCAGTGCAAACAACACCACCATTACCAACGCTGGCATATAAGGAACTGCAGCCAGCATCTTCTCTTTAAGGGTGGTTTGGCGGCCCAGCCGCAGATGCATCCACCGATCCATCGCAATGGCCAGTACCAATGTGGCAGCGGTCAACACATATTCATGGGCTTTCTGCGTATCTGGAGTAGTCCATGCGGTGGAAGCCACGAGGTATGGAAAAGCATAGTATACTGTGTGGCCGGCAACCACCGGCGCCAAACCTGCCAGGGAGATGGTGGGCGTGAGAAAAAGCATGCCCAGCCCCAGAAATACCATGCCCTGTGCGGACAGAATCACAGGAAGTGCCTCGCTGTCACCACGCGACAATATCGTATGGATAGCGACCAGCAGCGCCGCAGTAAATGCGCAGATAAAAGCCGGGAGTTCTTGTTCAACAGCAATGCCGCCCGCTTCCTTATTGTCCTTTCCAGAAAAAAGCGTGTGCAAACGGGAACTCAGACACAGCATGGCCGCCGCGGACAACAACCACGCCCAGCGGATAGGCAGACTGAAGAGTCCCAACAGGACAAAATCAGCTTGCGCGTTCAGGGAAAAGGAAGTAATAAACACTGTGGCCAGAAGCACATATTCGGTCAGCCGCAGTAAACGGTCGCTGCGCCACCGGGATAAAAGCGCCAGCGCAGTACAAGCAACTGCCAACATCACAAGCCGAAGGCCCGGCGCCAGCGGTAACAACATGCACGCAAGCAGCGCAAGTAATCCCGCAACAACATACAGCGAAATCAGCGTTCCCTCGCTATGCACCAGATAAAGCGCAATGGCGGCAAGAGCGCTTATCAAAAATACCGCGACCATGGAAAACCACAGATGCCCCATGTGATTCGCAGTAAACAGCAGGAACGCTGCAATGACAAACAACAGCGTATTGGCAGCGGCAAAAAACATCAGGGACCGCTGACGCGCCTGGTCACGGAACACTTGGTCCACCACAAGGCCGGTCATGGAACCATACAGCAGCGCCAGTGCCGCCACCAGCCATCCTGCCTGCGTACCTTCCTGTCGCCCCAAGGCGCAAAGAGCGCCATAGCCGATAAATAGCGCAAAGTGGGTGAACAACCGTTCGGTGCGGTAGGTGGTCCACAGGCAGAGCCATAGCACAAGTAGGCCAACGCCCAAAAACAAGAAAACACCAGAAACGTCGGGCAATAACTGGGGAGCAACCCTATAGAACATGTAGAGTGACAGGGAGAGGGTTAATAAACTGACAGACTGGCTGGCCGCACGCCATGCAAGCACTGCAAAAAGCAGCAGCATTCCGACACAGACAGCAATGCCCCCATAGGGATGAAAAGGGAGATGAATAGCGGCCATATCAAAAAGGGTGGCGATCGTAATTATAAAAAGCAGTGCCGCCCCGCTTCCCAGCATGGCCTTGCCACCGGTATGCCCGCGTGTTGCCAGGAGTGCTCCCGGCAGAAACAGCACAAGCCCCAGCCCATACCCCGAAACGACACTGTAGGCTGTGGGCAAGGGAAGACGCACCAGCAACCAGGCAAAGGCAGTGAACAGCATAACAAGAGACACCCCGCTGACTTGCCGAAAGGCGAGGAAATAATTTGCGGCCGCGTTTCTGATGCGCGGTGGCGCAATTCTATGCCTGGCAGCACTCAAATCAGGCGTCCTCGTATAGCATATTCACACACGAACTCTTTAACAACACTATGGCTATCATGCCTGCAAGTACCGGCGCGGGTCAACCGGCAAGACGTTTCAATACATCACATCCCTTGATAATGGTTTCATCCGGCGCGGCAAAAGAAATACGAAAACACGCTTTCCGGTCTGAAAAGACACTTCCTGGAATGATGAGTACGTTGTTTTCGATGGCCTTTTTCACGAAGGCGTCGCCATCTTCGCCAGGCGCTTGCGGAAAAATATAAAACGCACCGTCAGGCTTAACACAGGGAAACACATCTTTCAAGCCGTTATACACCAAATCACGTTTTTTTCGGTAGGCGTCCACCTTAGCCGTCATATCAGCCTTTAGCGCTGGAATAGCCGCCTTCTGTGCAAAGGACGGGGCACAGACAAAGCTATACTGCTGCAAGGTGTTCATGGCCTGGATAACCTCATCCGGTCCGGCGGCATAACCCAAACGCCAGCCGGTCATGGCCATGTTCTTTGAAAAACCATTCAGACAAATTACCTTGTCATACAACCCCGCCATAGTTGCTGGCGCTTCATCGTACTGCAGTGACTCATATATCTCATCGCTGATTACGAGCAGGTCATGCTTCTGTGCCACCGCCGCCAGTGCGCGCTGTTCTTCCCCGTTAAGGGCAACTCCCGTGGGATTGGCGGGACTGTTCACAATGATAAGCTTGGTCTTGGGGGTGATGGCGTTTTCGACACGTTCCGCAGTCAATTTGAAATCAGGATAAGTATTAACGGGCACCGGCTTACCGCCCAGCAACGATACCAGATGCTTATACATAACAAAATAAGGATCGCCGCAGATGACCTCATCGCCAGGATTGACGGTTGCCATCAATGCCAAAAACAAGCCGCCGGACACGCCGCAGGTGATCATGACATTCTGCAGCGGCACGCCAAACTTACGCTCGTAGTATTCGGCCACGGCATCACGCAACCCCTGATCGCCCCAGGTCTGGGTGTAGGAATTAAATCCCGCCTGAATCTGATAGCACGCCTCGTCCTTGCAAATCTGGTCCACATCATAATCAGGTTGACCGATACTCAGGTTAATGGGGTCTTTCATCTTTGCGGCCAGAGCAAATACTTTTCGGATACCACTGGCGTCTATGGCATTCATGCGTTCAGCAAGATAATTCATAGTGAGGGCTTTCTCTACGGTTAAAGACTGTTATTTATTGGCTGGGTGCTGTGAATTGTACACCTGCGACAGGGAAGGCAGCAAACTAAGGGGATCGGCCTGATCCGTCCAATCCGTCCAATAACCAAACGCGAACTCATCCGCCCTTGCGTTGCTTGTCCAGTTCTGCCAGTTTTTCGTTCACTACTGCGCGCTCCTCGTCCGGCAACGACTTCATGTACATCTTCCAGCCGGGACAGAATCCTGTATGCCAGCGCCATAAGCGACCCAGGAAGGACTTGGGGTTCTTTTCATAACGTCCACGAAACGCACAGGACGCACAGGGTTTGTTTGCCATGATGTTATATCTCCTTTGTAGCATCGTAGTACAAACCAGAATATCACACCTGTGATTTGTGAATACAATATGTCGCTCCTTTTGGACAAAAACCCCCTGTTTATGCTATGCTTTGCCTACTCCGAATTCCCCTTACCGAAAGGCTTATCATGAGCAAAATTACTGAAGCAGACGTGTCGTATGTGGCGGCGCTGGCCCAGTTACGGCTGGACGATGCTGCGCGGACGCGTCTGGTTAAAGAAATGGGCGATATTCTCGCCTATATGGATACGTTAAACGCGCTGGACACGGAAGGTGTGGAGCCAATGATGCACGCATTGGAAATGACGAATGTGTTCCGCGAGGACGAGGTGGGCGCTTCATTGGAACACGCAGCGGCCCTGAAAAATGCGCCTGTAGACGATGGTTCCTTTTTCCTGGTGCCGAAAATTCTGGATGGGGAGAGCGCCTGATGACAAATGTCTTGTATTGGAAATCAGCGAGGGAAATGCGCGATGCCGTTCAGTCCGGCGCGGTTACGGCCACCCAATTGACTGAAGCACATCTGGTGCGGATTGACGAGGTGGACGCTCGCCTCGACGCCTTCACACAAATCTGGCGCGATAAGGCGATGGAGATGGCGGCGGCGGTGGATGCGAAAGCAGCACGCGGTGAAACTCTTGGCGCGCTTGCGGGTGTGCCTGTGGGTCTCAAGGAATTGCTTTGCACCCGCCACGGTAAAACCACATGCGCCTCCAGGATGCTCGAAAACTTCAAAAGTCCCTATGACGCTACGGTGGTAAAAAAACTCGAAGAAGCGGACGCGGTGTTTCTGGGCAAGGTCAACATGGACGAGTTCGCCATGGGGTCTTCCACGGAAAACAGCGCCATTAAAACGACCAAAAATCCGTGGAATCTGAGATGTGTTCCCGGTGGTTCCAGCGGCGGCAGCGCTGCGGCAGTTACCGCAGGGGAATGTGCCATTTCTCTAGGAAGCGACACCGGCGGCTCCATACGACAGCCCGCGTGTTTATGCGGTTGCGTCGGCATTAAACCCACCTACGGACGGGTATCCCGCTACGGGCTGGTAGCCTTTGCTTCTTCTCTTGACCAGATAGGGCCGTTAACACGTACAGTCGAAGATGCTGCGCTGACCCTGGACGTTATCTGCGGCAAGGATGTTATGGATGCCACGTCTGCCCCTCTGCCTGCACCTGATTTTGCCGGCGCCTTGACGGGCGATATCAAGGGCTTGCGCGTGGGATTGCCGAAAGAATACTTCACCGATGCGCTGAACCCGGAAATGCGTGAGAAGGTGGAGGCGGCCATTGATGTATACCGTGCCAATGGTGCGGAAATAGTGGACATCTCCCTGCCCTGCAGCGAATACGCCATAGCAGTGTATTACATTATCTGCACCGCCGAGGCCAGCGCGAACCTAGCCCGTTTTGACGGGGTGCGCTACGGTTTCCGCCATCCCGATGCGCAAACAGTACAGGACATGTACGTAATGACCAAGAGCGCGGCCTTTGGCCCCGAGGTGCAGCGTCGCATCATGCTGGGCACCTATGTGTTGTCGAGCGGCTATTACGACGCCTACTACCTGAAAGCCCAAAAAGTACGTGCGCTTATCAAGAAAGATTTCGATGCCGCTTTCGAGAAGTGCGACATTATTGCCGGGCCTACCTCACCTACGGCGAGTTTTGAGTTTGGCGCAAAATCGGACAATCCGCTGGAAATGTATCTCAGCGATATTTATACCATCTCTGTGAATCTGGCCACCTTGCCTGGCATATCCATTCCGTGCGGTTTGACGGATGCCGGGTTGCCTGCGGGGCTCCAGATGATGGCGCGTCCTTTTGATGAAGCGACCTTGCTGCGCGCCGCCCATTTTTATGAACAAAACCGCGGTTTCGACATGGGGCGGCCGCCTGTTGCCTGAGGAGTATGACATGGAGTACGAAGCAGTCATCGGCATGGAAGTGCATGTCGAGATAAACAGCAAGTCAAAAGTGTTCTGCGCCTGCGCCACGAACTTTAACGCGCCGCCCAACACCAATGTATGCCCGATATGCCTGGGCATGCCGGGTGCGCTGCCGGTGCTGAACCGGGACATGGTGGACAAATCCATCGCCGTAGGCCTGGCGCTGAGCTGTACCATTTCGCGCTGGTCGAAAATGGACCGCAAGAACTATTTCTACCCCGACCTGGCAAAGAACTACCAGATCAGCCAGTACGATTTGCCCCTGTGTCATGGCGGTCGTCTTGAAATAGAAGTAGACGGCGAACTACGCACCATCGGTATTACCCGCGCCCATATTGAGGAAGATACTGCCCGCAACACCCATACCCTGGGCGGCGGCCAGAGTGGCGTGGATTTCAACCGATGTGGCCTACCGCTGCTGGAGATCGTCACCGAACCGGATATCCGCAGCGCTAATGAGGCTCATGCCTATCTGACGGCGCTGAAGCAAATTCTGCAATACCTGAACGTCAGCGACTGCAACATGGAAGAGGGCTCCCTGCGCGCCGAGGCCAACATCAGTATTCGCCCCAAAGGCCAAGAAGCATTTGGCGTCAAGACAGAAGTTAAGAATGTCGCGTCCTTTTCCGGGGTTCAGAAAGCCATTGACTTCGAAATTGCCCGTCAGGAAAAAGTACTACGCAGTGGCGGCGTGATTGAACAGGAAACACGGGGTTGGGATGCCGACCGGGGCATTACCTTCAGTCAACGGAAGAAAGAGTCCGCCCACGACTACCGTTACTTCCCCGAACCCGACCTCACGCCCATTGTGGTGGATGAAGCCTGGGAGGAACGGATACGACAGCAAATGCCGGAACTGCCTGTTGCCCGTAAAAAGCGCTTTGAGGAGCAATATGGATTGTCTGCTTATGACGCGCAGGTGTTGACCTTTTCCCGCGCCGTAGCAGATTATTACGAGGCAGTAGTGGCTGCAAAGGCCGACGCCAAGAAAGCCGCCAACTGGGTTATGGTCGAACTGCAGGCATTGCTCAGCAACGACAAACTTGAAATCAAAGCGTGCAAGGTAACGCCAGATGCGCTGGCCGCGTTGCTGCTGATGATTGACAGTGGCGCTATTAATGGTAAAATAGCTAAGGATGTTCTGGTCGAAATGTATGCTTCGGGCACAACACCTGCCGTCATTGTGGAACAAAAGGGATTGACCCAAATCAGCGATGCCTCAGTCATTGAAGAAGCGGTACGCCAGATACTCGCATCCAGCCCGGATCAAATTGCTCAGTTCAAAGCGGGCAAGCACCAGGTTTTAGGCTTTTTTGTGGGCCAGATCATGAAAGCCACGCGCGGAAAAGCAAATCCGCAGCTGGTTAATGATATACTACGTAGAGAACTCGAAAAGTAGGAAAGTAACCAAACACTGCATGACCAAGTCAAAAAGCGCGCCTCAAAACGCAGCTGCAATAGAAAAAGCGCGGCTGATAGCCCAGGCGGTAAACGATAAAAAAGCCAAAGACATCAAGGCATTCAATATCAGCGGATTGACTCTGATAGCCGATGCGTTCATACTATGCACGGCTACAAGTGAGCCGCAGCTGAAGGCGGTGGCCAACGCAGCGCGCGAAAAAGTCCGGGAAGCGGGCTATGACGTGTTGCGCGTGGAAGGCGACCACCGTTGCGGTTGGGTCATTGTGGACTTTGGCGACGTGCTCTTGCATGTTTTTCGACAGCAAGCACGCGAATTTTATGATCTTGATCGTATGTGGGCAGATGCGCCCGAATTGGCATTATTGGATAATGAAGACTGAATAAGGAACGACAGTAATGGTGGATGCCCAATACTCACCTGATATTCCGTCACTCTACCATTATAATCTGCAACGGATTCTCGGTGAAGGCGGCACAGGACGCGTGTATCTTGCGATTGACACCAAGAAGAACGAGCCTGTCGCAGTGAAACTTTTTCATGAGAACTTTTTCCGAAACCGGCTGCATGTGCGCGACCTTGCAAAGAGTGTGGCAAAGTTCAAACGCTTCAAACACCTTAATGTGGTGCAGATTCTGGAATTCTACGACGACAAAGAAGGCCGGATCATGGTGATGGAATATGTGGATGGACCGAGCCTGAAATGGTATATCCTGAACCGCCCCTTCAAACTTTCTGAACGGCTAAATATATGCCTGCAGATTTGCCAGGGCATGCAGTATCTGCACGACAAGGGCTGCACCCACCACGATTTCAAACCGGCAAACGTGCTGTTCACAAGGAATGGTGTTGTCAAAATTGCCGACTTTTCCCTCTACGGCAGCAGTTTTCTCCTGGAACTGGTAGACCGAAATGTGGGCGAGCAAATTACGCCCATGTTCGTGGCGCCCGAATTCATCCGCAAGGAAAAGGTAACCCAGCTGGGCGACCAGTATTCCATGGGCATCACCTTCTATATGCTCTTTACAGAGAAAGTGCCTTTCCCTGTGGATAATCTCAGCAAACTGTATCAATGCCACTTGGGCGTTATGCCGGAACATCCTTCTCTGGTAAATCCCCAGTGTCCCACGGGGCTGGGCGACATTATCATGAAAATGATTCAGAAGCGCCCAGACCAGCGCTTTGCCGATTGCGACCAACTCAGCGTGGCACTGACCCAGCTGGCACAGCCGCGTATTTAAGGTTCTGCTGCTGACACGATTCAATTAGCACAGGGCTGTCACATCCAATTTGATTTATGCTGCCGCTTTTGTGTAAAATACCGTTCCCGATGGGAAAGTGCGGGGCTGAACCAATGTTTTTCCTCTAAAATTATGGAGTTTTTACCATGCGCGTATTATCATCACTGAAAACCGCTAAAACACGGCATCCCGGATGCAAAGTTGTACGCCGGAAAGGCCGTCTGTATGTCATCAATAAAATTGCACCCCGATACAAGGTAAAGCAAGGCTGATAGATATTCTTATTTCACGCCCGCGTCACTCTCTGTGATGTCGGGCGTTTTTCTATGTGGTCAGCCATCCAAATGCCATCTGCCCGGTATAACAGTCTGACAGTCCGGGCACTTTCCATCGGTAATACGACACTGTAAAATGTGGTATCCAGTCCGTTCCACAAGGAGGGCATTGCACTGATGGCAGAACGTGCGTTCCTTGTCCGCAACCCGTCCGGCCATGTTCCCGGCATACACATACCGTAAGCCCGCCGCCTTGCCTGCCTCCCACGCGCAATCCAACTGTTGTCGCGTTGTGGCCTGTCCATCCGCCATTTTGTAGGTAGGATAAAAGGCGGTAACATGCCAGGGAATATCCACAGACACGCCTGCGAGGAACATGGCAATGCCAGCGAGTTCTTTCTCGCTATCATTGAAACCAGGCACTACCAGGGTAACCACTTCCACCCAGATGCCGGAAGCCGCCAAGGTTTCAATGGTATCCAGCACCGGTTGCAGACGCCCACCCAGCGAACGGTACCCCGCATCGGTGAAACACTTCAAATCCACTTTGAAAAGAGCTGTTACCGGACGCAGGAAAGTGATAACCTCTTTTGACGCAAACCCATTGCTTACAAAACCGCAGAGTAGATTCTTTTCACAGGCCTTTTCGAAAATTTGTGCAGCCCAGTCTGCAGTGATCAGGGGTTCGTTGTAGGTGCTCACCAGTACCGGTGCATTCCGTTCAACAGCGGTGTCCACCAAATCCGAGGGGGAACAGGCATGAATTCCGGCGGCCTGTTTTTGTGCGTAGGGCATCTGGCTGCTGATCCAATTCTGACAGAAACTGCATTGTAAATTACAGCCGAGCATGCCAAAGGACAAGGCGTTTCTGCCAGGAAGCACATGGTAAAAGGGTTTCTTTTCTATGGGGTCCACCTGTAATCCTGCCACATAGCCGTGGGGCGCCATCATGACGCCGTCCCTATTAAAACGGACACGACATATCCCGGTCTTCCCCGACTTCATCCGGCATTGATGGGCACAAGCAAGGCACTGTAGCGTGTCACCGTCTCTTCGCACCAGGACCGCAGCCGCAGGGGCAACCGGCGCATGTAGCGTATCCCGTGCAAACACCACCTTTTCTTCTTTATCCTGCATATTTTATCTTACCTCCGGATTTATTATACACCACCAAAACCGGTTATGTCGTGTTCCGCAGCAGCACCAGGCAAAGTTGTCATTTGTACATTTGATAGGGTAGTATGGACAAGTAGTTGCGGCACATTTAGGAACAAACAGATTGACGGAGGGTACTGGCCCTTTGCAGTGCCTGCCCCGGCACCAGGAAACAGTACAATGATAGGGATGAACAAGAGCCGTGCGGTCCAGTGGCTATACGACGAACTGCCCGCACTGGAGCAGGCTGCCATCATATCGCCTGAAACAGCAGCAGGCATCCGCGCCTATTACGGCCCGGTCATCGTGCGATCCCGTCAGCAACTGGCGCTGCTGCTCCTTGCGCTGCTGGGCGCGGCGCTGGTCGGGCTAGGAATCATACTACTCCTTGCCCACAACTGGGACGGCCTGCCCCGGTCGGCCCGTGTTGCGCTGTCGTTTGCGCCCCTTATTGCAGGGCAGGTATTGGTGGGATATACATTGCTTCGGCGTCGAGATTCCCTGCCGTGGCGGGAAGGAAGCGGCCTGTTTCTGGCACTGTCCATCGGCGCCGCCATTGCGCTCATAAGCCAGACCTACCACATTTCCGGCGACATATCAACCTTCATGCTGACCTGGATTATCCTGGGCGCGCCTCTTATTTACGTACTCAACGCAACAAGTGTAGCACTGCTCTTTATCGTGGGCATTGTTTCGTGGGCAGGCACCCTGTACGCCAATAACAACCAGTCCGTTTTGTTCTGGTTTCTGGCGGCATTTCTCGCGCCCCATGTGTGGCAGGCCTATGACAAGCACGCCCCGGGTCCCCGCATGCACCTGCTTTCGTGGGGGATTTGCCTGGCGCTGCCCATTGCCATCGGACTGGTGATGGAACGCCGCATGCCGGGATTGTGGATAATGATTTACAGCGGCATGTTCGCCACCCAGCTGATTTTCGGTCGTCTCATGTTCCGGGACTCAAAGTTGAATGCCTTCACCCTATCTGGTTTTGTGGGCATTGTCATTATGGGACTCATACTCACCTACGAAGATTCCTGGCGACAAGTCGGCTGGCAGCATTACCGATCGGGCTATCAATACAGCGTTTGGGGGCTTGTCCAGGATTACACTATGGTGCTGATAGCGTTGGCAGGTACCGCATTGCCGCTGGTACGAAGCGTGTCCGGCAGAGACCGGATTTCCGTGGCGGCTGCCGCACTCCCCCTCTTGACACTGCTTGGATTTGCGGCATGTTCGTTCGGGCTGGAAAAAGTCGTCATGGCGGTGATATTAAACCTGTATGTCATGGGCTTTGGCGGCGTGGTGGTCTGGTATGGATTTTCCCGCGAGCGGCTACTCTACATCAACGCAGGCATGGCGGTACTATCGGTATTGATCATTACCCGCTTTTTTGATGCGCAAATCAGCTTCACTGTTCGCGGTGTTCTTTTTATAATTATCGGCATTGCCTTCCTCGTCATCAACCTTTACCTGTCGCGACACCTGAAGGAATCCGTATCATGAAAACAACGCTGTCCCTGTTAATCTTTGCCGTGCTTGTCCCCATACAACTATTCGTTCCCGCCAGCATGATTCTGGAACAGGAAACTGCCCTCGCAAAAGGCACGGAATACAAACTGCGTTCTCAACCGGTAGACCCCTATGATGCCTTTCGCGGACGTTATGTACGCCTCTATCTTGACCAACCCGAATTCAAAGTGCCCCCAACGCAACAGTTAAAAGACCGACAGAATGCTTATGCCCTTCTCGATAAGGACGCAGAAGGATTTGGCATAATCAAAGATGTTGTCTTCGAGAAACCGGAAGGAACAGAGTACCTCACAATCCATGTTGGCCCGGCCTACCGTGGCGGTTCTCGTGTGACGTGGCCCTTCGACCGCTACTACATGGAAGAGTCCAAAGCACCCAAAGCAGACCGCCTCTACCAATCCAGAAACAACAACGCCAACGCCCACATCACGGTACGCATTTACAAAGGAACAGGCGTCATCACCGGTCTGTATATTGACGACATCCCTATCGAAGAAAAGCTCAAGAAAACAGAATAGTGCTGCTGAAGAGAAAAAAGTGTACAGGTAAACGTGCCAGGCTTTCTGAGCATTGCCCCCAACCCAAAACAAATATCGCCTTTCATAAAAAAAGGGCCGCACAACAATATGTGCGACCCTACTTTTCTCACATAACAAATAAGCGTTTCGGTCTTCTAACAAGAAAGTTTACGCCAGTGCGTATGAGAACGCCTGAAAGCAGTATCTTTTATCCAATGATTTTAGATAGTGTAGCTTCGGCCTGCTTTAAAAGGTCTGGTTCGCTTTCAAGCCGTTTCACTTCCGCCTGCAATAAGCCAATCCAACGCTTGCAAAAATCAATCCGGTTCTGGTTGGGATTTAACGATTTCTGAGTAGTTTTTTTGGCAGCAGACGCTTTTTTAACTTTCTTCGCGCCTTTTTTCCAGGTATTATAGATCGTGGCTAATGCCACATTGTGTTTTTTTGCAAGATCTGCGCCCGATACCTTGCCTTTACTGTTGACTATATCCTGTTTCTGTTCTGGGGTAAGCCGTTTTCTCTTTGCGGTTTCTTCTTTCGCCATTGCATGTTTCTCCTGTATGTGGGTGACAGTTGACAACGTAACAATTACTGATTTTGAACTGTTACTAATCTTCCCCTAGGTGAATTCTATCACGATACCTATTTATATTCAAAATATTTCTACCATTTAGTATTAGTTCTTTTTTCTATTTCATTCTAAAATTCTACAACAGCCTTATGTAGGCTTACTATTTAATAGTGTCTGGAAAAACCCTTATCACAATTTGCGCTATGAGTATTGGAGATGGAAAGACGACGAACCGTTTTGAAACCCTGTAAAGGAAGGTTCCCCCGAAGAAAAGAATGGTGGGCCCTGCTGGATTCGAACCAGCGACCAAGTGATTATGA
>CAZBNU010000011.1:33150-39975 GCA_964493075.1 uncultured Nitrospirales bacterium | reverse complement strand
TCCACATATTTATACCCGCCTGCATACTGATGTCGCTTCGGTTCCCATTTATTGAGATACTTACCAGCCCGGTCCCAATCCATCACTTCCACATAGCCCTCGTTGTGGGCAAGGGCAGTAATTCGGTCATTGCCCACCAAATGCCAGTGATCGCTGGAATCGCCGCTGCTGGTATGATACCCGGCGCGTTTGTCTTTTACGTGATCCATACTGTATTCATAGCGCGGCTGACCACATTGATCCACCTGCCATGAACCATAAACACCACTGCCATCAGTAGTCTCTGGCAGAGCAAGGGGAACTTCCGAAAAGAATTGCTCATACGCACGTAGAATATTTTCTCGAACTGCGTTTGAATCCATAGCAATTCCTCTTTTGTCCCTATTCAGACATTCAGGTTCAGTGGGTCACACCCCAAATTGCTTCAGATGGTGCTCGAAATGTCGTATATGCAGTTTATCCCATTCGTCCACGGTCAGCGGTCCGAAGTAGGGATGGGGTGCAGGGTCCAGTTCATCTGCCTGGACGAGATGGAGGTATTCCTCAATAATGGCCTGCAACGTCTCCAGGTCTCCAGGTTCCTGAGTGATGGCGCCGCTGTCGGTTAATTGTCGCGGTAGTTGAATGTTTTTGGGAATCGGCACGACTCCGGCAATCATCAGATTTTTTGCGATTACCCGTGAGAACCAATTCCCGAAATGTGGAACGGCGGTAGATCTGCCCATGGCGTGGCGCAGAATCCAGATGAAGTGTTCAATAAGATTTTTGCGTCGCATTGTGCCCCAATGGGGAATGGCATCTTCCGGGATGCGTCGCAACCTCTCAACAAGATTTTCGCCATAGTCAGAGTCAAAATGCTGCATACACTGTGTTTGCCCTTAAGTGGTCAGTTTATATGTTGCGATAGTATGGTCATAGGTTTCTGACATTACTTTGTGCAAAGGGAGGGCGTGGAGATGCCGACAATGTTCTTGAGGCTTTCGATTTCCTTCCGATTGAGATAACGCCACTCTCCGACGCGTAATCCTGTGGCTTCGATGCCTGCAAACGCGATCCGTTTTAATTTGTGAATCGGATGACCCACTGCGGCACACATGCGTTTTACTTCCCGCTTTTTCCCTTCATGAATAGTCAATTGTATCAGAGACGTCTCGTCACAGGCATTGAGGATTTTTACCTTCGCCGGCGAAGTCATGCCATCCTCAAGTTGTACGCCTTGCTCAAGACGCTTCACTGCCTCTGTGTTTACGCTGCCCTTTACCCACGCCATGTATACCTTGTCCACCTGGTATTTGGGATGTATCAACCGGAAGGAGAGTTCGCCGTCGTTTGTAAAAAGCAATACCCCTTCCACGTCGCGGTCCAAACGTCCCACAGGAAAAGCTCGTGTTGCGACCTCGTTCAAATAATCCGCAACCGTTCTCCGGCCATGTGTATCCTTCAACGTTGTAATCACATTTGCGGGTTTGTTGAAAACCACATATATTTTGTCATCGCAAACGACGGGTTTCCCGGAAACGCAGACCTGATCTACTCCCGGTTGGATTTGCTGGCCGAGTTCAGCGAGGATACCGTTAACAGAGACCTCCCCTGCCTGAATAAGTTTTTCACAGGCGCGACGTGAATCTACACCGCATTCGGCTAGATATTTTTGTAGGCGGACGGCAGTCATGGCTACTCCAACATCCGCAGTTCATCCAGAGAGGGGAGTTCTTTGAGATTCTTCAGGCCGAAACTCACCAGAAACTCATCCGTGGTGCGGTATAACTTTGGTCGTCCGGGCAGATCAGCAATGCCGACAACTTTGATAAGTCGTTTTTCCTGAAGTTGATCGAAGGCATAGGACACGCTTACACCGCGTATAGACTCCACTTCGGCCCGTGTGACCGGTTGTTTATAGGCGATAACGGCAAGGGTTTCAAGCAATGCCTTGCTGATCCGGTTGCTTTTCTTTATCTGGAACAGTCTGCGGATATAGGGGGCGAATTCCGGACAGGAAACGAGTTGATAGCCACCGGCTATTTGCTGTAGCACATAGGGCAGTTCCTCGCGTGTGCTCAACTCTTCGCGGAGTTCCTCCAGCAAATTGGCGATGATGTCCGGGTCGGTGTCACCAAGCGCCTCCGCAAGCCGGTTGGCGCTGAGCGGCCGGTCGCTCACGAAAAGCAGGGCATACAAAGCGCGCTTCGATTCATCGCGCCCCAGCGTTTCCACCTGTTCGGACTCTTCAATCTCTTCAAAAATTTCCTCAGTCATTTATTTTTGCGCCTATCGTTGAATAATTTTGGGCCATCAGTACTGGTACTGCGATGACCGTCATTACAGTCATGAGAGTTTTTTATGCATTACTTCAAGCAGGGGTGCCAAAGCGTCCATAAGCTGCTTGAACTTGGAAAACCGTAAGGACTGCTGTCCATCACTCATGGCTTCTTCGGGGTGGGGATGCACCTCCACCATGATGCCGTCTGCGCCTGCCGCTACGGCGGCACACGCCATGGGTATTATTATATCCCAACGCCCTGCAGCGTGGCTTGGATCCACAATGATGGGCAGGTGGCTATGCAGTTTAACCACGGGAACCGCCTGTAGGTCCAAGGTGTTTCGGGTCTCTGTCTCAAAGGTGCGGATGCCCCGCTCACACAAAATCACATTCGGGTTGCCTTCGGCCAAAATATATTCCGCAGCCATCAGAAATTCATTGATGGTGGACATCATGCCCCGTTTAAGTAGCACAGGCGTTTTTACCTTGCCGGCGGCCTTGAGCAACCCATAGTTCTGCATGTTCCGTGCGCCTATCTGGATCATATCGGCATATTCCGCAACCACCGCCACCTGTTCCGGCGTAGTGGCCTCGGTTACCACAGGCAGTCCGTTGGCTTTGCCTGCATCGCGCAAAATGCGCAGGCCTTCCATCTCCATGCCCTGGAAACTGTAGGGCGAGGTGCGGGGTTTGAAAGCACCGCCACGCAACATGCTTGCACCGGCAGGCTTGACACCCTGTGCCGCGTCAAATATCTGTTCACGCGATTCCACCGAACAAGGGCCTGCCATCACGGCAAAATGTCCGCCCCCAATGCACACGCCGGAACATTCAACGACGGTATCTTCTTTGCGTACTTCCCGTCCCGCCAGTTTGAACGGTTTGAGGACACGGATCACCTTTTCCACATACGGAAGCGCCTCAAGGCTGGTGAGGCGTTCCTTGCCCCGTTCGTCGCCAACGGCCGCAACGACAGTGCGCTCAACGCCCACAATCACGTGGGCTTTATAACCCAGTTCTTCAACACGGGATACAACATTATTAACATCATCCTTGTTGCCAGAGGACATTACGATTATCATAAATAAGTTTCCTGAAAATTAAAACGTGAGATACGTGGCACGGAAAGTATACTATGCCAATGCCTTACATGTAAATGTCCGATGCAGACGCGAACTTATTACAACGTAATAGGAGAAGCACCTTCGGCGGGTGCGGAAATGAATACCTCGCCATCTTTGCCTGCCTGCTGCTTATAGTGTTCCAACAGTACATCACAGAATCGACCGACGGCGTCCCGCTGTACCAGGTTTATGGTGCAGCCTCCAAAGCCCGCGCCGGTCATGCGCGCACCGTAGCATTCCTGTTGTTGGCGCGCAATGTCAGTGAGGATGTCGAGTTCGCGGCTGGTAACTTCGTAGTCTACGCGCAAACTGATATCGGAATCATTCATTAGTGCGCCCAGTGCTGCTGCATCCCCCCGGCTCATGACTTCACACGCTTTGATGGTGCGATCATTTTCACTTATGACATGCCGTGCGCGCCGGAAGGGCACGTCCTCCAGGGTTTCCTGACATGCCAGCAGGTCATTCATGGTGTAATCGCGCAGATATTCCCCCGGAGAATTGAAGTATTCCCGTAACCCTTTTACTGCGGTCTTGCATTCACTTACACGTTCGTTGTATTTCGAGGCAGTCAACCCGCGAGGACAGGCTGTGTTGGCGATGACAAAAATGGCATCGGAAAAATCCACCGGCGCAAGTTTATACTCGTAACTGCGGCAGTCCAGAAACAGCGCATGGCCTGCCTTGCCGCAGCGGGAAATGAATTGGTCCATGATGCCGGTGCTCAGGCCAAGAAATTCATTCTCCACGCGCTGTCCGAGTTTTGCTGCTTCTGCACCGTCAAGTTCGAAATTCCCCGTTTGTTCAAAAAATACCAGAGCCGCCATTTCCAGGGCTGCAGAGCTACTCAGACCACAACCCACCGGCACATCGCCCATAATAACCATGTCAGCGCCACGAACAGGCTTGCCCAGTGCGGCAAGTTGGTCGGCAACACCCATAATATAATCCGTCCAGGGTTCTTCGGCGTTTCTGACCCGATTTTTCAGACTGATCTCCGCACTGCGGTCAAGATTTTGTGCGTACAGGCGCAGTGTTTGGTCGTTTCGGGGTGAACCGAAAATCATCGTCTCGTGCTCTATTGCCATAGGCAGTACAAAACCGTGGTTATAGTCGGTGTGTTCCCCGATGATATTGACACGACCTGGTGCGCGTGCGCCGATTTCCGGTGCGGCTCCAAAGTGCTTCTGATAGATATTGCAAATTACGCCAGTGTCAATGCTCATGAGTCTATTCCTGTTGTTGTTTTGTAGGATAGGTAGGATGGGTAGGACGTGTAAGACAATGTCCTACTTATCCTAGGACAAAGATTATATCGAACTACCACCGTCACATGTCAGTATGGCGCCTGTGGTGTAACTTGAAGCATCGGAAGCAAAATAGACGGCTGCGCCTACAATTTCTTCGGGTTGTGCGTGGCGTGCCATGGGGGCGCTATCCACGTAATGTTTATAGATTTCCGGCGTGTCAATCAGCACTTTAGCAAATTTTGTTTCTGTCAATCCGGGGCAAATGCAGTTGCAGCGCACCTTGGCGGCGGCAAGTTCTTTTGCCATCACCTTGGTCATCATGATTACCGCTGCCTTGGTCATGGAATAAATGCCCATCATGGGCGAAGGGGAAAGCCCCTCGATAGAGGCTATGTTTATAATTGAGCCGCCAGACTCCTGTTCGGTCATCATCTGCGCCGACTGTTGTGCCGCCAGAAAGTATCCCTTGACATTGATTTCAAAGGTCTTGTCGTACATGGATTCTGGTGCATGGATAAAGGGGCCGAAATAGGGGTTTGTGGCAGCGTTATTCACCAGCACATCCAGGCGTCCATATTCTTCTTTGATCCGGGCGAACAGTTTTTCCACCTCATCACTGCGTCCCACATGACAGGCTATACCCACTGCCTGCCCGCCTGTCGCAGTGATCGCAGCAGCAGCCTCGTCCAGCGCGTCCTGTTTTCGGGATGCCAGTATTACTTTGGCGCCCTGTTCCGCAAAGGCTTTTCCCATGGCAGCGCCAATGCCCCGGCTGCCGCCTGTAATCAACGCCACCTTATCTTTTAATGAAAAATCCGTCATGTTATTGCTCCTGTTCTTGTTTTTCTGCTCTTTCGCGTGCCTTAATTTCCTGCCATGAAGCCATTGCTTCCTCGGGGGTTGCCGCCTTGTCCGTACGGAAAACGTGATCGTGACGGCGAACCAGTTTTTCATGGGCGCGCATTAGCGCCCCATGCAGCGTAAATCGTCCTTCCGCTTCTGCGGCAGCCATACATGCCATGAGGGTAAACAGGCAATCGCCAAATTCTTCTTCCGCGTGGTGATTGTCCTCTTCCGCAAGGGCTTCCTGTAACTCTTCGGCTTCCTCTGCCGCAAACTTTGCAAACTCAAGGGCGGTGCGTTCTCTATCCCATGGACAACCCTCCGGGGAACGCAGGTAACGGGCAAGTGCCGCCAGCGCGTCGAACCAGTCTGCGGGGGTATTCGGTTCTTTGGTCAAGTGGGGAAGTGAAGCCATATTATTCTCCTGACAGGTATACTATTTCGTCTCTGCCTTTTCTTAAGTGTATACGAGGCCGCAACAGAATCGCAAACGATATCCTGCACGTTCAAGGCGCCGTGATGAAGGGGCGAATGGCCTCAAGCCGCTTATCGGCTATGCCCGAAACCCGTTTGAGTTCATCCACTGTCATGAAGGGTTGACGGGTACGCTCCGCGATGATGCGTTCCGCAAAGACCGGGCCTATTCCGGGGAGTTGTTGCAGCTGTTCGGATGTTGCCTGATTGATATTAAGCAAAGCGCCCGACGCCGATGGGATGCCGGAGACTGGTGCAACTGTGGATGGAACCATTGATGCCGTATACTGCCCGGATGCAGGTGCTTGTGCGGCCATGAAGGTTGATGACTTTCGGTAAAAGGATGGATTGACAGCTGCCGTGATGTTTTTCCTGCGTACACTCACTTTCATGTCGTTTATGGTTACATCCGGGAGTTCAGGAATGGTCAAGGTCGTCTCATCCACCAAGGGCGCTGTCAGCAGGATATCGGAGAGGTCTGCATTTTCTGTAACGCCTCCTGCAAGGGCGATCAGGTCGGCGACGCGTGTACCTTCGTCCACCATATACAAATCGGGATGGCGTACCGCGCCCATGATGGCAACACCTATGATTTCAGGAGGAGCAGGCGACGGGAGAATTGTTATGGTCCTATTTTCGACCACCGCTTGTGTGATGGGGGGCGCTACCACAGCAGGCGTACTTTCCGGACTGCTTTGTGGTGGCTTGGGCTTTGACGCAATTACCACGGTATCGGCGGCGGTGCCCGCTGGTTGTGTCGCTACCTTGTCATGGAGCAACAGCGTGGCGCATCCTGTGATCACGGCAACCACAAAACCCACCAACAGCCATTGTTCTTTTGTTGTCAGCAATCTATTGGGTGCAAACACGTTTA
>CAZBNU010000011.1:2044-33050 GCA_964493075.1 uncultured Nitrospirales bacterium | reverse complement strand
CCCAGCATTTCACCGTGGTCGGAGGCATAGATGAACAGAGTGTTTTCGGCCAGGCCGGTTTCATCAAGGGCATCCATGAATTGGCCGATTACGTCATCCACAAAATGCACGCATCCCAGGTATCCCTGGCGCAGACCTTTGATGTCGTCATCGTCAAAAAGATCCGTGGAAAAATGCCGTCGCAGATCAAGGGCATAGGGGTGATTTGCCGAGACGGCATCCCGGCCATGGGCGGGCAGGTCGGCGCCTGCCGCATGACGCTTCCACAGTTCTGGCGTGGTATAATGCGGAAAATGGGGAGCGCTGATATTCACGCTGAGCAAAAACGGTCCGTCCATTTGCTTGCCTTGGTTGCGCAGCCAGGACAGAGAGGAGTCTACAGTGCGCTTGTCGCCGCTCCAGGCGGTTTCCTTGGGCCCATACCCTTTAGCGCGGCTCGCCCCGTCCGCACGAACTGCAATAGGCTTGCGGGACATGTTAGTGTCGCCCGGCAGTTTGCGGTCGCCGGGATATATCAATTCCGAAAACCCCAGTTCCGCTGCCGGACGATACACATCCGCTTTTCCGGCATGAACGGTATGGACTCCCTGTTCCCGCAATACGGCCCCATAGGCGGGATAGTCATGCTGAATGACATTGGAATTATTGTAGCACTGTATATCGTGGACGCGCCGCCCACTCATGAAAGCACTGCGGCTGGGAAGACACAGGGGAGAAGGACAGTATCCATTTTCAAATACCACGCCTTGTGCAGCCATGCGCTCCATGTTTGGATTTTCCAGAAGCGGATGGCCAAGCAATGAGGTATATTTAGGGTTATGCTCATCTGACATGAGCACCACCACATTCAGGGGACGTTCGTCTGCCATTGCGTACCGGGCTGCGCTCGACAGGGCAACGCATGCGATTCCCGCAGTTGCTTCCTTCATGAAAGTGCGGCGATTTATTGATGTCATAATGAACCCACGCTTCCTATTTTAATCTGTACGCCTTTATTGGCGCTTTCGTAGCAGGCCGTCAGTATGGTTTGGCTGTGCAAGCCATCCTTACCGGTGACTGGCGGTGCTTTGTCATCAAGTATTGCCTGTGCAAATGCTTCCACTTCAGCACGGTACATGTTTACGGGCGTGGGGGAGATGATGAGGCCGCCGTCTGTGGTGCGCTCCTGTTGTGCTGCATAGCCGCTGCTGTTCTGATCCAAGCGGGCAGTCATAATGCCTTTCTCTCCCTGGCCGATGGTGCCTTCAGCGAGGATGCTTCCTTTGGAACCGTATAGTTCTAGGCGGTTCAGGGAACTGTTGTCCGGGACATTGAACAGGCAATCCACCACACCTTTTGCGCCTGATTCAAACTCAAGCAGTGCAATGGCGGTATCTTCACTGGCGTAGGACTGCACCAGATTGCCGATGCTGCATTGTAAGGCGGTGATAGGTCCCATAAACATTTCCAGGAGATCAATGCAGTGGCCGCCAAGGTCCATGAGGCTGCCGCCGCCACCCTGTTGGGGGGACTGCCGCCATGCATCGGGAATTGGGGGATACCAACAGGAGAGTTGTGCTCGCGCAAAGACAGGTATCCCGATACCGCCCGTGCGCAGCAGTTGCAACGCGGCCTGGTGCTGTGCGTGGTAGCGCATCATGAAGCCTGTACCCAGTTTGACATGGTATTGTTCACAATCTTCCACCATGCGGGAGCATTCTGTTACAGACATGCCGAGCGGTTTTTCGCATAGGACATGCTTGCCTGCTGTTGCTGCGCGAAGTACCTGGTCGCAGTGTAGCCAGGTCGGTGTGGCAATATAGACCACATCTAGGTCCATGCCGAAAAGTTCCGCCTCACTTTTGCAGGCGATGGTATTGAATTGCGCTGCCACCGTGGCGTTGGCATCCTGGTCGATATCATAAACCGCCACGAGTTCGGCGTTGTTGGCAGCCACAATTCCTTCTGGTATGGTTCTGCGGCGTGCAATGCCAGCCGAACCGATTACGCCCCATTTTGTTTTCATGGTATGTCCTCCTGCTGCATTTTATTTCGAATATGCTGCAATAACCTTTTTGATGGCTGCGGCGATTCCGTGCATGTGTTCTTCCTCATAGGTGGGGAAGATAAACGTAATGAAGGTGCGCAATTGATGCCATTCCGCATTCGGGACTTCGACTTTGGCGTACTCCACTGATTCCGGCGAGGTGTATTCCTTTGACTTGAAGGGGAATCCGGAATTGCCGTAGGCTTGGTGCTTTTGAAAGGCGGTTTCTGTGTGGCACTGTGGCCAGAAGACGTTCCAGCAGGGCGCACCTTCTGCGCCGAGAGCGGCCAGGAAGGTGGTTATGTCGCAGTTCATGGCGCCAATATCAAGGGTGATGGGGAACACATACCAGCCGTTCTGACGCTCCGCGGTGTCCACAGGCAGATGCAATATTTGTGGTATGCCTGCCAGTTCTTTCATCAGTATGCCTGCGTTGCGTTTACGTCGTGGCATGTTCCAGTTATTCATCCGT
The DNA here is from genome assembly GCA_964493075.1 of uncultured Nitrospirales bacterium. GTDB lineage: Bacteria > Hydrogenedentota > Hydrogenedentia > Hydrogenedentales > CAITNO01 > SLFT01. The sequence continues at coordinate 30,552 of CAZBNU010000011.1, read as the reverse complement.
TCCAACTCCGCAAGACCGATGGCGGACTGCATTTCAGTCATACGGTAATTGAAGCCGACCATGGTGTGGATGTAGGGGAGTTTTTGCTCCATTTCCAGCAGTCGCAGCCGTTCGCGAACGTCATAGCCGTGATCACGAAAACTGCGGCAACGCCAGGCTACCTCTTCGTTGTCCGTGGTGACCATGCCGCCTTCACCGCCCGTGGTGAAGGTTTTGTTCTGACAGAAACTGCAGGCGGCAATGTCCCCAAGGGTGCCTGTTTTTCGTTCCTTATAGGAGCCGCCGAAAGCCTGGGCATTGTCTTCGATGACGTGCAGGTTGTGTTCACGGGCCAATGCGATAATGGGGTCCATATCAGTCACATTGCCGTAAAGATGGACAGGGATGATGGCCTTGGTGCGGCTGTTGATTAGTTTGGCGGCACTTTCAACGCTCATGCAATGATCATCGCGATTGACATCGGCAAAGCGGGGGATAGCGCCTGCCTGCACCACGGAGAACGAGGTGGCAATGAAGGTGTAACTGGGCACAATTACTTCATCGCCGGGGCCAATGCCAAGTCCCGCTAATGCCGTGTGCAGGGCGCTTGTGCCGTTGCTGGTGCTGATGGCGAAGTTGGAACCCTGCCATGCAGCATAACGGCGTTCAAATTCCATGCCCCGGTTGCCGGTCCAGTAGTTGACCTTGCCACTGCGTAGTGTATCGGTTACTGCGGTGATGGTATTTTCGTCGAAACAGGGCCACGGTGGGAGCGGTCCTTCGAGTGATTTTGGGCCGCCGTTTATCGCAAGGATATCCATACGTATTCCTTTCATCTTGCTGGAGTTCAGATCATTGGTATTTGTACAGGTTGTTTGGTTTCATAGCATCGCAAGGCGGCGAAGGTAATTTCCTGGGAGAGGGAGGCATCCGCTAGATTGCAGTGTGCATCCTTGTCCTCCAGAATACTCTCTACCAGATGGTCAATCTCGCTTTGGAACGGATGGTGTTTCACATCGGCGCTTTCCGGCATCACCGTCGGGATGGTGATCCAGTCCCGTTGTCCGGGGTATTTATGGGACCACAGTTTGTTGTCGCGGATGGTGCCCTTGGAACCGAAAATCTCTATGGGGAAGGTATATGGCATGACGCAGCCAAAATTGACGGACACCTTGCTCATTGCGCCGTTGCTATATTTCACAAGCAGCACCTCCAAGTCGTCGTATTCCAGAGGCGGTGCTTTTCGAAAGGTATTGGAAAAGTAATCATATTCAATTTCTTTACCCTTACGGCAGCCGCCGGAATACGCAAAGACCTCTACTGGGGTGGCGGCTTCATTGCGCCCTTTGGCTGCAAAAAAGCGGGCAGCGTCTACAGCATGGCAGCCACCCACCAGCATGGCGCTCACCCCATATTGTTTCTGGCGTCCTTCTTCGAAACCGCTCCACCAACTGCTGATGTCGTGTTCATAATCTGCTTCTGTGTAAAAAATATCACCCAACGTATCATCGGCGATAAGCGCCTTGGCGGTCTGGAACAGCGGGTTCCACCGCAGCACAAAACTGACTACGGTTTTAACGCCTGCCTTGTTTACCGCAGCACGCATGGCATTTAATTCTTCAAGGCTGTTTGCGATGGCCTTTTCAATGACAATGTGTTTGCCAGACTCGGCGGCGGCGATGGTGTTAGCGGCATGGTGCTGTTGGGGGGTGCAGACGGATACAATATCCACGCCTTCATGGGCAAGCGCTTTTTCATAATCCGTGTAGAAAGCGACATTCTCAATCCCTGCATCTTTCGCCCGCTGTTGACAACTTTCCAGGCGGCGACTTGATATGGCGATCACCTCCGTGTTTGGGTTATTTTTAAAAGCCTTGATATGCTCCCCTGAAACCCACCCAGCACCCTGTATCAGTACACCCAATTTTCGTTCTGTCATGATTGTTGCCTTCCTTTCTCGTTTGATAAGACATCTACCACGCTTACTTGGAAAACTATCATTAACCTGTATTGAAAAGCAAATACAAGTAGAAATAGGCGCGTACTTCACTAGCCAACTTGACATCTTTTTTGCTTTTTGGCTAATATGCCAAATATGCAATCAGCAGGATATGGTGGACGTTTATAGACAAAAATATAAAGGATCAGGATATGTCGGAAAAAATTTCTCGCCGGACAATGTTGACATCAGCAGGGCTGACGGCAACCTTGGGTGTCGCAAACGGTGCACTTGCGCAGCAGGATACGGACAAAAAGGCAGGTGAAATTCTTGTTGTGGGTGTTTCCTGTAGTCCCCGTGCAGGTAAGACTACTGCTACCGCAATGCAGGCAGCTTTGGAAGCGGCCAAAGGGGTAGACCCGCGGATTGTTGTCGAACTGGTTGATTTGGGCGGCAAGAAGATTGCTGGTTCCGATGGCAGCAGTTCTTCCGCACCCCCAACTGGCGAAGATGATTTTGACGCTATTATTCCCTTACTGCAATCCCCGAACCTTGGCGGGCTTATGATCGGTTCGCCCTCTTATTTTCGTTCCATGAGTTCCCTGTGCAAAGCGTTTCTGGAACGTCTTGCCGTTTTTCGTCAGCCGAATCTCCAACTGGCTGACCTTCCGGTGGGCGCGCTTTCAGTGGGTTCTTATCGCAACGGCGGTCAGGAACTTGTTATAGAGCAAATCCTTACAGTCATGCTGTGCCATGAAGCAATGCTGGTCGGCGGGAAACCGCGCGCACATCAGGGCGCTACCTTGTGGAATGCTTTTAAGGACGATATTACCCAGGACGAGTTCGGCATGGGAACCGCCAGGAATCTGGGCGTTCGGGTGGCCGAAGCCGCCCTGCGTTTTGCCACAACAAAGCAATGAATGTCCCCCCTTCGCCGGGGGATTGTCAGGTAGGTTTTCTTGCCATCCATAGCCGGGTCTGGGGTGTCAGAGACGTGGCTGTTCCGGGCAGGAAACCGGCCGTGTCTGTCCAATCTTTGATCTCGTCGTAAGTATAGGTGCCTCCTGCCGGGGTATGGACGAGCATGTGAAGCGCGAAGATCAGTCCGAAGGCGGGGCCGGACCGGTCGTTCTCCATGATGAAGTCTTTGATGAGGAGGACACCACCGGACGCGAGAGCGTCATATACACGCTTCACAAGCGCCGCATTTTCCTCGGCACTGAAACTGTGTATGATGTTGGACATAAATACCAAGTCATAGCCCTCGCCGAGATTGTCCTTCATACAGTCTCCGGCAATATAATCAAAGCGGTCGTCAAGACCTGCTGCATGAATTTGATCCTTGGCAATTTCGATGACTGGCGGCTTATCAAGCAACGTGGCGCGCATATCCGGGTTTTCCTGCAGGAACGCAATAGAATAGGAGGCTGGTCCGCCAGCAAGATCAAGCATGTGGGTATACCCGGACAGGTCAAGCGTTTCCAGCACCTCCCGTGCGCTGATGGTGGCAATGTCGTGCATTCCTAGAATAAAATCTCGTAGCGGCTCACCGGAACGATTTTCACCTTTAGCTTCGCATGTACCGGTACGGACGCGATCTTCAAGGAGCATCCAGTCATTCCAACTGTTGTGATTGTGACGGAGAATATGTCCCTGGTAGGCCTCGCCGCTTTTGGCGAGACATGTGGAGGTGGCTTCTGTGTTTTTGTAAGTGTTGTCGCTTTTGATTGCCAAGTCAAGGGCGACCAGTCCATCCAGCAGCATACCGGTGCCCCGTTCACTCCAGTCCAGGGCTTTGGCCACATCCTGCGCTGTTTTTGCTGTGGTCAGCAGATCGAACACCCCGGCGTTAAAAGCCGTATAAAGAATTTGCGACATTTTGTAGCCGCTGGCGATGGTGCTTATTTTTCCTGTCCACTCGCGTAATTGCTGCAAATTCTCCACGCTGCTTTCCCTTTCTGTTGCCGGTGCTAATCAAGACGTTCAATGGGTGGGTCAGAAAAGTCAATATCCTGATCAGCGTTCTCCTCAGAAACTTCCGTTGACGATTTTGATTCAACCTCATCTGTCGGGTCTATGGTGTCGTCTAAGGTGTTCGCAGAAGCAATTTCTTCGTTTTCTGTTTGCTGGTCTGAATCAAGAGGGTCACCATCAGAGTCAACTGTATCCTCGTTCTGGGTATCTGTAGAGGACGGCTCAGTTTCAATAGGTGCAGAATCAGACGTCGTTGCAGGTTTTTCTACCTTTTCGGTTATATCTTTCGACAGGGCATTAATGTACTTTTCCGGATCGTACTTGCTTATTTGGTCTAGTTCGCGCTTGATAGGTTTTATTTCTTTGGACACCTCTTTTTGGATTTCATCCACATACCCACGCAGGTCATTCACGGTTCGCAGCACGATCTTGGCAAAGTCGGGAAATTTTTCAGGCCCGATAACAATAAGTGCGATGCCTGCGATAAGAATTATTTCTCCGAAGCCTATACCAAGCATAATAGTGTACTTTCCTTATGCGGATTCATCTGTCGCCTTGCGCCGGACGACAAGATACGATACCCATATACTTGATTCGTAGAGTATCGCCAGCGGCAGAAGCATTACCAACAACGAAAAAGGGTCGGGCGGTGTCAGGATTGCCGCAGCTACTGCCATGCCAACAATTGCTATCTTCCGATATTGTTTAAGCGTTTGAGGTGTCAAGAGACCCATATATACCAAGATAAGCACAGCCATGGGAAACTGAAATGCAACAGCAAAGCCCACCAGCCCTTTAATGATAATTGACAGCGTTTCGTTAAGTCGCAATTGGACGTTCACATACTCAGGAATCCACTCCAGCAGGTAGGGGAGTACGAGGGGGAAAACACCAAAATACGCCACACCGACCCCAACAACGGCCAATACACTACATCCGGCAATCAGGATTTGTACCACTTTTTTTTCGTTTGCGTGTAGCCCCGGGAAAACAAAGGCGCACAGTTGCCACAAAATATAGGGTAATGCGAGCATAACGCCGCCGTAGCCTGCAATACGGATTTTGACAAGAATATATTCCAGTGGATTGAGTACCGTCCATTCAATGGCATCAGCACGGGATTTGGGGGCAGATGCAGTCTGTGCGACAATGGTTGTGTCTGAATCCGGGGACTCCACTACTTCAAAGGTGACCACTTCACTTTCCTGTAGGGGACGCAACGGCCATGACAACATGCCGAAAATATAGTCTGATGCTGCGTAGCACAGAATGACAGCAACGCCCAGCACCACGCAGGAACGTACTAATCGTGTTCTGAGTTCCCCCAGGTGTTCTGTGAAACTCATGCGCTTTTCATCGTCATGGTCCACTAGGATAACTCCTTTACAATCGAAGCGACTTTGCGCAACGTGAATTTACTAATGTTTGTAATTGCGACATTCTTACTCAAGATGGAGCAGTTAAACTCCGTTAAAATATCTGCACCCCAACGCATCTTGGGAAATTTATGGAGATGGGCACGAGACGAGAACGATGAAAGAGCAGCACATACAGCCCGGAGGCTTTGAACGCTAGCGGTTTTAACCGTTATTGTAAAAGTTTTTATTGCCCGGTTTCACGGAATCCTGCATCTCTCACACGATCCAACAACGCCTTTCCGGTTTTAAATTTGACGGTGCGTTTGGTTTTCACCTTAACGGTGTCGCCAGTTCGTGGATTACGTGCGGTGCGGGCATTTCGCTCCAAAATCTGGAAGACACCAAAATCGCGAATCTCAATACGTTCTCCCTTACCGAGACTATCGAGAATGATATCCATGAAGGCTTCAACATAGGGGACGGCTTTTTCCGGATCGATACCCATTTTTTCTGCGAAGCGTGTTGCTAGGTCGTTTCTGGTCAATGCTCAAATCCTATTTTCTCAGTCTGAACTGTTTTATTTCTGAAAAAAAACATAACAAAATGGAAACTATGCCTGGAATTACATGCCCAGCGCCTGCTTATACATACTGCCAATCCCTGCGATGTCAAAATAAATGACAATACCAATGACAGCAGCAATCGCGGCAAGAATCAAGATGGTCTTCAATGTACCCGGATCAATCCCGCCGCCGCCGCCACCGCCGCCGCCCATCATATCTGCGGTTGCGACAAATATTTTCTCGCCGTTTTCAGCACGGAATTTTTTGTCTTCCAGCACCCCCAGTGTTTCGTTGATGGCAATAAAAGCACGATGCCATTCGGTCTGTAGTTTCTTCAGGGCAACCTCAGATTGACTATACATGGATTCCAAGTTTGTGGCGCCTGACACAATATTCATGGTGTTGCCATCAAGACTGTAATCGTCAAGCAAGGTCTGCTGCAGCACGCGATGTTCGCGGGCGAGTTTACTCTTGATTTTGAGGAACTGATTTTCCAACTGCGCTTTGTTAACACCCGGGTTCGGATATGAACTTAATATCTGGTTGAAGAGCAGCCAGTCATTCATAAACTCGCGGCATAACTCAACGCGTCTTTCCAGTTGCTCGATGGTTTTAAGTTGCTTTTTGCTTAGTGCCATAATGAAGACGAACTCCTATAGGGGATACCTTTTAAAATACTGTGAACATATAATTTAGCAGAAGCCTGTGTTGAAATCAAACTGGTTGCGCTGTCGGGCGTTATCCTAAAGTCATAAAATGGGCCAGAATCCCTGACGTAGCGTGTTCCTGTTCAATATCCAGATACAGATAGTCGCGAATATCATAAATTCTACCTACCAGCCGCCCTGCAGCAAAGATACATCCATCTTTGACGATGTACTTGGTTTCTTTTGGGGCAAGGTCAAAAACGTCCACAACAGGGGCGCGTAGTGTGTTTCGGGACACGATTGCCGCAATCTTTTTCCTGTCCGCATACACACCGGCATGCATTGGGTTAATCCGGAAAATTCCGAGTCGCAGCATATTGTGTTCCACAAGCACTTCAAATATCATCTGATCCTGCGGTGTGCGCACAAACCAATGTTTTGCTTCACTTCGTACCTCCACATAATACTCTATTGTGCCTGCGTTTGTCACGCACGCATAAACTTCTGTTGAGGGATACGCAGGCCGTCGAATCAATATATGTCCAGCAAAAGGGTCGGGGATGTCGGTTGTGGTGTTCGCGTCAGGCACATTTCGTGCTGCTGCAAGGGCTGATCGCTTTCGCCAGTCATTGAGAACTGCCCGTACAGTAAAGGCGATCATCCCTAAAATAACAATGCCAGTGACGGCAATTGCGCCCGCGGTTGTCCAACTCGGGTCGTCTACAGTCATTCCATAGAGTAAGGCGCCTGTTGCTTCGAGAAGACATACGGCGTAGGCGGCCACTAACCCATAAGTGACAGGACTGGTTATTTTGGGCAATGTGTAATAACAGATTGCGCGCTCATAAGCGGTAATGGATTCATTTGAGGGTACGGCTTTCACTTTTTACCTGACAGACTCCGGCATTATTCAGTGCTGCATTTTGTGGCCAATTCATGAGTGTCCCTGGCGATTTCACAGGCCAATTTTTCCAGACAACGAGAGAGCATTTCCACCAGTGCGTTTACAGTGGCATCCTGTGCCAGCCTGATAATCGTGTAATTCTTCTCGAAAAGCGGTTCGCTATAGCGGCTTTCTCTGGGTGGACGTATTGTAACATCTATTGAAACATGGGCCTGTGGCCCTTCCGGGGAATCCACCTGTTCAAAGGAAAGCACGGATAGCCACATACCAAATGTCGGCAGAGTATCATTTTTTGGGCCGAATTCGACCTCCAACTTGCGGCGCACAAGTTCATGCAGTCCAGCAACCCACTGTTCTTGGGCATAGTACTCTACTGTGGTTGGCGATGCCATTATCAGTATGGATTCCTTTTGCAATGCCGCAGCGACATCAATACTTTCAATGCTTATATTAACCGCAGGGTTTGCCCGGCCTGAACTGGTCATATCCAGCGTGTAGTATTGCGGTGGTGGCGTTGAGATACAGCCGTTCAGCAATAACAACAATAGGATGGGCAGTGCACTATATCGCATAAAATGTTCCTTTTTAGCGTCCAACAGGCTGTTTGCCGCGAATTACCGCATAGGGTTCCTCGGCCATGGTCCGGGAGAAGGTTCGCAGATGTCGGATTGTCTGCTGAACATCAATAATTGTTTCTTCGAGGGCGGGCCTGTTTTGCTCCACCATTTCTCGTGCCGTCTCCGTGAGTCCGGAAGTGTTGTCCAGCGTGCTTTGCAATGACTCCAGAAGGGATTCCAGTTCCAGAGATACCTTTTCCAAGGCCTCTTTTCCAAGAGTAATGGTTTTGGTTGCTTCTGACAGGCCTTGTTCCAGAGCAGGCCGGTTTTCCTTGACCATAGCGGCAATATCACGTGTTACTTCAAGGGCAGCATCTTCAATGTCGGAAATTTTACTGAGGATTGTGGAGATGGTCTCATCTTCCCGTTCAAGGATACTCTGCACCTCATTGATGACATTAACGCCACCATCCAGAGCTGTGCGTGCTGAATCGGTAATGTCTTTCAGACGTGTAAAGGGTTTGCCTTCAGATTCTTCTTCCATGGCAAGGCCAACCCCCATGAATTCAAGGGTGTCATCAAGTACCCTTTCTACACGGGTGATAACACCCGCCAGGTCCGGCATTTCGACGAACCCGCCACTCAAGGTAACCGCTTTAAGGGCTTCTCCATCTTCGAGGAGTGGCGTATCGGCATCGCCCGTTGAAATTTCAAGGTGCTTCTCGGCGGTCAGGGTTGTTTGTTCTATGGTTGCAATACTGGCTTTGTTCACCGGAATATGCTGTTCCACACATACGGTAACGCGGATAAGACTTTGGTCATTTGGGTCAGGTTCTATTGTTAATGCGTAACCGCACTTCACGCCGCCAAATCGCACATCGGCACCGGGATTCAATCCGATTATCTTGGTGAAACTGGCATGATAGGTGTGCATGGGCTTGGGTTGACGCATTCCCATGACCACCGCAATAAAACCGGCAAGCGCAATGACGGCAAGGGTTACGAGAATGCCTGCGGAGATTTCCGTTCGCGTAAAGTTGTGTTTGGAAGAGGCCACAATATTCTATTTCCAATCCTGTCTGTTTGTCGTGTGAAAACCATCTCACACCGTTTTTATTATCGCATGGACAAGTGATAGTTCGCAAAGAAGCCATTCGTCCCCGTTTGGTTTATGTCCCTTATTTTTCTCCCGTCATGGTTCTGTAATATGCATCGTCCGATTCGGACTCCAATTGTGATTTTCGCGCGAAGAAACGTTCCACATAGGGGTGGTCAATCTTTTGGATTTCATTAAGAGTACCAATGCCAATCACATGTCCTTTATCAAGCATACAGACCCGGTCTGCAATCATTTTAACGCTTTCGAGTTCATGGGTGACCACAATGGAGGTTACATTAAAGGTGTGCTGCATTTTACGGATGAGTTCATCCAGCCCTGCAGCAACGATGGGGTCAAGCCCGGCGGAGGGTTCATCGTAAAAGATAATTTCCGGGTCCATTGCCATTGCACGGGCAAGGCCGGCGCGTTTTTTCATACCACCGCTGAGTTCTGCTGGGAGGTAGTCGGCAAATGCACCCAAACCCACCAACTCAAGTTTGATGCGCGTCATGATTTCAATTGTGGACTCTTCAAGTTTTGTGTGTTCCCGTAGCGGGAGGGCGACATTGTCACCAATAGTCATGGAGTTAAACAACGCGGAACCCTGAAAACACATTCCCATGCGCTTGCGCGCCTGGGATCGGTCATAATCGTTCATGGCGGTAAAATTCTGACCGTTAATGGCGATGGTTCCCGAACTTGGGCGCATCAGGCCCACAAGATTGCGAAGCAGGGTGCTTTTGCCGCAGCCACTTCCACCGAGGATAACAAAAATCTCACCGCGATGCACGTCAAAAGAGACACCATCAATGACGGTATGATCGCCATAACGTACCACCAGGTCGCGTACTTCGATAATATTGTCTGCTATAACTGCGTCTGCGTTCACGCTTATGCTCCTACGCGAAGTAAAATAGTACTGTCCATACAAGGTCTACAATAATGATGAGGAAGATAGAAGTTACCACGGATGAAGTTGTTTGCCGTCCTACCCCTTCAGCACCGCCTTCCACCTGGAAGCCCCGATAGATGCCCACCCAACAGATGACCAATGCAAAGAAAAAACTTTTTACCATTCCGGTGAGCAGGTCCTTGCTTTCAAGCGCCCCCATGGTCTGTTCAATGTAAATCATGCTATCCACATGGATTACAAATACGGATACACAATATCCACCTGCAATCATGATGAACATGGCAAGGACGGTTACGCAGGGAAGAGCCAGTATCATGCCCAGAAATTTTGGCACCACCAGAAATTTCACAGGATTGAGCCCCATAACTTCCAATGCATCAATCTCTTCGGCAACCTTCATCGTGCCGATTTCGGCAGCAATTGCCGAACCATTCCTGCCTGTTACCAAAATTGCCGCCATTAAGGGAGCAAGTTCACGGAGTGCGGATATGCCGACCAGGTCTGCGATGAATCGGGTGGCGCCCCATTGGGCCAGGGTGTATGCGGATTGAAGGGCAATAATGGCGCCTACCAGAAAACTTATCAATCCTACGATGGGCATGCTACGGGCTCCAAATTCGACGAACTGCTCAACAGCACTCCGCCAGCGCAACCCTTTTCCCAGCAGGGGCTGCACAAACAGCCAGTTGCCGGTATCCACGATTAACTGGCACACCAGCAAAAGGGCAAACAGTCCATTCAGGGTTGACCGCCCCACTTGTCCAAAGAAAAGTGTCATCCGTTCCCATCCAGCATTATGGTGAATATCGTATCCAGACGCGCCAGTTGCAATACTTTCATAACGGACTGGGAAGGCATCTGTAACATGAATGCCTTGCCAGAATTTTTCGCGGCACGCAGTCCTTCCACAAGGGTTGCCACGCCGGAAGAATCCATATAGCCGACAGACGCCAGCACTACCCGTATTTCCTTGGTACTGTGGTTCGCTGCATCCAGAATGGATTTTCGCAGCACCGGCGAAGAGTATAAATCAATATCCCCTTCTGCAATAACTTCGATTGCGCCATCTTTTTCTGCTAATACAACCTTCAATACTATATCCTCCCAACGTTCGAACGCGGGTTTAAAAATCAAAGCCCGCTATTCCCTGACAATCACAACGAGGTTCAATTCTAACACGAAGAAGCGTTATAATTCTTCCTGGCGCAAAATGCAATATTGTTGCCTACCAAAAAGCAGACAAATATTGAGTGACAAATAGAAAGAAAGGGTTGTAAGATGCTTCTGTCAGTTGTGCTGTGTGCGGTTTCAATGCCCGGCGTATTTCAGGGAGAACTGATTTTTGAACCTAATGCGTTTCATAACCACGGTTCAAGCATCGTGGAAACCGCTGAGGGCGATCTGATTGCTGCCTGGTTTCATGGGAGTGGTGAGCGCCAGTCCGATGATGTGCTGATACAGGGCGCGCGCAGGCGTAAGGGGGCAACTGAATGGTCAGAACCCTTTGTTATGGCGGACACTCCTGATTTGCCGGATTGCAACCCCGTATTGTTTATAGATACGAGAGGTATACTCTGGCTTTTCTGGATTACCGTGCAAGACAATATGTGGGGCGGTTCCCTGCTGAAGTATCGTACCTCAAGCAAGTATGCTGATGATGGGGCGCCTGAGTGGGAGTGGCAGGATGTTATTCACACACGCCCGGTTGATTTGGAAGAGCGCTTTCTAAAAGTGGTGGATGAGGGAGTTGAAGTGTATGGGAACGTGCTGAAAAGTGTCGTTCCGGACATGCTGGAAAAAGTTGATGAAGTGCGTCAGGTTGCCCGGGAAAAACTGAACCGGCGGCTGGGCTGGATGACGCGGGTCCCGCCAATTATGCTTGCTGATGGTCGCCTGATGCTGGGATTGTATTCAGATGTCTATAACTGTTCTCTGGCGGCGTTTACGGGGGATTGGGGAAAGACCTGGACCTTTAGCACACCCATTATGGATCCAGATGTGACCATGCTGGGCAATATACAGCCCGCGTTTGCGCAGCGCACAGATGGGAGCATACTGGCATTTATGCGTGATAACGGCCTGCCCAAGCAGGTGCGGGTCTCCATTTCCGAGGATAACGGCCATAACTGGGGGAATATGCTGCTCTCTGGCATATCCAACCCTGGTTCCAGTGTGGATGTGGAAGTGCTTAGAAATGGCCATTGGGTGCTCATTTGTAACGATACGATAACGGGGCGTCATCTTTTGACGGCGTATCTATCTGATGATGAGGGCGCGAACTGGGAGTGGTCGCGGGCGATAGAAGAAGCCGAATTTGAGGCGGGTAATTTTTCTTACCCTACCGTAATTCAGGCTGCCGATGATACTGTACATGTGACTTATTCCTACAAACGCAAAGGGGTAGAAGGCAGCACAATTAAGCACGTAGAGTTTACAGAAAACTGGATCAGGGGTGGGGATTAAGTTATCCGGATGTGATACCTGTTTTTTACTATTTTGGGAAAGGAATCCGATATGCAACAGCAATGGCAGGATGTGAGTATTCCCATTTCCTCGCAGATGACCACATGGCCAGGCGATCCCGAATTTTCACTTGCGCCTGCCTGCAGTATTGCTGACGGCGCATCTTGCAATGTATCGCAAGTTACCATGTGTACCCATACCGGCACCCATTGCGATGCACCTTGGCATTTTGTTCAGGAGGGTGCTACACTGGATAAGATGGATACATCGTTGTTTTTTGGAAAGGCCTTGGTGATTGAAGTACCCAATGTCGAATTGATAACAGAGGCACACTTGCCTGATAAACTACCTGCAAAGCGGGTGCTTTTCAAAACGAAGAATTCTGTTATTCCAACAGACGGTCCATTTGAATCTTCCTTTGCCGCGCTTCAGTTGGATGCAGCGCAAAAACTTGTATCCCTTGGTGTTAAACTCGTCGGTATAGATTATTTATCCATCTCACCCTACGGTAATTCGACGCCGGTACACCGGGTGTTACTGGAGGCTGGGATACTTGTCATAGAAGGCTTGCGCCTTGCAGCAATTGCCCCTGGCCTGTATGAGTTTGTTGTTCTGCCGCTGCCGCTGGTGGATGCGGACGGCGCGCCCTGTCGTGCTTTTATCTATGCATAAAAAATAGTAGGCTTTTCATAACTACAGGAGATGAGTCCATGATATTTAAAAGAGCATCGTTGGCGGTTCTTGCAATTGCGGTTGTTGCTGCTACTATTGGTGAAGGCTACTCAGAACCCCTTTACCAGATGCGGGATGATGTGCAATCACGTTGGATAAGTTTTGAGAATCCGCACGGTGAAAAAGGGCAGGGAGGCGTATCAAATAAAGAGGCAAAGGGCGCCGCATTCAGTACAATCCCTGCAGGGAAAGAGGTTGTCCTTATGGATGTTGAGGGGTCGGGCCTTATTCATCGTATGTGGTTTACACTGTCTGACAGAAGCCCGAAAATGCTTCGGTCCATTGTGTTGCGTATGTATTGGGACCATGCCGAAACTCCTGCGGTAGAAGTGCCTTTTGGAGATTTCTTCGGGGCGATTCTGGGAGAGATGACGATCTTTGAAAGCGCGCTATTCAGCAATCCTGAAGGACGCTCATTTAATTCGGTAGTTCCTATGCCATTTCGTACCCATGCCCGCATCACCTTTACCAACGAATCGGACGAGGAGTTGAAGGCGTTGTTTTATGACATCAATTACTCGCTGACTGAAAACAGTGTAAAGGCCCTCTATTTTCATGCGGCCTGGCGACGGGAGCGCTGGACAAAACTGGAAGAGGACTTCATTATATTGCCCCAGATAGCTGGGCGCGGAAGATTCCTGGGAGCGCACGTTGGCGTCATCGGGCATCCTGATAACTTGGGCTGGTGGGGCGAAGGCGAAGTTAAGATTTATTTGGACGGCGATGATACATTGCCAACCCTTGTTGGAACCGGGACGGAGGATTATGTGGGTACGGCTTACGGGCAGGGAGAGTTTTCGAATCAGTATCAGGGGTCATTGCTTATAGATACTGCCAATCAGTATTTTTCGTTTTATCGTCATCATGTGCCCGACCCCATATATTTTCACAAAGACATCCGAGTGACTATTCAGCAAATTGGCGGCGCTATGCAGGAATATGTAAAAGAGATGCTGGAAAAAGGTGTGGAGATAAAACCCGTATCGGTGCATAACGATGATTCGTTTACCAAACTGTTGGAGAGCGATCCGCCCAAAATGCCTGGGGATACGGATGTGCCCTACGGCTGGACAAATTACTATCGTCGGGATGATGTGAGTGCAGTAGCGTTATTTTATCTGGACGGTACGGAAAACGGGTTGCCCCGTATTGCACCGCTGGCAGAGAGGACGATTGCAATAGGGGAACGTCATGAAGGAAAGTAAAAAAGAGATACTGCAGGAGGAAGAACCGAAAACTTGCGTGGGAACCTGCTTTGCCTGTATACCGCAATGCGAACGCAACAAATCGGAAGGACAGGAAGAAGGCGCATCTGCCGCCTGCGACAGACCGCAAAATCCCCGCTAAATTCCAAGGATGCAATGCGCTATTTATCAGGTTTCCGTATCGTCCTCGTCTTCTATTTTGGCGGCCGCTGTTTTTCTTCTGCGAGGACGTTTGGGCGCGTCATCGGTTTTAACTTTTGCTTTTGTCTTCGGTTTGGGACTTGGCTTACTTTTTTCTTCAACGAACTCAATGGTGGGAATCATGCCTGATAGGGTGGCGATGGCAAAGAGCAGCATGCCGAGCGCTGCAATCAGCCAGGGAATAAATACGGGGCCGTAAGGGATAATGCGCAAGCCAGGTGCTGCCAGGGGGAATGCTTCCACGAAGCGTCGCATCATTACATGTTGCGGCCTTACTTTGTCGGTCCAATCCACAAGATCGCCCCGCACGCCTACCGTATGTCGCACGACACTGAACCGTCCGTATGGATCAAATACGCCGGAAACACCTGTGTTTGCGCTGTGCACCATCGGAAGCCGTGTTTCAATGGCACGCATTCTTGCGATTTCCAGTTCTTGAGGAATAGCGTTGGAACCGCCGAACCACGCGAGGTTGGTGACTACAACGAGCATATCGGCGCCCAGGTTGCGCAGGTGTTCTGCCACGGGGGCAAATAATACCTCGAAGCAGATAATGGGGCCAAGGATGCGTTCTCGACACTCAAAAACCTTTTGCTTTTCCCCTGCGGAAACCCCGCCGAAGGCGATATTCCCGATGAAAGGCAGATATTCTTCAAAGGGGATATACTCGCCGAACAGAGCTAGACGCACTTTGTCATAGTATTCGGGCTCCACCTCTCCCGGGGTGATAAGCACGCTTGAATTGTAACTTTTCCCGGTGGCATATTCATCGCGCACTGTCCCTGTAAAGATATGGGCGTTGGTGCTGCGTGCCGTATCGGTCAGTATTTCCATAAAAGTTGGATTGCCGTAATGGCGCACCACCAGCGCTTCCGGCCAGACCAGCAAATCAAGCAGGTTACGTGATGCCAAGGCGCGGCTTAACTGTGCCGTACGCTGCACCATGTCAACTTCATAGGCGGGATCCCACTTCATTTCCTGGGAAAAGTTAGGCTGGATAACGCCCACGGTCATGGGTTTGGAATCGTAGTCGCTTTCGGCAAGTAATAGATAGCCGCCTCCATTCGCTGCAATGATAAGCAACAGGGCGGCGATGATACGTTTCCAGCGGTTATCGGAAGAGGACACTGCAAGAGCAATCAGGGCGCTGACCAAAATAATGACGAAAGAAATCAGCGTAACCCCGCCAATGGAGGCCAACTGTGCAACCTGCAAATTACCGCCCTGCGTATACCCCAGAGCACCCCAGCCGAACCCGGTGAACAGTCGCGCCTGAAGCAGTTCCATACCCGACCACAAGGCTGCGAGACAGAGTGCCCCCGCATATCTGGAAGACCTCTGATGTGCCCAGGCCCACAAATAGCCGGTAACCGCCCAGTATAGCGCCAGCGCTGCACATAAAAACTGCTGCCCTAGAATTGCCCAACCGCCCGCCCAGAAGATATTGGCAACGAGCCACTGCAGCAAAAGACTGTAAAATAGGTGGCCGCTGATGAAAAAATAAGCGGCGGCAGACAGGGGGGTGGAGCGGGTTCCCACGAAGAACAGTGGTGTCAGTGCTATCCACGCCAGCCAGTGAAACTGAAAACGGGGGAACGCCCACGACAATAAGATACCCGCAAGGATGGCAGGCAGTAATTTGTAAAAGAATGGTTTCATGATGTCCGCAATGATGCGCTATTTTCAGGGTGCAGGTCAAGTGTGTTGTTTTGTCATTCCGGAAAAAGAATGTCTGCTATAATGGACGTTGGCAAGTGTCTACAACAGAAAAAAGGGTGTATGTATGAAAGTGTGGCTGTTCATTATAGTCTTTACAATTGCTTTGTCTGCGAAGGCGGCAGATGAGGAAGGGACATCCCTTGAAATGCAGTTTCGTCAACTTGGCAAAGGAGCAAATTGGCAGGAAGTGGGGACACAACAGGTGGGTTTCCAGACCTTCCATCCTCAGGGAATGACCGCGGTTGACGACAGGGTTTTCCTGTCCTCCGTTGAAGTGGTTGACCGCGCAAAAGAGCAGGGAGTAGGGCATCTGTTTGAAATGGATCGTTTTGGTGTTTTACTAAGGCAAACAACTTTAGGCGAGGGGAAGATGTACCATACTGGGGGCATTGACTATGACGGCAAGGACATTTGGGTTTCTGTAGCCGAATATCGTCCCAATAGTGCTTCCATTGTCTATGCTGTTTCTCCCGATACTCTGGAAAGCCGCGAGGTGTTTCGTTACAATGACCATCTTGGAGCAATAGCCCATTTCCCCGAGAGGAATTTGCTGGTGGCGGTAACCTGGGGATCGAGGCATTTTTGTCGCTGGGAAACCAGAGAAAGGGATGGCCTGTGGATAGTGGCTGATCCTGAGAATCCTGTCATAAAACCCAACGGAAACCATTATGTGGATTATCAGGATATGCAGCGTATACCAGACACACCCTGGCTGCTGTGCAGTGGAATTCAGACATATTCCGCACCGGGGAAGCACCTGCTATCACTGCGTCTTGGCGGTATAGAACTTGTTCATGTGGACCAACTCGTTGCCCATCATCAGGTACCTGTACCGGTTCGTGCCCCGGTTATGCCAGCCTGGACACAAAATCCTTTCTATGTGGAAAAATCAGAGGAAGGCTTGCGTTTCTTTTTTGTGCCAGAAGATAAAAAGTCCTTCATACATATTTTTGAATCTGACTGATGCAGATAAAAAGAGAAGCATATATGTCATACTCCTAGTATCAATGCAAAACTCTGAGTTTCAAAAGTACAGTGAATGTGTTACAATATGATTCTCTTAAACCTTTGTGTTATTGGATACATGGGAAATCGTGATTTATGTTCAGTTTATCGAGAAAAAACGCCATATACATGTTGCTGTTCTGCCTTCTCTGTGTGGGTGGTGTGCTAGGTTGTGCGCGTACTACAATTCCCCTTACCCAAATTAGTGTTCCCATGCCCACGCCGTTGACTTTTGGCGATGTACTTAAATTATTCAAGGGGTACAAGGAAGGAAATTTTTATAGTCTTTCCTGGACGGAAGCGTTCAACGGCATGCACGCAAAACTTTCCCGCGAATATCCCCTGACCGACTGGAAGGAGATTGACTGGGATGCCCTGTACGATGTCTATCAGCCTCGTATTGTCGCTGCGGAAGAAAGTGGGGATGAGGCAGCCTATTATCTGGCTTTGCGAGAATATATTTTCAATATTCCCGATGGATATGTGCGGATAACGGCACCTGATGTATATCGTGAGGCGGCTATTGGCGGGGATTACGGACTTTCTATTCTGCCACTTGATGATGGTAGGGTGATTGTAGGCGATCTGGAGGAAGATGGTTTTGCGGAGCATTCCGGCATACGTTGGGGTGCGGAAATTATTGATTGGAACGGTCAGCCAGTGCGTGACGCACTGGAATCTGTTTCTGTCTTGTGGAGCGATAGCTCTCCGGCAACGTCCGAATATACCTTGTTTGAGAAATGTATGTTGTTGACCCGTGCTCCTATAGGTACGGAGGCCACCATACTGTTCCGGAATCCCGGCCAGGAAAGTCTTTGGGGTACGCGTTTGCGTGCGCGCCGGGATATGTTTCGCGGTCTGGAGGATCTGACGCGGCAAGGGAAGCCTTTCAGCGAATTTGAATCTCCTTTTGAAAGCCGTATTCTCGAGGAGAATATTGGCTACATAAAGGTTTATTGTCAGTCGCCCACCCTTACCATGCCTTTTCCCGCCCGTGCATTTCGTAAGATTATAGAACGTTTTATCGAGGTTGGCGTGGAGGGTATTGTTTTTGATTTGCGTGGCAATACCGGTGGTGCGGATGAACTCGCAGCAACCTTTGCCGGACACTTCACAGAAAAGCCATTGTTTTTTCGAAATGTAGTGGCCTTTGACGAAAAGAAAGGCGGTTTTGCATTGCGGGATGGCGAGCGCTTGATTGTGGAGCCACGCATGCCAGTGTTTAATGGACCTGTGGCGATTCTCATTCACCGTAATACACGGGACAGCGGTCAGGCCATTGTGCATACGCTTGCCCCATTAGAGCATGTGATAGTTGTAGGCGCTCTTGCCACAGAGGGATCGTATGCGTTTATTGGCGATGAAATAACAATGCCCGGGGGACATATAATTACGTATCCCGTGGGCAGAATGCTGGACGAGGCCGGCGGTATCCTCGTTGCGAGCGGCGCAGATATGGAAAGCAGGGTACGCCCCGAAATTAGAACACCCTTCACCCTTGAGAATTTGGACATCTTTTTTAATCAGGGTGGCGATCCTGTACTTGCTCAGGCTATTGCCGAAATCAGGCAGCGCGTTGCCACAGAAGAAACGGCGTCAAAGTAAACGAATCAAGCGTTTACAGCGTCAATCCAATTTTGCATGCCTCGTTTCATTCCCGGCGTAGGGTCTTCCGGGTCCAATTCAAATTCCATACAGATAAAGCCGTCAAAATTGATGGCGCGTAGCGCGGCTACCGTTTTGATCAGATCAAGATCGCCTTCACCAATAACCGCTTCGTCGCCGCCGATCTTCCAGTCCTTGAGATGCAGGCAATGTACTCTTTCGCCGAGTTGTTCAATTACTTCATGAGGAACTTCCCCTGAACGGAGTACATGACCGGTATCTACGCATGCGCCAATATAGGGATGCAGTGCACTCACAGCGTTTAACGTGTCTGACGCCTTGTCATAGCGTGCGCCCGGGCCGTGATTGTGTATGGCGATTTTGATGTTGTATTCCTCAACCAGTTTTTCAAGGTTGGCGAAGGATTCCGGGGCCGGGTCGGCACTGAGATATTGTGCCCCCAGTTTTTGGGCGAGATCGAATTTCCGACGGTTCGAAGCAGCGTCAATGCCAAAGCCTTCAACGCCGTAGCATGGAACGGAA
Organism: uncultured Nitrospirales bacterium; assembly: GCA_964493075.1. GTDB lineage: Bacteria > Hydrogenedentota > Hydrogenedentia > Hydrogenedentales > CAITNO01 > SLFT01. The sequence goes on along the minus strand of CAZBNU010000011.1, from coordinate 11,146 downwards.
ACCTGTTGGGCCTGAATCATGTCAATGATGTCAGCTAACGCAGGGTTCTCTGGGTCGGGAGGAAAATGAACGCCACAAAACTCAATGGTATTCAGGCCGAGTTTGGCGAGTTGCTCCAAGGCACCTGCTGTATCGAAGTTGCGAAAACTGTAACTTTGCGCACCAACAACAGTGTAGTCACTCATGTTCGGATATCTCCTGTTTGGCATTAGTTGTCAGTTGTTAACAGGTTGCTGCACGCTTTGCCTTATAGGCGTCCATTAGTTGCGTGAACTTTTCAAACAAGTATCGGCTGTCGTGAGGGCCAGGCGAGGATTCCGGATGGTATTGTACACTGAAAATAGGCAGTGTTTTATGGCACATGCCGGAGCAGGTTTTGTCGTTGAGGTGGATGTGGCTGAATTCCACGTCCTTGCCTTCCAATGACGCAGGATCAACCGCGAATCCATGGTTTTGGGCAGTGATCTCGACCCTTCCTGTTTCGGTTCTATAAACGGGCTGGTTGCCGCCGCGATGGCCGAACTTGAGCTTATAAGTGTTGCCACCCAAAGCGTGGCCCAGTATCTGGTGGCCGAGGCATATCCCGAAAATGGGTATTTGTTTTTCTATCAGGCGCTGAACTGTTGGGTAGACATAGGGAAGAGCCGCAGGGTCGCCAGGGCCATTTGACAGGAATACACCGTCCGGATTAAAGGCCAGCACTTCTTCGGGAGTGACCGTGGCGGGCATGACCGTAACGGCACAGCCTGCTTCTTCAAGAAGACGAAGGATGTTCCGTTTGATACCGTAATCTATCGCGACTACCCGGTATTTATAGGTCGCCGGGCTGTTCCATTCATAGGAGTCGTTGACGGAAACATCCTTCACAAAATCGCTACCTGCCATGTCTGCACTGGAACGTGCCTTTTTAATCAGGGATTCATGGTTAAGGTCCGTGGTGCTGATAATGGCTTTCATAGCACCCTTGGTACGCAACAGTCTCGTAATATGGCGTGTATCCACGTTGTCAATGGCGACAATATTGTGGCGTTTCAGATATTCGGGTAGGGTTTCTGTGGCGCGCCAGTTGCTGGGTTCAAAACAGCATTCGCGCATAACAAACCCCCGCACATGGGGCTTTTCAGATTCCACGTCATCGGCATTCACGCCGTAGTTGCCGATGTGGGGGTAGGTCATGGTTACTATCTGGCCAGCATAGGAGGGGTCTGTGAGGATTTCCTGGTAGCCGGTCATACTGGTATTGAAAACCAGTTCGCCGGAGGACTCACCTTCAGCGCCTACGGCGCGCCCTTCAAATATGCTTCCGTCTTCTATTGCAAGTATGGCTTTTTTCATGGTTGATTCTCTATGGTTCAGGTTACAGAATTTGGCAGATTGTAACACATCTCATATTCCGCATCGAAATAAAAAAGCGTGGCAATCATGATGTACGTATAACGCACAGCGAACAGGTTGACAAGGGGTATTATTTTATCAAAACTTTAGGGTGACCCAATAGGGGAGATGGTCTGATGCCACTTGGGTAATATCGTTTTGAATGATGCTGGAACTTAGCACTGTAAAGTCGCTGCTCACCAGAATAAAGTCAATACGGCGTACCGGCAGACCAGCGGGGATAGTGCCTTTGGCGGATTCCGGTTTCTTGATGAAGGTATCCTTAAGTTCTTTGACGATTACCTGCATTCCAGGCGCAGTACTATTTTCGTTCATATCGCCAGCGAGAATAACGGGGTTCTCCCCGAATTCCTTGACAATAGCCTCTGCCTGGGCAAGGCGCTCCTGGCCATTAAGCCCAAGATGGGTGTTCATGACATCTATTTTCTTACCCTGCCATTCAACGGTTACCACGAGACAACCGCGTGGCTCAGTGCTGATGGGATTGGGCAGGGCGATATTTCGTTGCGTTACGATTGGGAGGCTGGTCAATGTGGCGTTGCCGTAGTCGCCGCCGTCAAACTGAAAGTTAGGCTCAAAAATGACAGTCATGCCGAGTTTTTCGGAAAAAAGGGCTGGCATATCACTATGCTTTGTTCGTGGCAGATTGCGGTCTACTTCCTGTAGACAAACAACATGAGGATTCAAGGACTTGATTATTTCGGCAATGCGGTCAATGTCCAGTTTTCCATCTGTGCCCTCGGCGTGGTGAATGTTATACGTTACCACTGTAAGTTCATTTGCTTTGGCACAGAAAGCGCCGAGGAAAATCAATGTTACAACCGGCATGGCAACCCATATTTGCATCACAGTATCTCCGAAGTAAAAATATAAAAACGCCGGGAAACCGCTTTGAAGGCTGTTTCCCGGCAATATAGTTTAATACAATTATATACCGTCAACGTCCATACCCGTGACGAGCCAACCGCCTTCTTCCTTGGTGAAGGTGAGTTCGACAGCAACACTTCCGGCCATACTCATCAGGTCAACTGGATATACGCTGCATACACCGTTCTCAATGGTGAACTGCGCGTCTTCAAGACTGACTTCTGCTTCTTCCAGATAGCCCGCTTCTATGGCCTGTTCAATGAAACCACCCAAAGTCTCTTTGTCAGGTGCCTGGCGTGCCGAGAAATTTTCGGAAACGGTGGACAGGAATTTTTCCATATCTTGCTCTATAAGGCCCTGAGACCATTTGTCCAGTTGCAGTTTGACCAGTTCTTCGTCCGAGAGGGCAGGGCCGCTTGTTGCACAGCCGGTTACAATCGCTGATACCAGGGCAAGTGCCATAACGCTCATCAATACAGTCTTCTTCATCATGTTTCTCCTTGTTTGCATATACTTTTTATTTTTCCCTTTTTATAGGGACACATCATCAACTTCCGATACTATAGCAGATAACACCGGCTTTATGAAAAGCCGTTACGTTGTCAGTGCTTGTGTGTTTCGTTTACACGATTCTTAAAGGCATCATTGTCTGGATAGGTGCGGTTGTTACTGAGGCTCTCAAACTCCTCCAGCAGTTCTTTTTGTCTGCGGGAAAGTTTGCCGGGGGTCTCCACGCGAATAAGGACCAGTTGATCTCCCTGACGATACCCACGCATATCCGGTAAGCCATGCCCGCGAAGGCGCAGTTGGGTCCCGGTTTGTGTTCCGGCAGGTACTTTCAGGTCGGCCATACCCGCTATGGTTGGTACCCGAATAGTAGCGCCCAGGGCCGCCTGTGTAAAGGTAATCGGCACTGCACACAGCAAATCTGTTCCTGAACGCTCAAAAAAATCGTGGGGGCTGACGCGGATGCGAATATATAAATCACCACGAGGACCGCCCATACGTCCGGCTTCCCCTTCACCGGAAACTCGCAGTCTGTTTCCTGACTCCACTCCGGCGGGAATGTCAATGCTCAGTTCACGCTTGCCACGAATCTGGCCTGTACCACTGCAACTACGGCATGGTGAGGAGATGATTTTTCCCGCGCCCCGGCAGCGTGGGCAGGTCTGACTCATACTGAACACGCCATGGGCCATTCGCACTTGGCCAGCACCACGGCATTGCGGACATGTTTCGGCGCTTGTCCCTTTTGTGGCACCACTGCCGCCGCAATCGTTGCAGGTTTCAGGGCGGTTGAAAGATATGGTTTTCTTACAGCCCCGCGCTACTTCACCCAGCGTGATCGAAAGTTCATACTCCAGATCATGTCCGGGTTGAGGGCGGTTGGCGCCACGTTGACCTGGCCTGCCGCCCTGCCCGAAAAGCATATCGAACAGGTCACCAAAGGGGGACTCGCCGAAATCTTGCCCAAAACCTTGGCCAAAGCCGCCGAATGGTTGTCCATCCGTGTTGCCGAACTGGTCGTATTGCCTACGTTTTTCCGGATTTTTCAGCACATCGTAAGCAGCATTGATCTCCTTTAACTTATCTTCTGCCACCTTGTCGCCGCCTGTTTTGTCCGGATGGTATTTATGGGCAAGTTTCAGATATGCCTTGCGAATCTCATCCTGACTGGCGCTTCGGGAAACGCCCAGTATTTCATATAAATCTGTCGATGTCGGCATACTGCATACCCTGCTCTTTACTCTTTATTTACAGCGTCCAGGAATTGTACATGGCCGCCATTGATTTAATTGTTGGTGTTGTTCTCTTCCTCATCATCAACAACCGTGAAGTCCGCATCCATAGGTGCTCCGTCCCTTGCAGCCTTTGGGTCCACATATTCGGGACCTGGAGATGCGCTGTTTGCTTCACCAGATTGTTGCTGTGCTTTTGCTGCGTCCGCATACATCGCTTCCGCTAATTTGTGTGAAGCGGCGTTCAGATTTTCAATGGCAGTTTCGATTGCCTGCACATCTTCGTTATTTACAACATCACGCAACTTAGCCAGCGCTTCCTCTACAGCTTTCTTATCCTCTTCGCCTATTTTGTCCGCATATTCCTTCAGGCTCTTTTCTGTCGTATAGGCAAGGGCGTCTGCATTGTTGCGTACTTCAATGAGATGTTTTCGTTTTTTGTCATCATCAGAATGCTGCTCTGCATCACGTACCATTTTCTGGATTTCGTCCTCTGACAGGCCGCTCGAGGCCTCAATTTTGATGGCTTGTTCCTTGCCAGTCCCCAGATCCTTCGCTGAGACATGTACAATGCCATTAGCATCAATATCAAAGGAAACTTCAATCTGGGGCACGCCACGTGGCGCAGGAGGAATACCCATCAGGTCAAACTTGCCGAGGGTGCGGTTGTCCCCTGCCATTTCTCGTTCACCCTGTAGAACATGGATTGTCACAGCGCTCTGGTTGTCCGCAGCAGTGGAAAATACCTGCCGCTTTGTAACAGGCACTGTGGTGTTGCGTTCAATGAGCTTGGTGCAAACTCCACCGAGGGTTTCAATGCCCAGCGATAGGGGGGTGACGTCTAGCAGCAACACATCTTTGACCTCGCCAGCAAGCACACCTGCCTGGATGGCGGCGCCAATGGCGACGACCTCATCGGGATTAACGCCACGATGGGGTTCTTTGCCGAAAATGTCTTTTACAATTTTTCCGACGGCAGGCATACGTGTCATGCCGCCCACCAGGATAACCTCGTCAATGTCCTTGGGGGACAGACCAGCATCCTCGATGGCGCGGAAGCAGGGATTTTTGCTTCTCTGCAGCAGGGAATCGCAAAGTTGCTCCAGTTTAGCGCGGGTCAAGGTGTAGTTAAGATGCTTGGGTCCGGAAGCATCAGCCGTGATAAAGGGGAGATTGATATCGGTGCTGACCGCAGTGGACAATTCGCATTTTGCTTTTTCTGCGCCCTCTTTCAGGCGTTGAAGCGCCATTGCATCCTTGCGCAAATCAATGCCCTGATCCCGCAGAAATTCTTCTGCCAGCCAGTCTATGATGCGCTGATCAAAGTCGTCACCACCCAAGTGGGTGTCGCCATTGGTGCTGAGCACTTCAAAACTGTCGTCGCCAATGGAGAGCACTGAAATATCGAATGTGCCGCCACCAAGATCATATACCGCGACCTTCTCGTCCTTTTTCTTCTCCATGCCATAGGCCAACGCTGCAGCGGTGGGTTCGTTGATGATGCGCAGGACTTCCAGGCCGGCAATTCTACCGGCATCTTTCGTCGCTTGCCGCTGCGAATCGTTGAAATAGGCCGGAACCGTTATCACTGCCTGGGTTACGGAGGTGCCCAGATAGGCTTCCGCTGTTTCCTTCATTTTCTGCAATATCATTGCGGAAATTTCCGGTGGACGGTGGGTTTTACCCTGCACTTCAACCTGCAAGTCACCGCTGGAAGTTTCACTAACCTTATACGGCACGATTTTCTCTTCGGTCTGTACTTCTGCATGGCGGCGTCCCATGAAGCGCTTGATGCTGAACACCGTGTTTTGTGGATTGGTAACCGCCTGGCGTTTGGCGACAGCACCTACCAGCCGCTCTCCGTCCTTGGTAAATGCCACCACAGAAGGGGTTGTTCGGTTGCCCTCGGTATTGGAGATTACAACCGGTTCGCCGCCTTCCATTACTGCTACGCAAGAATTAGTTGTTCCTAAGTCAATGCCAATTACTTTACCCATGATTATTTTCTCCCATATGGTTTGGTTGTTGCTTTATTTACTTTTGTTGTGAATCTTCTACTTCTACAGTTTCTTTAATAGTCTGTTGCTTTTCTTCTTCATCTTTAATCTCCTCCGGCACACCGCTGCTTACAACTACGCGCGCTGGGCGCAGCACAGTGTCGCGCAGCCGGTAACCGCGTTCATACTCTTCCATGATGCGTCCGGCTTCCACGCTTTCAGATGGCATGGTTGCAAGGGCATCGTGTACATTCGGATCAAAAACTTCGTGCAATGCCGGAATAGGTTCCAGACCTTCATTTGAAAACGCTTCCTGAAACTGCTTGTACACCATGCCAACCCCTTCGACAAAGCCTTCTTCCGCACTGGCATGAGCCAGTGCGCGTTCCAGGTTGTCCAGTGCTGGCAAGAATGCACGAATCAGGTTTGCCGATGCGGTCTGGCGTATTTGATTCATTTCACGCAACATGCGCTTGCGATAATTGTCAAAATCTGCACGCACCCGCAACAACTGGTCTTTTAACTGTTCACACTCGGAAGATTGTTCTTCCAATTTCCTATTTAATTCCTCTTCGCTGCTTGATGTGTCTGGATTGTCCACAGGAATCTGACTATCGTTGTGAACCGCTGCATCATCTGCAACAGATTCGTTATCCGAACCTGCAGAATTACTTTCAGCCAGTTTTTTTTCCAACATCTTTTCAAATTCAGTTTTTTCTGTTGTGTCGCTCATATATCAGTTCAAATCTCCAATCAAAGTGTGCTGCCTTTGTTCATTTGCTGAGTTTAGTCAGGAAACGCCCCAGCATATCTGCTGTATGATGAACCAGCGAAGTCAAACGGGAATAAGGCATTCTACGCGGCCCGAGAACGCCAATAAGTCCGGCTGGCTTGCCGTCCACGTTGTAGGAAGAGGCGACAACACCAATGCCTTCGACGCCAAAATTGTCATCATTACGACTGATAAATACTGCACGCCCGTCACCGTCAGCAACTGCTTTCCGTAGAACACCTATCAAACGGTCGTGTTCCTCAAGGAGTCCGAATACTTCACGGGCCTGTTCTATACGTTGAAACTCAGGCTGCTCAAATAATTGCACAGCGCCATCAAGAAAGAGCCTGTTCCCCTGATGCTGCGGCATAAGGTCAAGCACTTCCAGCGCATGCTGTGCAAGGCTGCGCTGCTCCCCCAGAACTTCACCGAGACGAGTTCGCAGAGATTTTGCAAGCGATCCGATTTCAGTACCCATGAAATTCTGGTTCAAAAAATTATTCAATCTTTCCGCCTGCTGGTTGTCAATAGGACCGCTTAAACTGGCCATCATTGACCTCACCGTTCCATAATTGTCCACCATCAATACGGCAACTCTGTTTTCGCCAATCGGCACAAGTTCAAATCGCTGTATTCGGGTTTGACTGGTGTCAGGCGCTTCAGCAATACCCGCCTGATGGGATACCAGCGCAAGGAGATGGCTTGTATTGCGCAATAGGCCGTCCATATCGTCGAGTTTTTGTGAAAACTCTTTCTCAATACGCCGTCTTTCAGCCAGTGTCAGTTCCTGCACATGCATCAGATGATCAACATAATAGCGATACCCTTCATCTGTGGGGACCCTTCCGGAACTGGTGTGCACCTGCTGCAAGAATCCCATTTCTTCAAGGTCAGACATGACGTTACGGACGGTTGCGGCACTGAGGTCCATATTGAACCTTTTCACTACGGCACGTGATCCAACCGGCTCAGCAGTAGTAATATAACTGTTTACCACCGCCTGCAGTATTTCACGTTCCCTTTGTGCCAAGTCTGACGGCTGTTCTTGTATTTTTTTGGGTGCCATAATCAACAATCCGATTTTATAGTATCTCTATTCCATAGGTCTCCATTTTATTTAACACTTCAATCGTTAGCACTCATTCCGAACGAGTGCTAACAATTATAGTTTACCATATTGGACGCGTCACGTCAAGCAGAAAGAAGCAGAAAGGAAAATACCTGAATCCATAAGCCAGTGCAAGGCGCTGGCATAACGCTACGGATTTCGGTCTTTTTCGGGCAGGATCATAGTCTTATGGAAGTGTTGTATGTGGACACAGTTCTGTGCCCACAATAGTAGCGGATATGTGGCTGCCCGAAAAAAACGGAATGATGTTGTTGGCTATTGCCATAACTATCAGGAGGAATCCCGCTTTTTGGACTTCTATTCCTTGTACAGGATAAGGAGCATTTCGTCATGAGTGAAGCGTGAATTGGCAATGTCGGCTGGTTCCCAGCAGTTCTCAACCTCACCAGGGACGACCGGGATTATGGGAATTCTCATGACCATGTTTCCCTGTGGATTCGCTTCTACCGTGCCGCCCAAGCGTTTTACCCCTGCTACGGCAAGGCCTTCGCACGCCTTGACCAATCGGTCAAAGTTGTATGCTGTGTGGCTGAAAACTTCGCTTCGGTTGAGGGCGCTGGTAAATTTTTCCGGGAGGTTTTTATAGCCGATCATGGTGAATAAGATGCCAGCGGCGTTGGAAGGGTTGCAGTCGGAGTCCTGCCCACAACGTGTGGCGATTTCAATGGTTTTGTCGGGATCGCCATGCCCATAAAGCAATCCCATTACAATATAGGCGCCGTTAATTTTAGCGTCAATATTAAAATCATCTTTGCTACAGGAGCCTAGCCTGTAATCGGGATTCAGATGGTATTTATCGTTAATAAGTTTCCAGGTTATTTCCCAGTCGTCCGGATTGTCTTTGTGCCATTGGAGCACATCGCTTATACACTCGTAATACTGGCTGTCCTTTGGGATGACGTGCAGTCCGGCGTCAATAACTGCCGCCGGTGAATTCTCAAAGAATGCTTCAGCATACATGGCGCCCACGAACAAGCCCCCGTATAACCCATCGCCATAATTCATAAGCCGCCCGAAGATTTCTCCCAAATGTACAACCAGGGTGGGCATGCCGGGGGCTATGATGCCGCTGAAATCCGCTTCGATCTGGTAATCAATATCGTCTGCATGCCCGTTGAATTTGGGATGGCCGGAATCTGGTGGAGCGATTCCCTGTCTCAGATTACGCCGTCCGAATTTGTTGGCATGCCAGAGTTGATATTC
>CAZBNU010000011.1:0-1944 GCA_964493075.1 uncultured Nitrospirales bacterium | reverse complement strand
AGGGAGCGAATGTTTTCCGCCGCAGCACCCAGCGTTGACGCCGAAATAACTACGGTAAGGAGAATGACTATCGGCAACACACGTTTCATGATGAATACCTCGTACCAAGAATTTTAATGATCAGTGTAATGTGGGAGAAAAGCCTTCGAATATGGACAACATGGCCTGCTGGAACTCTGCGTTCCTGCCGGTGCCGATAATATAGGAAAGGGCAAAGTCCAGTGCTTCCATATCGGCTTGACCTTCGGAATGGATAAAGCGCTCCAACAGCATTTCACGTTCATAGGGTTCAAGCAAACCCATCAATTCCAATCGCGTCATTGCCTGATGCACATCCTGCTGAATTTTTGTTGATTCAAAGAAGGCGAGATGCCTTATGGAGGGCATGACTTCATTCATTACCGGCTTTTCGGTCAGATGGGTATTGATAAGTTTGAAGGCTGAATCTATATCACGGCGGTTGTATCCCTGTTTTATCAGCCGTGATCGGACGGTCTTCTCTGTGGGTGGCTTGTCATTGGTGGCATCCATCTGTTCAAGAATGGCATTCACCAGTTCTGCTACGGAAGTCTTCATCGGGGTCTCCAAAAAATAAGTGCGGGAAAGTGATGATAAGAATCACAATGACTATTGTAGTTATCGGGCTTGTTTATAATCAAATAAAGCCAAAAACAATCCCAAAGTGAGATTGTATTGTGTCTGTTTCCGATCGGGAGCGTTATGGAGTCACCTGCGGTTTGTTGTATGACAGATATTTAAGATATTTCGCAACCTTTTCCTGCCGATAATTTAGGGCGATGGCGATCGGGGGTTCGCCGTTTCCATTGGGTCTCTCCGGGGAAATACCATGCTCTACGAGTAATTTGATGATTTGGCCATGTCCGAATACAGCAGCCGTATGCAGGGGGGTATCTCCATACTTGTCTTCAATAAGCGGGTCGGCACCGTGCGCCAATAACCATTTGGCTTCATCAAGTCTCCCAAGCATCCCGGCCACATGCAGCGGCGTCATGCCGGTAATATCCTGACGATTAACATTGGCATCATACTCCAAAAGCAGAGGCATAAGGTCTGTCCTGCCATAGGTGACAGCGGCATGCAGCGCTGTTTTTCCCTTGCCGTCGGTTAAGAGAATACGGTCAGGATTTTTTTCGAGTAATGCGGCCACAGAATCATGGTTACTTCGGGCAACCGCGTCATGAATACTGGGACTGCACCCCGCAAAAAGAAGTACGGACATACATACAGCCACTACGTTGCAGACACACCCTGTACCTATATATTTTCGTAATGATACCATGAATAACTCCGTTAGACTTTGAAAAAAAGCCGACTCTCTCCAAGTATTCTACCATTTCCCTACAGCCTGAATACCAGAAAAGAGCCGGCCAATGATTTATCTTTGGGGTGTTATTCAGCAGTGTTAGTTGTGGCGTTTGCCGGTGGCGGCAACACCACTACCGGCGAGGTCTCTACTACTTCACTCGCGACAGCAGCATTGTCTGCTGGCGCTACCGTTTCGACTGCATCCGAGGGGATCACCAGCGATTCCGGTGCTGTGGGCGTTGCACTATCTGTCGGTGTCGAAACCTCTTCCACAGTTTCCGGGGCTTCTTCTGCTGGCATTTCCAGGAATACCTGCATGTCCGAAACGATGTTGGATATTTCGTCCGTTTTTACTGAAAACACATAGGGAAGCCCGGAAATAACGGCTTTATAAGCGCCGTCAATTTTCGCAGACAGACTCAAGACAACAGGGTCTTTACCTGTCTGGTTTACAGTAATGGTCGAAGCAGCCTGTAGTGTGTCCACTGCCTCACTTAATAGGAAGTTGTCCACCTGGAATGCATTTAACGTATAGACAAATTCTTCCACATCATTCAGCGTTGTTGCGGCGCTTTTGCCATTCACAGTGCGCTGCCATTTTTCAACGTCTGCAGCATC
>CAZBNU010000010.1:1163-39994 GCA_964493075.1 uncultured Nitrospirales bacterium | reverse complement strand
AAAACACATGCCATAACCGAAAAGTTATGGCATGTGTATCAATTATCGGGTCGTGGTTGTTACTGCTTTTGAACGCGGCGTTTTTGGCGGAGAATCAAAGCCGCGCAACAGCTTAGTACTACGGACAGGAGTGCCATTGTTGCAATACTGCTGAGCGGTACGGCAGCGTCGGACACTACAATTACCGAAACCATATTGCTAACCCCGTAGGTCTCTGATACTTGGTCATAGGCCCAACACGTATACTCACCACTATCGGCGGGAGTAGCTGCGGGTACAAAATACGTGGGACCTATGGCGCCTTCAATGTCATCACCATCTTTCATCCACTGGTAATGGCTGGCTGTAGCCTTATCCCATAAGATGGCTTCCATTTCAAACGGATTGCCTGTAGTTACTTCACCCAACAAATCTATCAAGACTGAAATAAGGGGTTCGGCAAGATGTTCCGTAAACATAGTCTCAATAACATAGGTGTCTCCGTCGGTATTCGTTTCGTGGTCGCCGCCATCGCGCACCATACCTCGCAATTCCAAGCCACCCTTGTCGGACTGGCCGGGTTTTATGGTGAGTGTATGTTCTCGCGGCGGTTTGACGGTATCACCCGCATTTTCGCCTGTTTCTTTGTCATTGGGATCGTGGATTTTCAGTTCCAAAGTGCCGTCAGCATATTGAACAAAGCCAACAACCGTTACCATGTGACGCGCACCTACGGTGCCATCACTATTGTACCGCGTGATAACAATTTCAACATTCTTCCCTTGCTTAATGGCGTTAATAAGGTTATCGCGTGTCGGATTCTGTTGTACCGTGGTAACTTTCCCATTGCGCAGTGTATCGTGAATCTTCGCTGCTTGCTTTCCCTTAATAAAATTATTATTATTGGGATTTTCCGGATCGATTACAGTACCCGTACTCCCCTGATTGGTCTTCATGGCTTCTTTGAGTTTATCAAATAAGTCCTTGTTAAAGGCATCGCTATCGCCCGGCGGAGTCATTCCCGCCTTATTAAACAGATACCGAAGAGAATTAGCCGTAGAAGCGGGCACACATTCGTTTGGTCCTTGTTTTATATCAGGCATATTCGCTACAGAACCCTGATCCGCAACAGGATTCACCGGTGGTGGATTGTCCAGACGCTCCGGTTCATCACTTTCCGGGGTATATGGTGTTTCGCCTTGGCCAGGTGCAGCGGGCACTTCCGGCACTGGCCAAGGACCCGCTGGCCCTTTGGGAGTCTCATAAACAGGGGGATTCGGGAAAGGTTTGTTTTCCGGCAAATAATAGACAGGTGGCGCGGGCATTTGGATGCTGCCCGGAAGGGAATCGTAATAGTACAGAGAGGTGGTAAAGGCAGCAAAATCTTCCGTCTCGCCACGCGCAAAGCCGCCGGCAGGACCTCTGCCATCCCAACCGACTGGACCATAAAGCATCGGATCTATGGGAGCAGTGCTCAAAGTTGCCCTGCCAGCCCCACTTACAAGGGGCGCCTGTAACGTGAACACAGATGTTACGACTTTGCTTTCGTTCACGAAAACAATTGGCAGATTGACAACCACCCATTCATATTGCATGTGCGTGCCAACAGGATAGGTGGCAAAAACACCATCATTATTCAGGTCCAAAGCAACATTAAGATAGCGCACCGCGGCATCGCTTGTTGTGGTTACGGGAACACATACCTGACCCATATTGGCAAACTGACTGTTAAAATAAACCTCACGAACAACAATATAACCGTCATTGAAATCAGTCGGCAGTGCATCCGTTTCCGTTGTTGTGGTACAGGTCGAACTGGATCCAATCCATTCCTTTGAAGTGTCAAGATGGTAGGGACCGCCATTGGCAAGCAATGTTGGTATCGGCTCCATGAGCGCATCGCCAAAATCGGCAGGTTGTGCGGCCGCAATTCCTGTGACCACAAGGCAAAATGCCACAAAGATATTTTTTTTCATGTTGTTTCCTCCTAGTCATTCCAGCACATTCCACAGCAAACATCAACAACATTATACCATATTTTAATTATTTTCGCAATTGATTAAATGGAAATAATATACTACAATACCGATAATAATACTCTTATATGGGGCAGGTTCCCATGCTATCACAACCGGTTCTTAACCATTTCTCCTATGATACGGAGGATATTCTTGTGATATGCAGCTTCAACAGTGCGGAGGGCGCCCCATACAATAATCAATGCGAAGCGGATGTAATCGTTTGTGGAGAGGGTAGGAGTAACCACAATATAAACGGCGATACAGCACACCAGAAAGAATAGCATACGCCATAACTGCCGGTTGAACTTTTCCAGTTTGCCGCCCAGCCGATAGATGAGGTAATTGGTAGATATGGACAGTACCTGCGCCGCAAGCAGCAATATGCCAATCAGCGTCAACGGCAGGATAACAACAAACGAAAAGGTTTTGAGGATATGGAGCAGGGGGAAAACCGGAATTCTTTTGCGGGGACTGATACGGTTAAAGACATAAAAGGCACTGTAGACACTGACAAGAATCACAAGCCAGACAAACAGCGTAGTGGGTAAGGAAAAGGAAATGTCGCCTGCATAATAGAGTGGAAGGATGCCGCACGCAGCGAGTATAAACGACCATACCCAGGGCTTGATTCGGGGATGGGACGCAAACTGAAGAGCAGCTTCGGATACCACCGGTTTTTCTTCTTTGCGGGCTGCGATGTGGTCGTTGTCGAAATAACCAATTTCATAGATAGCATACAGCGACAGGAAAAGAAACCATAAGCCAACGACGTACAAGGGTGAAAAGGCGTAGGCCAACAGTAAGAGCGCAAAATCTTCCTGTAGTATTTGATAGGTGAAATAACGGCGGTTGGCGTACTTGCCTTCGACCGTGTAACGCAATGGCACGTAGTACCCATCAAAAGGCGGCGGTGTGGGTGGACACCATTCGATGGGATAAGATTTAGCAACGGCTTCTGCGGGCTCATCATCCTTATCGGTAATAAACAAAGCGTTTTTTATGTCCTGATCCAGCGCGTGGAATTTACCTTCCAGACGCAGGTTTCGAAAGGGAGGCAGTGCGCGGGAAGCAACGATCTCGGCCCGCGATAATCCGACAGCATCAAGCATGGGCCTGATACTATGATGGAAGCCGTGGCTTACTACAATAATGGGCTTATCGTCCGGCAGGAATTCCAGCAACGGGACATTTATTTTCTCTTTGGCAAGTTTTGAAGCGACGCCGGGCCACCATAGCAGGTTCCAGGGCATCAGCAGTGTGCATACCAGGACGCGCATGAAGTCCCGCTGGTTGTTGTAGGAACACAATCCAAACCATGCCAGCGCACGAACAATCCAGTCGCTCGCAGCAACCAGTAGAAAAGCCAGGAGCCGCGGACGCAACGCATCCAGATAACGGTCGGTGGAATTATCCAGAAACAGGGTGTGATCAAAATCTAGCAGGATACTATCGTACTTGCCAGACGTAACGGCGTCGAGCGCCTGTTCTTTTTCGCCAGAATCTACCATAGGGGAAGTATAACAAATAACTGGTTTACAAGATTCAGAAATCTACTTCACGGGGTTGTAGCACCAGCGCCATGCCCTCAAGAACTTCCTTTATGCGGTAGTCGGAAAGGGTTCCTATCTTTTCTTCCAGATCGGATTTGTCCACGGTAAACACCTGGGTGACATTAACCACGCTTGCCTTGGGAAGTTTTGCTTCGCCCTTGTTCAACAATACATTGCCCGGCGCGTTGGCGTAACGCACCTTTGAGGTCAACGCGCACACTATCACCGTGGATATGCGGCTTGCATTAAACAGGTTGTTCTGCACCACCACATGGGGATGGCGATATCCCGGCGCGGAACCCCGCGGCGCTCCCAGATTCACCCAGAAAACGTCGCCCTGCCGGATTACCATTGCCCTTCAACCTGACGGCGATGGCCCTTTTTATGACGACGGAGCAATTGGGTCTCTTCTTTGTCTGTGGGGTTGCCGTAGGTATCGTTGATGGCTTCCATCAGAATCTGGTTTTCGTGCCGCAGTATGTATTCGCGTGCGGCCTCGGCAAAAACTCCGCTACGCGACAGATGCAGCTTTTCCGCAAGGTCTTCCATTTTGTAAAGCAGGTCGTCTTCGAGGGATATGGCTGTTTTTGATGTCATCGGCATTCCTTTTCTGTTATACCGGAAGTATAACATATAGTATAACTATTTTTCAACTCTTTTTTTATACCGGATTTTATCGGCTGCACTTTGGGGTAGGGTTTGCGGTGGGCGCCTCTGTCAGTGTTTGATGGCTGGACGGAGCAGGTTTGCAACACGCGTTTTCAGTTCTTCCAGTTGGAAGGGCTTTTTCAGGAAATCATCAAACCCATAAGAGGCAAGGGCGAAAATTTCGTCTTCGGCAACGAAGCCGGATATCCCAAGCACGCGCGTACCCGCAGTTTCCTTGCGCGACTTGATACGTTCACACACGGCGCGTCCGTCCGTATCAGAGAGGTGAATATCAAGTATCACAGCATGGGGCGCATATTCCATCACCATCAGTCCTGCGTCGAATCCGGTGGACGCCGTAAACACCGTGCAGGCATTATCCTGGGCCAGAACAGCAGGGATGATCTCGAGGTAGTAGGGGTCGTCATCCACAACCAGAATGCGCGTTTTTTCTTTGCTGGACACTCTGTTCTTCATGGCAGCCCTCCCGGGGCAGACAGGTCCTGATAAAGTAACGACACGCCAACCAACGCTAGAAAAAGTGTAGCACTTATATACGCCCCAATCAAACACGATACTCGGGGTTAACAAAATTCCTGGGGTGGGGTTTTCGATTCAAAGTATTCCTGCAGCATAACGGGCAACATGCGGCAGTCAAATTCCCCCTCCATCCCGTCAGGAGCGCCGCCGTTGTAGGTATTCCAGAACAACACATGCTTTCCCTGCAGACGACCCGCTGATGCGTCCGCCAGCAGCCCGGCGAAGGTTTTGCCGGTATAGGTGCCCTCAAGAGACAGGCCCAGTTCCTCTTTTGCCGTATCCATCGCGGCAATGCCTTCCTTCGTGTATAGGGCGTAATCCCGGCCAAAGAACTCATCCCGGATTTCAAAGTGCGAGGGGGAGAGGTTGCACCGGGCAAATGCGGCGTCTCCCTCTGCCAGTAGTGCCCGAACAGCACCAAACAGCATCTTTGCCCGTTCCATCCCTGTGTAGGGCTCGGTGGTTACGCGAATCGCCATAACCCTGGTTTTCATGCCCGCGGCGGAAAGCCCCAATGCCAGCCCGATACAGGTGCCCATCGTCCCCGACGCCACATACAAAATATCCGGCTCAGGCACTATGCCTTCATCGCACTGCCGCTTGAGTTCATACGCGGCGTTTACAAACCCCAGCGCACCCGCAGGCGAGGAACCTCCCGGCGGAATGACATAAGGCGCACTGCCGTCTTGTTCCCAAAACTTGTGAAAAACAGAGGCGGCCGTTCTCACTGTATCCTTCCAGGCACACGGACACAGCGTAGCGCCCGACAGGTACATGGCGCGGATATTCTCCCGGACATGATCGCTGTTGTGCTGGGGTCCCAAAATGAGCGCTGCACCCATCCCACATTCACGGGCATACAACGCCGTGGCAAGCGCATGATTCGACCCCGCCGCGCCAAAGGTAATTACGCTGCGTGCGCCTCGTTCCCGTGCCGCAGCCAGCAGAAACCCGAGTTTCCGGGTTTTGTTGCCGCCATACAACGTACCGGATTGGTCATCGCGTTTGATATGCAATGACGCCATGCCGTGCTGCCGCGCAAACGCCGGAGCATCCTGTATCGTCGTGGGCAAAGTCGCCAGCGGCATATAGGGAATGCACGCTTGCAGTGCCGGGCACTTGGCGAACAACTCAATAATTGAAGAAGATTCATGGGTCATTGTTCTTATCCATGTGCGCCCGAAACCCGGGCGACCTCAATTGTTTTTTCATACTTATTTTGGGTTATCAAGACAGAAATGTTAGATTTCCTGTACGGTAAAGTCTACTCTGCGAAACTAGGTATGCTGCAAATTTATCACGCACACTTCACAATCGCGTTTCCACAGATGTATACTGACCGTGTTACTGAACAGGAGAACACCCATGATAACACGTAACCTTTTATTGATGGCATTGTTTCTGGCGGTCAGCATCAGTATGTCCCTTCACGCGGAAAATGCTATTGAAACGCACTGGAAGGCGGGCGTTGCCCGTGCCGACATCACGCCGCAGGAGCCTTTGTGGCTTGCCGGCTATGCTGCCCGCAACCATCCGGCGGAAGGGATGCTGCATTCCTTGTGGGTGAAAGCCCTTGCGCTGGAAGACGCTTCCGGGAACCGTAGCCTCCTTATTACCGCCGATATTCTCGGGTTCCCAAAAGACATTGCCGACCCTATTTGCGACCGGATTGGACAGGAATATCAACTGGATCGCGATCAGATTATTCTCAGCGCCTCCCACACGCACAGCGCCCCGGTTATCGGCAACTCGCTGCGCTGCATGTACACCTACAGCGACGAAGATGCGGTAAAAATCATGGAATATGCCGCCTGGCTTGAAGACCGGGTGGTGCAGTTGGCAGGAGAAGCCCTCGACAACCTCCAACCCGCCGCCCTGTTCTCCGGCAACGGTATCGCACGCATTGCCGTCAACCGCCGCAACAACAAGGAAGGGGAATTGCTTCCAACGAGTACGCTGTCAGGGCCGCAGGACCACGCCGCACCCACGTTGAAAATCACCGATGCCAGCGGCACGATTAGGGCGATCCTCTTCGGCTATGCCTGTCATGCCACGGTGCTGAGCGATTACGTCTGGTGCGGCGATTACCCCGGCTTTGCACAAGTCGCCCTGGAAACCACCTATCCCGACGCCACCGCCCTTTTCTTTGCCGGATGCGGCGCGGACCAGAACGCCCTGCCCCGGCGTAGCGTGGGCCTGGCAAAGCAGTATGGCGATACCCTCGCCAGTGCCGTCGAACGGGTATTAAGCGAACCCATGCAGGCGCTGGAGGCGTCGTTGACAACCGCCTATAGCGAAGTAGAACTCGCACTGGAACAAGCGCCGGACGCAGCCACCCTCAAGGAACGCATTGCCAACACGGGCGGTTACGAACACTACTGCAACCAGTGGTTGCTGGACAAACTTGAACGGGAGGAAACGCTGCCCGTCACCTATCCCTACCCGGTGCAACTGTGGCAATTGGGCGCACAAACGCTGGTGACCCTCGGCGGCGAAGTTACCGTGCCCTATGCTATCGGCATCAAAGAACGGCTCGGCCAGGACACCTTTGTCATGGGTTACGCCAACGACCTGATGGCCTACATCCCCTCCGAAATCATCCTTGAAGAAGGCGGCTACGAAGGCCAGACCTCCCAACTCATCTACGGCATGCCCAACAAATGGAAGCCGGGACTGGAAGCGCAGATATTAGAGGCGGTGGCGGGGTTGTATCAGGAGATCAGCAGCAGGTAGCAGCAGCGGGCATAGTCGGATGAGCCAGCCAGTGTTATTGCTGCGATGCTGGTATTTGTTACCTGCGGTTATTGATCGTAAAACGTAACAGCACCGTAAGGCTTATTCCCAACAACAGCAGGTCGCCCAGATAGTGTTTTGCTTCTTCAGCGGGTCGAAATAAATTCATACAGGAGAAGAAAGACAAACCATTTGCCCTGAGTTCCGCCTGGGTGAGGAAGGCGTCCTCGTTGGTGTCCAGGCGATTAAACTCGTCCTGGCTGAAGTCGGCCAACACCGCAAGCGCTTCTTCAAAACTTAGCCTGTTGTCATTATTGAGATCAGCTGCGTCGAACTGTTCCAGCAAAAACACGGCTGGCGTTGCCTCCCCTTCGACAGGCTCCCCTTCACCTTCACTAGACTCTCCCTCAACGGGTTCACCTTCTCCTGATGACATTTCCGTGCACACTTCTATCTTCAAGGTAAATTGGGCCTGGTTGGAAGCGGGAATCTCCAGGGAAACAGGCACAACCGTGATCACTTGGGTGACAATGCTGTCCGGGGCTGGCTGTATTACCTTCAGCGTTACAGAAACCTGTTCCGGGTAGGATTCCTGAATGGAGACCTGGGGTTCCCGTACTGCGTATCCGCCAGTAGGAAAGGTGAATTTTCCGTCAAGATGCCATTCCGCATCTGTCAGCGCCTCCTTGATCAAACTGCCGGTGAAGTCATGTTCGCCGGAAAGTCCATACCCATAGCGCCCGGACAGATTGGTCATTTGGATATCTGAAGTGTCACAATCAAGTTCGCTGACACAGGTACAGTCAAAGATGCCTCCTGAACGCATGTGATAATACAAGGGCGAGTCTGGCCGCGGAGAACCACACTCGGCAATATTCAGCGCCAATTCACCTGAAGGTTCAGTCGTCCATTCAAAACGCCCCAGGGCAACACATTCCGTCTCATACTGGAAATGCAGGTCTATGATATTGGAAATCTCATCCTTGCCCGTCGTGTAGGTGCCACAGCCGATCCGTTCTCTGGATACATTAATCTGCTTGCCGTTCTTGAAATAGTAGTAGGTGTTCCAGTGGGTAAACGTGCCGTCTGCACAAAAACTGTAGGTGATGTCTATATCCTCACCCGTCAGCCAAACGCCGACAATGCTCCTTTCCTCCTCCGCGCAGGCGCTTGTTTGTATACCCATAACAAACACAGGCAAACAACATACCGCAAGCAACGCGGCTGTTATAACGCCATTCTCATTTGCTTTCATTGTAGGGCACCTTTCACTGTTGTAAACCATCAGCAAGCACTGCACATCACTTCTCATATTCCGTAATCGCGGCTTCTTCAAATACTGCCACCATAATGGTGGTGCGGTTGTTTGTAGTATACACGCAATAAATCTTGTCGTCGTCAGCCTGGATGGCGTAGGGATAGGCAAAGGAGTTGTCGCCGCCGGCAATGTTCCGCTTGAACGGCCAGGTCTTGCCGTTGTCCTTGCTCACCGCAACTGTCAGGGGCGTGCGGTCGTTCATGTTGTCGTTGTACACCAGCAACAGATCACCGTTGCGCAGTTTAATCAACTCCACCGCCGAGTTCGGGTTCGGGAATTCGGTGCGTTCAGCATCAGTCCAGGTATAGCCGCCATCGCTGGAGTCCGAGCGCAGCATCCAACCGTCCGTGGTGGGTTCATACCCGCCGCCGCGCCGCATAAAGCAGAACAGTTCCGTGTCCGACAACTGCACCACCTGGGCTTGCAGATTGCCTTCAGCAGATCGGATGCGGTTGGTTTCTTTCCATTCATGGGTCTCCGGGTTGTACCGCAGGAAGTAACTGCATGTATCCTCAGCGCTGCGTTCCCGGTCGTCGCCTCTTTCGTTGTACAGCGGCAGCAGGTAGTCGCCGTTGTTCAGCACAATGGGCTGGCCCCGCACCATGGAACCTTCTTCCATGACCAGCAGAAACGCATCCGACCACGTCTGCGCGCCGTCCTCGGAAATCTTCGCCATCACCCGCGCATTCGACCAAGTGTCCCCGTGCTGGTTGTTGTAGAACAGCCATACCAACCCGTCAGGCGCCTGCCAGATTACGGGATTGCCCACCCCCTGAAACGGCGCCGAGGCAATGGGCACAGGCTTTGACCATTCCATACTCTTTTTATCTCTTCGCGACCCATACACCGCCGTCTGCTTGTCATACTCATTGGCGCCGCCATAATAGGCAATATACAGGTCGCCGTTTTCCAGCTGTGTTATTGCGGCGGGGTGCTTGTACGGGCCCGGGTGTTCCGACCCAAAGACACGATACGTTTCCACATTGGTTTGGAATGTCGGCAGGATAAGGTCTGCCTGTGCCGAAAAAACAACACCCAAAATCAGTACCGCTACCGTTATCAGATAGTTCATTTTCTTCTCCCTGTCTGTTCAATGGACACTATGGACATAATGGACTTTATGGACAAAATAATTCGTTGTCAATTGTCAATTAAATCGCCGTCGGCCCCTGGACGCCGCCGGGTTCGGGCAATTTATCTTCGTACACTTCAACACCATTTTCTTCCCGAAGCAGGTGCATCATTTTGGCCTTCAGCAGCGGCGCGGCCACATGCATCTGCGCTTCTTCCAAACTCAATACACGCTCAGGACGGTGTTCGAGTACACGGAAAATAAGATAGGCATCTGGCATGTTTACAGCAGTCTTACGCCCATCCTTGTCTTCAATGATTTGTTGGTAGGAGGGCAGATACACCGGCCCGAGAATCGCTCCTTTCTCGGTGCCGGAAGCGGCGGACCAAAACCCACGAAACTTGTCAAGGGCGGGATTGTTCTGAATGTCCGATTGAATAATGTAGCCCACCTGATCCTGCTTGTCTTTTTCGGCGTACGCCTCCAGAATATCATCAAAAGATTCGCCGCTATTCAGGCGTTCACGCACCTGGGCCGCCTGTGCGGAGGCATCCGTTAAGGTAGAAGGAAACTTGAGGCCGATAAAACTGATTTCCTCGTAATGAACCAGTTGATCCTTCATAAACTGATATTCGCGCTCTACTTCTTCGGGTGACAGGGTAATGCGCCCCTCCTTGAATGCCTCTGCGGCAAGGTATTCCACCGCCCGTTCGCCCAACAGTTTCTTAAGCACCTGGTCCGTACCTTCCTCCACGCTGTCCTTATTGAATTGTAATAATTCCGGCGTCAATCCATATACTTCCATCAACGGTGTAACTACGCCGGGCGGCGGCACCTCCATGCTCCATGAATGACGCAGCACTGAGGCTTCGTCGCCGCTCTCTTGAAAAAACGCTTCCCGCGCCACCTCTCGAGGTATCTCTATTTTTCCTTCTTTCGCAAGTTGCTGCCCCAGAGGCAGTTTGATACGACTGTCTATATACTGGTTCAACACGCGCAGCATATCGCTGCGATTGCGGATCATGGGACGCTGCGCATCCGGCATTTCCCGTATGATGCGGAACAAGTCGCCCCTGGTGATATACTTCTCCCCGATCTTCGCTATTTTAATGCGGTCTTTGTCTGTGATTTGGCCGCACCCGACAAGGGCTGCACTAAACACGAAAAGCAGGGCTATGTTTACGACACGAAAATTTGGTGTGATAGGCGATATCATGACAGCGATCCTTTATATCATCAGTTTCAGACACAAGGATACCACGTTGCCCCCTCTTCATCCCACTTGAAAACCATTGCGACGCAGGCTATGGTAAATCATGCCGTGTTGTAATGCCCCAGCGGTTGAAAAATATGTCAAGAAGGCCAGCCGGATCATATATGGCGAATTGTGCCGGGGCTGCCCGCATGGGATCCAGTGAACGCCCCGCAAGATGCCAGGAATCCGCCTCGCCCCACCATTCGTTTATCCAGGCGCTAAACTGCGCAAAGGAATACCACCATGATTCATATTCGTTGTAGGTACAAATATGACCGCATGCCGCCACCTCGTCCACCAGTTCCGGGACGCGTCGCAAAACATGGTTTTCCATCACGATCACATCCTCATTATCATACACATCCACAGCAATCTCATCGCTTGCGTCATAGGCGCGTTTATAAATATGAGGCCGCTGCTGATACGCCTTGCCGGCGTAGGTATCGGGCGCCAGCCATACCGGCTGACCGCAGGCGTCCAACACGCTCTCATAATTTCCAAGGGCGAAATCAGGCACCGCTTCATTGCGATAGCCGCTGATAATGGCAATACCGCCTGCCTTCTCCACACTGCGTCGCATCGCTTGAAACACCTTGCACGCACCTTCATACCCCTGCATTACGCCAATACTGTTGCATAAGGTTACCGCCACGGGTAGCGGTTCCTCAGCAAAGGGCTGCAAGTCAAAAGCAGAGCCCTGTTCAAAGTAAAGCAGCCTATCCAGCATATCACCCAGTCCGGCGCCCATAATTTTCTTGCGTGCCAGTTCAAGCATTTCATGGGAAAAATCAATGCCGCCAACCCTTTTTAATCCGGGCGCAATATGGGGCGAGTATTGGAAGTTGGCGTGCATGGTCTGCAAGCGATAGGCGATGGATTCGGGATCACGGGAACTGGGGTCAAGAGATTTTAGCCCATAACGTAAATGAAGGCGCCCACTGCCACAACCCACATCATAGAGATGTATACATCTTTTACAGTCACGAATCAGATACAACAACAGGCGGTCAATCAGTTCCTCCTCAAAGTGCTCATAGGCTGTAACGTCAGGATGCCCAAGCACAATGGCCGATTCATACACCTGTGCACAGAAATTCCAAAGCGATTTATCATGTTCAAATTGTTTCTGCAAATCCATCATGATGTTTCTCACGTATTAGAAAAGGAAATTTGGCGCGTGCTGTCCCTCCCGCTCTTTCCACTGTTGCCTCCATATAATCAGAAAACCGGCTGTTCCTGATTATCAAGTACCGCAGATAAATCCAGTCGCCTTTCCTTCATTTTTTCTTCAAATACATCAATTGCAGGCTCCACCACCTTGTTAATATACCGACAGTTCATCAGCCGCAGCAGGGCAGGATAATTGAGCCGAAACTCTATGGTGTCCCCCACTTTCAGCCCCCCGGGGTCATCGCCAATATTTACCACGGTAATGTCACTGCTCGCACCTGCAATCTGATGTTCCGGGTTGATGGGGATCAGCCCGTTTATATCCGTATCCAGTTGGCCCACGCCTATCAACGCGCGGTAGCCGCGCTGTCCTGGAGAAAACTCGTCCGATTCCGCGGGCTGGTCGGTGGAGAACGGTGCTATGCTCGCACCATCAGCAGCAGCCGCAAGGCCTTTTTCCTTCAACTCTGCAATTTCCGCCTGCAACAACATAACATCGTCGCGAAGCTCCGGCAGGGTCCCACCGTTAATCAAGTCCGTACCCAGGAAAAGCGCTTCGCCTATGCGAAAATGGTTGATGCCTACAGGCACACGCCCTTCCAGCAACAAGGGAAGAGTTGCGCTGGAACCAGCGGAAATAAACGGCAGTTTATGATTAAACTTGAGTTCCAGCAATTCCCTGTAAAGTACCAGCTGCATGAGTTGGTCCACATTGGGCGCAACACCAGCCAGACACCCCAGATTGGCGCCGACACCCAGTACTTCCAGATGCGGCAGGTTAAACACAGATTCATAAAAATTCACCAGCGAACCGGGCAATATGCCCTCCCGCAGATCGCCCAACTCTATCATGATAATAACATGATGTTTTTTGTGTCTTTTCGCAGCCGCTTTCTCCAACGACACAATGGTCTCAATTTCACTGTTTAGGCTGACGGAAGACAACTCAATCACCTCGTCAATTACCGACGGACCCGGCACACGCATGTACCAGCCCTCATACTCAGGGAAAATACGCCGTGCCGTTTTCAGATTGGACAAGCGGGAATCCCCCAATGACGTAACGCCAATGTATTTCAGAGCGTTCAACACATCTTCATTGCCGCAAAGCACTTTGGTGACCACGGTCCACGAAGCGTTGTGCTTGTTCATCCACCTGTTGATCACCTCGAAATTGTGCAGCAGCGCTTCAAGATTTATCGTTACACGATTCATTGTTCCACCTCATATCTGCATATTTGCTTTTGAAACCCATTCGTTCATAAAGGCGCTTCGCCGGATTGTCATACTCCACATGAAGTTTCATGTTGCCACTGCAAAGAGACTGCGCACGGCGTATCAATGTTCCTCCAATTCCCTTCCCGCGCATAGAACCATCCACGGCGACAAATAAAAGCATGTGTTCGGGCACATAGCCGCTCATACCGGTATTCAATATCACCAATGCGCCCACCAGTCTATCCCGCAACAAGGCCAGCAAAACAAAGCCACCCTTGCCTGGAGACGGCGACAAGGCGTAATCAAGCCCCGCCAAAATATCCTCAACCGCATCCTCGTAAGGTTTTAGATGCTCATGTAAGAATTCCGCCAACGATTCGCGCGTCATGTTTTCTGGGAAATCGCTACTGGAGTGTATTTCAATCAATTGTGGTTCTATACTCATGCTTTTGGAAACCCTTTCTGTTTCAGATTCTCTTTCAAGCAGCATCTGGCACGTCGCGATAAAGCCATCATCTGAAAGAGCGCTTTTTTCGGATTGCTTTCCCGGGTACGACCCGCCGTTCATCATGGAAGAAAGACGGGATAATGCTGCCAGCATCTGCGCCTGCTCCCATTGCTGAAGCCCAGCGAGTGCGCTCAAGAATTTTTCCTGCATCAGCGGCGGAGCATTTTCGCACAACACCCGTCCGGATTCTGTGCTGCAAAGCAACACCTGCCTTCGGTCTTTACCCCGTTTCCGGACTGCCAGCCCCCGCTGTTCAAGGCGGTCCACAATGCCGGTAAGAGTGGCATTACTCAAACTGGCGCGTGCGGCCAGTGTACCAATGGAAATTTCATCGTGTCGCAGTATTTCACGCAGCACCACCAGTTGCGGACTTGTAAGCGCACAATTTCGCTGTAACTGTCGTGATTGCAAGTCCATAGCGCGAACGATTTTTCGAAGTTCAACCAATATCCCGTCGCTAATATCTGTATTTGTCGTTGTCATAGGGGTAGTGCGTCCGATATTTTGAATACGTAATATCATATCACAAAACATCAAAAATTGCAAGGGTAGAGGCGGGTACACCAGTTGGACCCACCAGAGGAGCTCATGACTCCCTATGTCGCAATGAATACCAGAGGATCAGGACGCCATAGAACAGAATGCACAGCACTGGAAAAACCAGCACACCCCAGGTGGGATTATCCACATTCCACGGTCCAACGCTATAGTCCACTTCCAACGCGCCGGACTTACCCTTGGAAAAGAAGGTCCCGAAGGAGGAGCCCAGTAATCCGTGGATAAAACCCAAAGCGACCAGATTCCGGTTTTTATCCTCCATGAACACATAGGTCAGCGCAATACCAAGGAGAAAGGTTACCGCCACCAAGCCGTAGGAATTGATATGGATCAGCCCGAAACAGGAACCACTGAGGGTGGCCACGAGCAGTCGCTTTCGGTCAATAGCAAAAAACCAGGCATAGGCGGCAAACAAGGGCAGGAAAAAGGCGCCAAAAGCAAAAAACGTCCAGTCTGGAATCGCCTCGCCATGATTTCTCCGCAACAATATAAACAAGCCTGCTGCAGTCAAGAACGCCGCCAGGAAAGAGGAGACCAATGTAAATCGCAGGCGGTTCTCAGGATCAATCGCATTGGAGGGGGAGGTTGACGGTGCAAAACCCTTGCGGATACGTGTGCCCAGGTAGGATGAAAAGAGCAGTTGCTGAACAAACCCCCAGAACACATAACCAAAGATGCCGATGAGGAAAGCGCTGATACTAATGCCCTCGAATGCGGCCATACCCCGCTGCATCATGGCGGCGAGAATAATCAACACGAACAGCGGCAGGGCGATGATCATGGCGGTGCGGAATGCGGACAGGAAATTGTCATACCGAATGCCGAAAGTGATGATAAGCAGTGACAAAATACTGCCGAAGGTCACCATACCGATAGCGCCTGGAAAGCTTCCCTTCCACGCAATCATGCCTGTACGATGCAGGTTCAGGAACTTCAGTACCTTTTCCCAGTGGTAGATGTTCAGGGCATTGAGTCCGATAAACAGGGCGACAACAATCACCAGCAGCAGGGCACGTTTTGCCGGAGTGGACTCCTTCAACAACCGCCACAACCCCCAGGGGGTGCCAAGCCCCCAGTTGGCAGCCGTGTCCCTGTGGAGAAAGGGCGCCACGAAGAGCATATACAACGCACCACCCACCATCAGTATTTCAGAAAAGAGTTTTGCCCCTTTGACATCCTGCATCACCCCGAAAGCATAAGCAATTATCCAGAGGAAAACCAGGATAAATATCATAAGCCCTATGCCTTCAATGAAATTCGCTTTCGGGGAAAAACGTTCCTGTTCCATATCCCCGGCGGTAGTACGCACATAATTTTGTTGCACAATCTTGTTCCTTATTCAATCCTGATAAACACGCGCTTTGCCGTGACGGATGGATTCCGGTCTTTTCGGGCAACCACCAGAATGCATCGCGTCACGCTTAAAACCACATGTACTCGTTATTGCCATCTTTATGAAATTAACCTGCCCGAAAAAGACCGGAATCCTTAACATAACGCAAAGACCTCGTTGTTACTCGTGGATTCCAGCCGATAACTTATCTGCTACGCTTCCTGATAATAATCCCGGGCACAACGTCGGCCCCGTGCTTCGGGAAAGGCGTAAAATTTTAGATACGGCTTTTTGTCGAGCAGCCGCTGCAGGTACACCGCCAGTTCCATGGCATGGTAATCGCCCCACATGGACGCTTCGCCCTGGGGTACTTTTCTGCCTTTCGGCGTGCAATCCCAGCCGTTGGGGCGGTGATAAATGCTGTGCAGCAACAATCCCTGATGCTTCATGTTTTCGCTCAAATAAGGCGGAGCGAGCAGGGTGCGCGTCACCGCCAGTCCGGCCTTGTAATAGCGTTTGCCTTCTCCTGTTGCTCCGAGACATTTCCCCAGGCGCAACAACCCTTGGGCGGCAATCGCCGCTGCCGAACTATCTACCGGTTCATAATCGTTATCGGGTTCCGCAGGGCGGGCGAGATAGTTGCCCATGTGCGCGAGACCCGGCGCGCCGGTGTCCCAATAGGGGATGCCATCCACCGGCGTATTGTCAATGAAGAAATCGGCTGTGGCTTTCGCGCCTTCCTTCAGCGTCTTATGAAAATAGAGACTCTCAGGCACCTCATCAAGATAATAATCGTGTTCCTCAAAGAATTCCAGTTGCTCTGCAAATCCAAGTACCGCCCAGGCGAGCCCGCGTGTCCAGGTGGTAAAAGGTGAGTATCCCTGTTGCGTAGAGGGACAACGGTAGTTGCCGTCCTTCACATTAAAAATGCTCTCATGCACCACACGCCCAGGCACATCATAGCGGTCCCGCGCTTTGCCATAGTACACATTGTACAGCAGTGTGGCGCTGATGTGTGCAGCAGCACGGCGCAACAATGAAATCGGCTTATCATTCTCACCCATCAGCACATGTCCCAGCAAATGGGCCAGAACCAAAATGCGACAGGAACGGACGGTGTCCACAAACAGCGACTGCGGGCCATTGAAGGAATGAATAAAACCGCCGCCACGGGCAAGAGCCGTCCAGCGTGCGGCCTGCACCGCGCCCGACGCCTGTATGGCCAGTTCGTAAAGCCGCACCAGTTCTTCCGAATCCCCACTGCGCCCTTCCAGTGCAAGGCGGCGCAAGTTGCCATAGGTGGACAGATTGTTGAAGCCATGATCATGTACACCGATATGGGTCACATGGGGCGCCATAAAAGTAAGCGTATCGTGCCTTCCCGACGCCAGCAAGTCCTCGTCGCCCGTAGCATCAAACTGCAGAATGCGGCAGCCATACAAAAAGCCCTGCGTCCATTCCGTCCAACCGCGGGTGGTGTACTTCCCGTGACGGGTATACACAGGCGCGCCCTTCTCAAGTTTCCAGACCCGCTTCAGTTCACGGATTTTAGGACCGCTCACGGCAAAAAAATGCTCTACCAGCGGACGCAACTCTTCAAGTTTCGCTCCTGTTACTTTTATCATGATCTTATTCCTCTCGTTTTTTGCTTCGATTTGTTGCACACATCATACTTTGAAATCCAAATCCAAATCCAAATTGGAACGATCCGGTGGTGGGAACACCATGAAACAACGAAAAGGCTGTCCACTGTCTGGTTGGTAACCAGCGACAGCGGACAGCCTGTGAATTTGGTTTTCTGCGTTATTTACGCTTCTTTCGCAATGCTGTTGCGCCAGCGAACGCCGTGGCAACCGCCAGCAGGCCAACACCGAACAGGCCCGCCACCGGCATGGGATCTTCCACGTTGATAAACGCGATTTTTTCCAGCACATCCGAACCGACCGCCGTTGTCACGGTGAGACTGATAGTGTAGGCGCCAGCCTCTTCGAAGACATGCTGCGGGTGCTGTTCCGTGCTCGTTTCTTCATCGCCAAAGTCCCATAACCAATCGGTAATGGCTGCATCGCCGGACACCGAGATATCGGCAAACTGGACAGTCAATGGGGCCGCACCGACGGTGGGCGTTGCACTGAAGTTGGCTGTAGGCCCACCCGGTTCACCCACCACGATATAAGCAGTCTTAACAGTCTGACCGTCTCCATCGGGAGAGAACACGGTGAGGGTAACGGTATATTCTCCCGGCGTAGCGTAACTGTGCAGAGGCGACTGCAATGTACTTGTTTCGCCATCGCCGAAGTCCCAGAGGCGGGATGCTATGGGGGCGCTTCCCGGTGTTGACATATCGGCGAAGAGCACGGATTCACCTGTAATCAGTGTTGTCGGCCATGCAGCAAAGTCCGCTACCGGCGCCACCGGTACGGGCGGATCAGAAACCGCCACCAGGGCGTCACGCACCAAGGTATCGCTGTCTTCATCGGTGGAAACCCTGAGCGAAACGGAATACAAACCTGCAACCATATACACATGGGAAGGACTCTGTTCGATACTCGTCTGACCGTCGCCGAAGTCCCATTCCCACGCGGTAATAGTGCGTGATCCCGGGTTGGATAGATCGCCGAAGAAAACTGTTTCTCCTGTCAGAATGGCTGTGGGACCAGCGACAAAATTTGCCGTTGGCGGCACAGGCTCTGTCACCGTAACGTAATCGCTCAAGGTCAGCACATTCATGCCGAGGTCAGTGGTCACGCTGAGTGAAACCGTATAGTCACCTGTTGCTGTGTAGGTGTGTACCGGATTCTGCAGACTGCTGGTCTCTCCATCGCCGAACATCCAGTGCCACGTATGAATCGGTTCGGCGCCGGGCAGGGACTGGTCAACAAACTGTACTGCAAGATTGCGCGCACCTTCCGTGGGCATCGCCATAAACAACGCCTGCGGACCGTCGCCAGGCCCCACACCGCTTGCGTTAGGCACAGAGATAAACGCGCCGGCAGGCACGGTGGTAGTCCAGCTCTCCCCCGCTGCCAACCAACCCGCAGGACTACCTGCGCCATCAATCAATACCGCTGGATTCGCGCCGATTATAATAGATACATCATCAAACTGCCCGGCAGTATTGGTATTTCTTATGATAATCTGGTCATATCCCTCGAAAATTGACGTGCCGTCAACTGCTCTGAAAACACGGTATTCGAGATTGTTTTCTGCGCTAAAAGGAGGGTCCTCCTGGCCTTCATTCCAGTAGCCCGCCTGCAGCCAACCACGACTATCCGCACCGCCCACAAGATTTGGCAGTGTTGGGGTGCGTCCCTGCGTGATAGGGTTGAAGGCAAGCAACAGAGCATCGTGCCGTGTCGCACCCTGCACCATCGTTGGCGTCAGTGCCTGGGGTGCATTGGCGGACAAAGCCGCTGCCGTCATATTTGAAATAACGGTTACAGCGCCGTTCTGGTTGGGGTTGCTTCCCGGAGTATTGGCCGCCAGAATCTGTCCGTTGTTTGCAAAAACCACGGAACCATGCAGTTTGACCATGCCCGGAACAGCATACCCGCCGGATGCACCCGATGCGCCTGCGCCGCCGGAACCACCGGCAGCGCCATCACCGCCCGTGCCGCCATCGCCGCCATCGCCGCCGCCGCCGGACAAAATGCCTAACCCACCAAGGCCGACACCGGGGCCGCCATCCGCACCGGCCAGTCCGCCTGTGCCTGTGGTGGGGGCCTGTGGCGATGCACCGGGTCCACTGCCGGACAAACCGCTTTCCGGTGTCCCTGCAGATACGTTGAAGGTGCAGGCCTCGGCAATTTTCAATATGCCTCGCGCCGACAGTACAAAGGCACCGCCGCCATCCGCACCGGAACCACCCATGCCACCTGCGCCACCGGGCTGACCAACACCACCATCGCCGCCAGTACCACCAGTAGCACCTGCGCCGCCGCCTGCCTGAGAAGGCGTCCACGTAGTGCCCCAGGCTGCTGTCCCTTGCGTACCGGGTAACAGGCCAGCGCCGGAACCACCGGCAGCGCGATAGGCACCCACGCCAAATACGCCGTCAAACGCGCCGCCCGCGCCGCCGCCGCCGCCGGAACCACCGGAACCGCCGCCACCGCCGCCGCCACCTGCACCGCCGCCGCCTGCACCACCAGCGCCGCCGCCGCCGCCTGCCGGCCCTGCGGCGAGTCCAAGCCCCTGGGCAAAAATATCAATGTTACTGTAAACGGCGTTTCCACCGATACTGGGAGAACCACCGGAGCCACCAGCATCTGCAGCAGGTGCGTCCTGTCCTGGATTCGCCCCACCATCATCACCAGTCTTTTCAGTCAAGCCTGCGGAGAGGTCTTTGCCCAATCCGCCTGCGTATTGTTCGCCGCGAATACCAAGCGGACCTGCGATTCCGGCGGGCCCTCCTTCGCCGCCCATACCGCTGTTGCCTCGAATACCAGCAAAGCCAAAACCACGACCGCCCGGTGCACCGTCATTACCCGGGTCGCCAGATGCACCAGAACCACCAGCACTACCGGAAATCCCGGCAAGACCGGGGAACCCATGTTCACCGTTGCCCTGCCCACCACGAATCACATCAGCACCGCCGCCACGGCCACCCTGACCGCCCACGCCGCCGATGCCCCCTGAGCCGCCGGAACCACCAACACCGCCCGCATTGGCGCTGCCGCCGGAACCGCCAACACCGCCGCCAAGCATCCCCGGCGGAATAACCACGTCTGCCGCCCAGTCCATATCGCTGCGCGCAGCAATGGAAAGGGGTCGAGAACCTGTAACGGTAACGACCACACTGCTGCCTACGGTCACATTCTCAAACTCAAAGACCGCCACTTCCTGGCCGGTATCATAACGAAGGTCTGTACGGGCCGTGTAAACGGTACCGTCATAGTCCATTGTGCCTGCTGCGCCACCAAGTTCACCGGTATCCACGAGCATTATCCCCGTGTACGCTACCAGGTCGCCAAGACTTCCGTCGCTTTCGTAAAAACTGCCCTCTTCCCCTGCTCCTTCGCCTTCCGTGTTGATAATGATAGCGGTGCCGGTGGGAACCGTCGTGGTCCAGGAGCGTTGCGGCCCCAGCTCACCGGGTACGCCCACTTCGCCCCTAATGAGACGCGGCTTGTTGCTGCCCACAGTCAACGTCAATTCCCGCAGCGTCACGGCGACATCCGTATTCTTCAGTACGACCTGATCGAAGCCTTCAAAGATGCTGGGGAACACCCACCAGGTCAATGTGTCGAGCGTACCTGCAGGCGTCAAAACCTCTACCTCACTCTGGTTCCAGTAAGCATCCACACACCACCCATGCTGGGCAGGACCGCCAATGAGGCCGGGTATCAACGGTGTATTCTCAAAAACATAAGCATTAAACTGTTTCAAAAAATCATCATAAACGCCAAAACCAGCGACCACATCCGGCGTACTGAATTGCGGCATATTTAGCGCACTTGCGGCAGCCGTCATATTGGATATAAACGATAATTTTCCATTCTGCTCCGGCGCTGAACCCCCGGCATTGTCAGCAATCACCAGTGGGGTGGCAGCGCCTGCCTGGTCCACCAAAATTACAGATGCAGCGAGTTTCAACATGCCCGGCGTACCGTGACCACCGTCGCCACCTGCACCACCAGCGCCACCTGCCGCACCATCGCCGCCGCGGCCACCACGACCGCCATCGCCACCGTCACCGCCTGCGCCGCCCGTGAGAAGGTCTATAAGAAAGTCCGGCAACACACCACCCAACAACGGATCACCGGATGCGCCGCCTGCACCACCTGGTGTGCGGTCGCCACCTGCGCTACCTGACTGTGCAGTGCCGCCTGTTGCGCCACCGCCGCCGCTGCCGGGAGTGCCCGCTGAAACATCGAACCCGGCCCCTTCTTCAATCTTCAAAAGACCGCGCGCCGAAAGAACAATGCAACCACCGCCTGCCGCACCAATGCCACCCGTGCCACCTGCGCCACCCATGCCGCCAACACCACCTACACCACCTGTGGCGCCGGGACCGCCCTGACCAGGCGCACCACCTTCACCAAAGAGCCCAAAGGTATCAGCTGTGCCATCGCTACCGGGCTGACCAGCACCACCAAGTACAAATATCCCTGCCAGGCCTGATTCACCGGCAACGCTGTTGAGACCACCACCGCCGCCGCCGCTGCCGCCTGCGCCCCCAAAACCCGTATTGCCGCCGCCCGCACCGCCACCGCCGCCACCGCCCACTTTGGTTTCCGGGACAGGAACGCCAAAGAGGTCAAAGGCAGGCAAATAGGTGCTGCCGCCGCCACCGCCGCCGGTTGCGCCAGAACCACCACCGCCACCGCCGCCACCGCCGCCACCGCCGCCGCCGGTACCGCCGCCGCCGCCGCCACCACCAGGGCCTGCCGCCAGAAACAGAGCGGAAGGATCAACATTAAAAACGGCGGTCTGACCGGAAACGCCGCCCAAACCGTCGCCACCCGGGGTTGCGTTTGTGTAATTAGAACCGGACTGGGCATTACCGCCGTCATTACCGTTACTGCCATTGGAACCGGGCAGCCCATAGGTAAGGGTAATAGGCCATGTAATTGAAGCCAACGTGCCGCCCCGTCCATCAAGAAGCGCAGCCCGTGTCTTGTCAGCAGCGCCTGCGCCTACGATCGTGGAACCTGTGCCTGCGCCGCCGCCGGTGGACGCGCCATCACCGCCCGCACCGCCAAATTCGGGAGGGTTGCCATATCCGGCACTGCCCCGTTGACCCGTACCTGCCGGGACGATGCCGCCCTGTCCTTGCTGTCCCGGAATGCCGGCCTCACCGCCAAGTCCCAACTCGCTGTCTTCCCCTGCTACACTGGTGGGGTTGGCATCGCCACCCTTGCCGCCGGCACCGCCTGCACCACCGGTTCCACCCGCACCACCGACGCCGCCAACACCACCTGCGCTGGAATCACCGCCGCTACCACCGGTACCGCCACCGCCAACACCTGCGGAAACATCAAAATGGGAACCTACTGTCATATCCCCACGTGCGGAAAGTACCAAGGGACGGCTTCCAGTCACCGTAATGCTCACATTCTTTGCGATGGATACATCATCAAAGTCAAAAACGGCTGCGCCGTCCATTACCCGCCCCTTATACAGGTAGCCCACAGGAAATGCGTCCACGGAAATCTGAGGCGGAGAGGCGCCTGTATCTATTTCGACTATATCGCCTTCAAAAACAATAAAGTCCTGTAGGATACCATCACTTTCGTATATATCCAGCAAGTCCGCAGAGGCGAATGCCGTCCCCAAAAGGACGACAAGAAACAGTGCTATTGAGTTTAATTTTTCCTGTTGGCCCCGCCCCAAATATGCCCACACTGCGACAAAAAAACATGTCTTTTTCATAAAAATAGTCCTTTTCGTGCTTTTTCATTTATTCGCACCACCAGAAAGTAATCAGCACTACTTGAGAACTATCGTCAAACATGACCTAAACGAAAAGAGTACCAATTAATTAACGGTCCTGCAAAACCATAAAATTTACTAATTCAATAATACCATGATAACGCTGTGAATTCAAGTACAGCACTATTTACGGTGCAGGTCGGGTTGCAAAAACCAGGACGCTCGGTGCAGAACGTTACAATACTGAGCGACCCATTCTAACACAAGAATTACCCTGCAACTGGTAAATAGATTTTTCAAGAACCTGTTTCTCTTTCGGCGTACGCACAATCTCCCGTTATAAAGTTCAACCCCCTTATCACTGTTAAATTTCCTACTCCCGTTCCAGTCGGTTCTGGTAGTCGGGCCAAAGCGGGCAATTCAGATCAATCCAGGTTTTGATGCGGAGTGTTTCATCTGTAGTGAGCGAGATGTTTTGGTGGCCAGCGTTCAGTTTCTCCCAGAGCCGGCTCTTCAACACGCCCAGCGACAGCGGCTCGATCTTCTCGCAGCCGCCGGAATTCCAGCCCATGTCGGCATAATGCACCAAGCCTTTTTCGATGAGGGTGCGGTAGGATATGGGTACTTTTTCGGCATCCCGTTCCCCGGAGTAGTTCAGGCCCTTAGGATGGTTTTCGTTGTGGCAGCGGATACAATGTTTGTCCAGCACAGGCTGCACCACGTGCTCGTAGGAGAAGGCTTGTCCTTCCCACTCGGCGGCAATAGGCGTCTGCACTTCCCGCGCCAACATGCGTGCGTCCATGTTCGGCGCCATTTCGCGGTGTTCATGACAACCGATGCAGCTGCGCACCTCGCCGGGCTGCATCTGCACGATGCTGCGCATCCGCTGCAGTTCATTGAAGTCCTTGTCGAGCGCCGCGAAATACAGCACCTTGCCGGAGGGCGCGGTGAACCGGGCGGAACCGTCCTCCGCCACCGGCACAATGCCGTGGGATGCCTTGGCGACGTATGTAGTCCAGCCGAAGGGACCGCTCACCTTGTGTACCGGCGTGGCGTACCAGTCCTGGAATTCCGGGTGGTCTGCGCGGAAGCTGCCGTCGGGCATTTCGTCGAGCGTGGCGCGCACCTCCTCAGAGATGCGGATATATTTAACATCGCCACGTTTTACGGGCGGCGAGATGCCCTGGTACACATCCTGCAGAATGAATTCACCGGTTTCTGGAAGGTTAGGATCATTCGCAGCAGCGGCCAGCACAGGTGGACGAGGCTGCACCCGGAACGGGGTGGGGCACATACTCGAAATTTCAGGATCGAGGTACAGCATTTCCCGGTTGCCATAGCGGTCTATGACATAGATGCCGAAGGTTCTGCGCGGCGCATGGGCACACAGGAAATAATCGCGGGACAAAGGAAAGGCCTCGCGGAAACATTCGCTGTCCGGCCACATGCCCGGCCACGGCACTTCGGGCGTCAGGCTGGTGATGGCTTCCTTATTCATGCGTCCCTTCGCCGTGTCCACCAGCGCAATCGGTCCGTTCAAATCGCCAAAATGGGAAATGAGCGTACAGGAGAATTCCTTCGTTCCCGGCACCTCGCGTCCGTTGGCGTAGCCGTTCGGCTGGATGATGGTGTTGCCGAAAATAAGTTCAGGATAGGAGCCATCCGGACGGATCGCCCAGAGGGTATGCCCAAAGTCTGCGCCCTTGTCCTGGTACTCGGAGCGCGTCCAGATGATGCGCCCGTCCGACATCACCGACGATGCCCATTCGGTGAGGTTAGCAAAGGACAACGGTTGGAAGTCTGTACCGTCCGGTTTCATACGGAACAGCACCGATGCCTGGGGCCGCCAACAGATAAACCGCGCCGTGCAACGTGTGCTGATTACGGTGAGGTCGCCGTCGGGTAACGGACACGGCCACAAATCATGGAAGGGGCCGTCCGTCAATTGACGCAAATCGCTGCCGTCCGGTTCCACAGACATAACATGATAATAGCCATCCTGAGTGGGCTTGTAGGAAAAGTAAATCTTGTCCAGATCGAAGTCCGCCATGGGGTTGCGGGCAATGCCATCGCCGGAGTCAAAGAGTTGCGTCAATTGCGCCCGTTCCGGGACATAATAGCCGCTGTCCTCGGGAATGGTGAGCGTAAACACACCGCCGCCGGGACGCCACGCGGAATCGAAATAATCGCTGTAATTGTGAGATGGCTCGAAGGCGTTCCGCTTCGCGAAAAGAATCTGTTCTATGGGTTTCAGGTCTGGCGCACGCATGAAGAGTTTGCGCTTCATATTCCGTACCTCAAAAAATAAGGCGCGTTCCAGAGCGCGGTCAGGCTGCTCTTTTTTTAGTAATCCCCGATGTCTTTCAATGTAATTATCATAGTACGCGGTACGCTCTGCTGAAATATCCATACCCTGTTTCTCAAATCGCTCGAACATATCTCTAAAAAGCGGCAAGGTACGGTCAAGAGGATCATATCGAAGCAAATGCAGTGTGTAAGTCTCCCCTGTTGCATCTGTTACATCAAAACGAAGTTCCTGTCCTATAGCACCATTGGGCACGACAAAATGAATAGGCCATTGCATTCCAGGAATAAGGGTAATGGTTTTATCTGAGGAGTGTTTTACGGGTCGGTCACCATCAGAAGAATTGTCGGAAGCATCATACGACGAACTCGTATATGATACTGTTGTTTCATCTGCATCATCTGGAATAAATAAATGCACAAGCAGAACTCTACCTACACAGGGCGCTACTTCCGCCAGGGAAAAGTTGGCGAACTTCAGTGTAATGGGACGGCCAATTATTGGAGTATGCCGTCCGCCCATGCCCAGTCCGAGACGCAATCCTTTTTCCCGGCAATCGGGAAACTTATCCAGCGGCAGACGCAACACGAACCGGGTAAAGGATTCATCATGAACACCCTCCACGGGTGTTTCCTCCACCGCATCACCGGGACCATAAACGCGGAACACCATACCCTTATCCGTCACAGCAATGACACCGGCATTTTTCATATCCGGCGTGGATACCACCACCAGATGCTCGCTGAGCAGACGGTCTACTGTGATGCCAAGATACAGATACCCGTCATAATGTCCCACCAGCACGGCATGTTCCACCAATGGCCCGATGTCAAAATCATACGGCCAGGCAACACGCGCCACGCCACGGGATGCCGTATTCCATCCGGCATCCTCCATCGCAACGTCCAATGCAGGGGCGACCTCCAATTCCGGCAATGGAATCACATCATCGCCTACGTGTCGCGGATATTCTTTTACACGACCGTTGTACGGCACCAGCCGCGGATCCAAATCGGCGTAGCCCCATGTTTTCACCCAGGCGTGTTCTTCCGCAAGGAAGGCGTAACGCAACTTATCCTCTTCCGTGGCGTCACTGCCCAGATTCATAAGGTCGGGCATTGCCACGCCTTTCGGTGGTGGCGGCGGGGCGGGAATGTTGCCGGGTCCGGACGGGCTTTGTGGACTCAGATTTACCGCTGCTGCCGTGGCGGCTACTTCGGCAACAGCTGTCCAGGTCGCGCCGTCCTGTGACAGGCACACTGTAAACTGTATCGGCATCCGGTCGCCGAACTGGCGCAGCCGGTCGCGGGAGAACACCACGCGGTTTATCAACACTGGTTCCGGCAATTCAATCTGCGCCCAGGCATCCGGTTCCCCCGCGCTGATCCAACTATAACTGTTGCCGTAGTTGCCATCATTCAGATGCGCCACTTTATGTATGGGGTGTCCGGCAATACAGGACGAAGCCGATGGGACGGCACGGGGCGACAAGGCGAAGTTTCGCTTGGGTTCCTCCGGGCCGTATATTTCGAGTTCATCAATACACGGCGCGCCGCCGCCGTTTGTGGCGTGGATAATAAACCGCACATACTTTGCCGTCTGTGGTTCAAAAGACACCCGGTTGGGCCGGTCGGAAAACACTTGCTCCAGCGCGGCGTATGCGGACACTGACAACAGGAGTGTTGCCGATAGCAGAAGAAAAATCCGTGCGTGGTCTTTACATCTTGTGCAACTCATATTCATGACCTGTATGCTCCTTATTGATACTACCTGACCATAATCATGGTATACCTTTTGTTGCGGAACATACAATTTTGCTATTGAGCAGAACCAGCGCCATGTTCCGTAATTCCCGGCACGGCATACCACTGTTCGAGGCAATCGGCGAGGGTGCCGTCATATTCGGCGTACTTGATGTTCATCCAGGTCTTCTGGTCGCCGACGGCATAGTAGAGGCGCGTTTTTCCCTTGCATTCAATGAGGTCCGGGTCGGAAGCGTTGATGCCTTCGTCTGTGCCTTCCGGGGAAATGACAGGATTAGCGGTGCTCAGTTCCCAGTGCTGCAAATCAGACGAGCGGGTGATGTAGGTTTCAAAGAACCAACGGGGCGCACGACGTTCGAGGTACAGCACGTGGTAATAGCCGTTGGCGTAATGGATATTGGGACAGGCGGTGTACCGGTTCGTGCCGAAGGTTGCGCCCGGCAGTTTTGTCCAGTGTTCCAAATCCGGCGAAGAAGCAAACTTGGTGGTGAACGCCGGGTATGTCGGGTCGTTGGATTCATACGCCATGACAAAGCCGTCCGGCCCCTGGCATACGGATGAGTTAAAGAGGTGCTCCTGCTCCTGCTGGATAACGAGGCTGCTTGTCCATTCCTTCAAGTCTGCTGAACGGAACATGGTGACGTCGTTCCAGTTGGCATCTTCGAACCGCGATGCAAAGGCATAAAACACATCCTCATGCACCAACGCACAGGCCAGACCGTAGCCTTCCGCGAATCGTGCCAGTTCCTCGCCTGTTTCGGCATCAAGCAGAAGCAAATAATAGTCCTCCCGCGTACCGCCCTGACCGGGACGGATGCATTCCATGCGACACAGGCAGTCTTTCCAGAAGACATGAGATACTTCACACAGGTCTTTGAGTTTCCAGTCGTTTCGCTTCAGTGCGGGCGGTGTGCGCGTCACCACAGGCGGCGCGATACTTGCGAACACATCTGCTGGCCAGTGGTTGATCCGGAACATGCCCTCGGGTACGGACTGGGTGAACTGCACATAGGCCTTTACATCACCGGTTGTCGTAAACTGGATGGCATCCACCGAATCGGTATCCACTTTGACGCCAAAGACCTTGTAGCCCATGATGGTAGTGTCTTCCAAATCGAAATGGATGTACTTACCGTTTTGCATGCTCACAATAGCGCCGTCACTGGGCGTGCCCACGGGCTGCGAAAAATTCAACGTGACCAGTTTTGAGTTTTTTGTTTTGATTCTTGAATAGGTGTGGAACCCATAGTTGCCTCCCTTGAGCGCGCATTGCGGACTCGCCAGCGTGCAATCCTCGAACAACACATCGGGCCGGTTGGGCATGGACTCGTTTTCCACGCGCACATAAGCCGCCGACGTATCGCCCCACCAGTCCAGCGCCCATAACAGACACCGCTGGAACGTGATAGGCTCTTCCGTGCGTGACAGGCAGCTTGCCACGCCGCCGCCAAAGGCGCGGCCTATGCTGACGCAGTCCTCCACAATAACTGTGAATGGTTCAATGCGGTTGGTGCAGTCCCAGAACAGGCCCGCGTCGCCGCCGGTAACATACAGGTCTTTGAGATGCCACCGGTCCCAGTTGATGGCGGAGAACGTGGGTGCGGTATGTTCCTTTGACCACCCTTCCTGCGTCGCCCGAATCGTGCCCCACCAGTCATAACTTTTGAAGCCTGCATCCGGGTCGCCGGAATCAATCAGCACCCAGCCCGAAGTCCCTGACCCGAGGCTGCCGTCCTTATCGCCCACGAGCAAATTGTATGCCCCCGCAGCGCCGGGATGAGGCACGGACAGGTTCGCTTCCATATAGGTGTCCGGCCGCACCACCACCCGATGCCCGCCCTGGTTGTCGGGGATGGCATCCAGCGCCGCCTGTATCGTGGTAAGCGCTGTTGCCCAGGAAAGGCCGTCGCTGTTGTCGCCCAACTTGGACACATACAGGGTTATCCCCGATTGTTGGACAGCAGCATTACCATAAGAAGGGAAGAGGGCCGTTGACAAGACCAAAAACAGGAACATACGCATACACAGTGTCATCATAGTTATATCCTTTAGGCGCTTGACTCCGAAGGGCTGACAAGTTTTCGTCATCTTCAAGTATTTCATTCTTATAATACCGGTTATTATCCGCACTGAGGATAATTTTATCTAACGCGGACTTCGCCCGCAACCCAGAACAATATCATCAGCCCCGTCATTGCGAGGCACGAAGCAATCTCGTTGACAGATAGGCCATCGCGTAACATCAGATTGCTTCGTGCCTCGCAATGACGGTGACGGTAACTTTTGTGCTAATTTAACTTCTTGCTTTTTATTGCGGTTCCAAACCGATAAGGCACTGAATCAGTGTGTATTGCTGTACTGTAGCCCTATGAAGTCCCCAGGAAGAAATTCTTGATGAGGATTACTTCCGGGATGCCGTCGTGGCATACTTGTGTGGCCGCTTCAAAACGGTGATTGTGGGTCATGGCGAAGGGCAGGGCGCAGCACAGGGAGATGCCTGCGGCGCGTATGGCGATGGTGCCGGATTCGCTGTCCTCGAAGCCGGCAACACGATGAAACTGTTCGGGCGGAATGCCCAGTGTATGCAGGGCGATGGCGTAGAGGTCGCGGTGCGGTTTCAGTCGTATCTCGCTGGAATCGGATGCGGTAATGCACGCATCGTAGACGTGGGCGGGGTCTTCAAATTTGCTCCTCAGGAAATCACGCTTCTCCCGGGACAGGGGCCAGTCGTTTATTTCCTCATGAATCACACGGAATACTTCCCGCAACACTATTGTGGCTTCGGCGGCAATGGACGAGGTAACCAGTCCCAGCTTCACCGGATGGGCGGCGAAATGTTCACCCAGGGATGAGAGCCTTGCAATTCCTGCCGCAACCGCCTGGGAATCCTGGTCATGCAGGTATGCTGCAAGGCTTTCGCCAAGGCAGGCGGCATCTTTGCCCAGCCATCCTTTGAGCAGCGCCAGCGCAATGCCGATACCCGGCATAGGCGCTATGGGGCGGGGCTGTTCGGGGGTGCATGGGAAAGTTCCATTTTCAATATTGCGGAGCGATTGATGGTAGCGCTGATAATACACTTCAATGCCGATGCGCGTGCGGTCAGCCACGCTCTGAGCGCGCAATCGGCCTTTGTATGCTGTGGTCAGCCTGTCCGATAATGTCAAAGCAGCATCGCTGTTTTCCGCCATTGCATCACACAATTTCTTGAAGAGGGGATCTGCAAGAAGGGTGTCCAGCCCCTGAACACGCAACGCGGTCGCCGCTTCTTCGCCCCGTTTCGGGTCCAGCGCACAAGCGATATTCCAGGCGCAGGCCTCAATGAAACTACGGCACATAGCCTCAAGTACAAACCCCTCCCCATAGGTGGCGACCAGGTACTCCACGTGCCGGGTGGTGCTGTTGCCGATGATATGGGGGTAGTCGCGCTCATGGTTGAGGGTAGATATGCCTGTGGCTTCTTCCATGCCGCTGAGCCGCTGCACCATGGCCTCCAGTGCACCGGTACACAACACCTCGGTCGTGGTCGTGGTGCCGTCCATATCCATAACAGCCGCCGTCAACCCCTCGTCGAGTTGCCTATGGGGCGCTGCCAGGACATACACATCGTAGGCGGGAAACACATAGGGCGGGTTCTTGACCACGGCAAAATCGTCACCCAACTGCGCGACCAGGCGACCTGCGTCCGTGACATGGGCAAATTTCGGGATTTCTGGTTGCATATCAGCGACGGCGCGGGCCCCAAGTTGGTCCTTCTGCGCCGAGAGTTAACCGGCTGATACGGCGTTCCTCGCCGGTGCCAATGGTAATGGTATACAGTTCCGAACGTCCGTTACGGGTGGAGGAGTATACAATGTGCCTGGAATCAG
Source organism: uncultured Nitrospirales bacterium (assembly GCA_964493075.1). Taxonomy (GTDB): domain Bacteria; phylum Hydrogenedentota; class Hydrogenedentia; order Hydrogenedentales; family CAITNO01; genus SLFT01. Next base: position 8,786 of record CAZBNU010000010.1, on the reverse strand, counting down.
GAGACCAGCTGGGCGACTCATTCACGCCGCTTGAATTGCTCAGGCGCATGGGATTGGAACCATCAGAACCCATGACATAGATTTCAAAACCTTCACCGGGCTGCACCGACACAAAGGCAATAGACTTACCGTCAGGCGACCAGTCCGGGTCGTAGGCGCTGCCGCCGTGAAAGGACAACCGCGTCTGGTTGGAACCATCCACATTCATGCCGTAAATCTGCGGGCGTCCGCCCCGGTCGCTTACGAAAGCGATGCGCTGGCCATCTGGAGAAAAGCAAGGGGAGGTATCTCCATCCCGGTTGTTGGTAATACGCACGGCATTATCACCATTCGGGTCGCGCAGATATATTTCCGCATTGCCATCCTTGCTCAGAGTCATGGCAATCCTTTTTGCGTCAGGCGACCAGGACGCAGCACTGTTCAACCCCACCTCCTTGGACAAGGCGCGCGATACGCCGCTGGCACGGTCAAATACATACAGGAAACAATACCGGTCCTTGTAGGACAGATAGGCGATGTTGTTGCCATCCGCAGAAACCTCCGGCATGATGGAAAGAGACTGGTGTTTGGTGACAGGCCGCACATTGGCGCCGTCATAGTCTGCCACATAAATCTCTTTTTGCCTGTCTCCCGAGATGCCGGCAAACAGGATTTCGGTGGTGCCAATGCCGGGCACACCGTCCGTGTGGCGGAGTACCTCTTCCGAGAAGCGATGGGCGGCCAGCCGATAGTGATCCTTGTCTACACGCACTTCTTGTCCGTAAAGCTGCGTATTGGAGTAGAGATCGAAGAGGCGGAATTGCGCTACCAGTTGGGCGCCTTCCTGAAACACAACCCCGTAAACAAGATTTTCCGCTTTGGTGGCGCGCCAGGCGCTCAGGTTGAGATTCTGTACATCCCGGTCCATGCCCGTGAACCCGGCAGGATACTGGGCTGGCGGCAACAGGATAAACAGGCCGGAAAAGGCTAGGTCGTCGGCAACCACCTGCGCCATTTCCGTCGCAAAGGGGGCAAACTCAGGCTCTGTAGCCACAAAAGGTGGCACCGCAATGGTGATGCGCATATCTGCGCGAACACCGGAATCTATACGCACTGCGGGCTGTGCCGCAACAAAGGCGGCATTCAATACCAGCACACCCATAACCAGCAACATTACTCTTTGTCTAAGCACAAGATATTCCTCTTTGGTTGTTCCTGTCTGTGGTTCCAACTTCCTGCCACTACACAACGCTTTCCTATTGCCACTAGGATAACAGGACTTTACACTGTATTTCATCCGACAACCTTCCCAGAAGTTCCAACGTTATTTAGTAAAGGGATAAAAAAACAGAAATTTTCTTACAATATTAGGTTTAATCCTGTATTTACGGGTATTTACAATAACAGGTTTTGGAATCCAGCACTGGCTGCTAGATAGTGACGGTGAATTGGTGTATAATTAAATAACGCTTTTTTTGACTTTGGAGTTCTTTAGTACGTGTGTGACGTTCTTTGAACAAACTTGAAGGAGGGATTGTATGGCCACGACACATAATCTGCAGAAAATGACCAAGCTGGTGGGTGATTTCATTGTGGACCAGGATGGATTCTGGAATCATGACCAGTGGGAAAGCCTGTGCACACAGGTAGGCGAACTGGGTGTGGAAATGGACGCCTCTTTCCAGGAGCATTTGGGGATGCTGCTTGAACACCTGCGCGTGTTCTATTTCTGTATGCCCGTTGCATCGCCATCCAAGCCCAAAGCCAAGGCAAAAGCAAAGCCCAAGGCGAAAGCCAAAGCGAAAACAAAAGCCAAAGCCAAAGCAAAGGCCAAGCCAGCCCCGGAATCTGTTCCGCCGACAGTAGGCATGGAATAGCCATTTCGACAATTCTGGACAGGAACACTGCTGTTGTTGTCCCCTCCGAAAAAATCGTCTGTCGTCTCTGTACTTGATGGGCAGATGAGCGCGGTGGTGTCGTTATAGACGGCGGAAATGAAACATGTGATAATCTGTGTTTCACTGATGATCAGGAAACGGGGCAATAACATAATAAGGAATACCATGGACGATTCAAACAGGGATATGCTGTGGGAGCAGATTCGCTCTGAAGCGGCGGAAGGCGCCTGGCGCGAACCGATGCTTTCAAGTTTCCTGCATGCCACCATTCTAAACCATAAAACCTTCGAAGATGCGCTGGGGTTTCAACTGGCAAGCAAACTTGAAAGCGTTACGCTGCCCGCACTGTCCCTGCGCGACCTGATTCAGGATGCTTTTGTGGCGGCAACCCATCTGGGTGAATATGCGCGGGAAGACCTGCTTGCCGTGCATGAACGCGATCCCGCCTGCCGTAAGTATGCCCAACCGCTGCTCTATTTCAAAGGATACCTGTCCATACAGGCGCAGCGCGTGGCGCACTATTACTGGCACCAGGAACGCATGCACCTCGCTTTGTTTCTGCAGAGCCGCATTTCCGATGTGCTGGGGGTGGACATTCATCCCGCCGCCAAGTTTGGGAAAGGCGTCTTCATAGACCATGCCACGGGTATTGTTATCGGTGAGACAGCCGTGGTGGAGGACAATGTGTCCATGCTGCACGGGGTAACCCTTGGCGGCACGGGCAAGGAACGTGGCGATCGCCACCCCAAAATTCGTAAGGGCGTGCTGATCTCGGCTGGGGCAAAGATACTGGGCAACATTGAAGTGGGCGAAGGCGCCAAAGTGGCTGCTGGCGCCGTGGTGCTTGATGATGTGCCTCCTCACACCACCGTGGCGGGAATGCCCGCAAGGCCTGTGGGTGCTGCCGCCACCGAACAGCCCGCCCTGGATATGGACCACCGATTCCGGGAAAGCATGCCCTAAACACACACGCACCCCGACGTTACATGAAGGTTGTATAAAATTTCAGGATACTCTTACGTGTTTATTTTCGGCAAACATAGCGTGTTTATTGCTGCAACTGTTTTGTCACTCGTTGCGGTGGCGTTATATCCGAAGGTGACTCTAGCGGCTGGAATGCCGGGGGTGACGATACGTGGCGTGACGGACCCGATGTTGCGCGGGACACTTGAGGGGTTGACCCCGCTGTTATGGCAGGGCGCTGCGGGGCCTTCTTCGGAATTGATGCTGCGCAGTCGCGCACGGGAACACCGCGACCGACTATTGCAGGCCCTTGCTTCGGAAGGCTATTATGCCGGGGAAGTGTCCTTCGAGGTTTCATGGAATGCCGACCAGCCGCAGACCATCTTTGATATTATGCCGGGCGCCGCATATCGCTTTGACAGGATAGAAGTCGCCTATCACCGGGAACCGAAAGGGGAGGTACTTTCGCCGCCGCCGGTGTATGTGTCGCCAGGATTGCAGCAGGGTTCTGTGGGTACTGCAAAGTCTATTTTGGATGGCGAAAAACAGGTAATACGTGAGGCGACAAATGCCGGTTTTCCCTTCTCCGTGGTGTATGATCGGCGTGTCGTGGTGAATCATGATGGGCAGACGGTCAACATAACCTATTTCCTGGCACTGGGCGACATGCTGAATTTTGGCGAAGCGCGTCCCGCGGGTCTGGAAGAAGTGCGCCCGGAACGTGTACTCCGCGAACTGCCCTGGAAACAAGGTGAGACCTACCGCGCGGATTTGCTGGAAAAAGCGCAGGAAGCACTGCAGCGAACCGGGTTGTTCACGGTGGTGCGCGTCGTGGCAGCACCGCCTTCGGAAGTACGGGACGGCGCCATTCCCATTTTGATTGAAGTTACCGAGCGGCGGCATCGTTCCATCAGCCTCGGGCTGCAATACCGCACCGACGAAGGCGTAGGTGTGGGCGGCCGCTGGGAACACCGCAATTTCATGGGTCTGGGACGACGCTTGCGTTTGAGCGGCAATCTTACGGAACTGGAACAAAGCCTTGCCGCTGATTATGAAATCCAGCAGTTTCGCCGAGCGGACCAGACCCTTACGCTGACGGCAAAGACGGCGCAATTGAACCCGGACCCCTACAAGAGCCGCCGCTTCGATGTGGGCGCGTGGGTGGAACGCACACTGTCGCCCGAGTGGAGCATCGGCATGGGGCCAGCACTTCGTATCAGCCGCGTAGAAGAACGCCGAAAAGAGGAACAGTATTATCTAGTGTCTTTTCCATCACAAGTTTCCTATGACCGACGGAACGATCGGATGGACCCAACCCGTGGATTTAACCTCACAAATAGAGTGACCCCTTTTCTGGACGTTACAGATATGAACACATATTTCCTGAAAAACGACCTGACCTTTACCCATTACCTGACCTTTGCTGGCGCGCCGAGTGTTACCCTGGCGACACGGTTGCATCTGGGGGTAATGGGCGGTGCCGGGTTAAGCGATATTCCTGCGGACGAGCGATTTTATGCGGGGGGCGGCGGCAGTATCCGGGGGTATGCCTATCAGGAAGTGGGGCCTCTGGACAGGGACGGCGAGGCTACAGGCGGGCGTTCTGTAACCGATTGGTCTGTTGAAATACGCAAACGCATCAATGCAAGCTTCGGCATCGTGGCTTTTGTGGACGGGGGCATGGCCCACGAATCGGTATACCCCGATTTCAGTGATGCCATTCAATGGGGCGCGGGTGTTGGCGTTCGCTACTTTACGCCCATCGGGCCGTTGCGTCTTGATGTTGCCACCCCCGTGAACCGGCGCAAAGATCTGGACAGCAGCATTCAGTTTTACATCAGCATTGGACAGGCGTTTTGATGATGAAATCCACGGGCTCAAAAAAGCGATGGGCGCGCCGGGTTCTTTTTTTGTGCTTGTTGCTGTTATGCATGGCGGTGGCGCTGGTAGTTGCTTTACAGACGACTCCAGCAAAACGTGTAATCGCGGCGTTGCTTTCCGATGTCGTTACAAACAACACGAAGTATTCCCTGCACATTGACAGTCTCTCCGGCACATTACCCCACGATATTCGTATTGCCACGATCACGATTGGCGATCCACGCGGCGACCTGATCACGCTCCATGATCTTGAAGTCAGGATTTCCATGTCTTCTTTGCTGCGCGGACGGATTCATGTGAAGGCATTGACCCTTGCCCACCTCGAAATCTGGAACCGTCCCCTACCCCGTGAACGGTGGCGGATTCCGCGGGTGCCTGGGCTCCCCGTCTGGCCGACGGTAGACCTGTTGCGCGTGAACCGGATCACCCTGGATGCGGCGGTGATGGGCACCCCTGCCACGCTGTCGCTGACGGGGCGGCTACAGCCCATAGCAGGAAGCCTGCTGCCGGAAATTGAACTTGAAGCGCACGGCCTCGATGCTGAAGGCATTCATGGGACTCTGCGTCATGCCTTTGAAAATGGTGCGCCGCGACTGTCTCTTGCCATGGAAGACGCGCAATTGCTGCCAGTGCTGCTGGCAGTGACGCCGCCCGTCAAAATTAACCTGGAAGGTAAGGGGCAACGGGCGGACTGGAAAGCCGCACTGAATGCTGTAACAGGCGATGCGCCGCTGGCGGACGGGCAGTTTCATCTTGCCGAAGGAGAAACCACGTCCGTTCAGGCGGCAATGCATATACACACCGGCATTCTCCCTATGATGCATGAATACAGCGGCATGATCGGCGACGCTATCAACATCAACGCAACGGGTTCACTGGACCGGCAGGGGGTGTTGCATATTGACCCGCTTTCGGTACTTTCAGAAACCGCGTCCCTGACGCTGCAGGGTAAAGTAAATCTTGACCAGGATTCGGTGGACCTTAGTTTGGCTGCGAACTACGATAACGTGACAAGGCTGCCCCTGTCGCTTTCGCCAGAATTGGTGTTGCCCCTTCAAGTTGAAGCGCAGCTGCAGGGCGCTTTTGTTGCTCCGGAGATAAAGGTTGCCGCATTGCTGGGTGGAACGACCGTTATCGAAGGTGCGATTGATCTGGAACTGGACACGCTGGTTTCAGCGATGGGAAACCTGCACATAACGCCGCCGGTGTTGCTGCAGGATATGTTTTCCGTGACGCCCGATGACCGGGTCGCCGTTACCTTTGCCGGATCCTATTCTGAAGACACCGGCAGCGTGGAGGTGGCTACCCTTGAACTTCTGGGTGCGGGCATAGAGGCATCACTGCAGGGCAGCATGATCCCGGCGTTGCCCACCCTTGATATGCGGCTTTCCTGTGCGATGGGGGACCTATCCCGCTTTAACGTGTTCTCGCCCATCCCGCTGAGTGGCAGCATGACTGTCGGCATGGATGCAAAGGGTACGCACACGCATCTTGAAACCGTGATCACCGCTGCGCTGGAGACTGTTGGCATTGGCACGGTGCAGGCAGGCAGCGGGCATTTGAACGGATCGGTTCAGTGGGACAATTGGCTTTCCACCGCCCCCGAAAATATCAGCGGGAAAATCAAAGCAACAACCACAGGGCTGCACATTTCCCCGTTGAAAGCAATGGACCTTGTTTTGGATGCCGCCTTCAATGGAAGGAACATTCAGGAGATGCAGGTCGCGTCCCTGTCATTGACTGACGGCAACGTGGTGGTCACCGGAGATGGTACGTTAAATATTGCTGCAATGACAGGCAGCGCAACCCTTGAAACAACAGTAGCGCACCTCGCGGCCCTCCCTCTCGCAATGGAGGAACTGCCCGATGGAACCCTGCAGGTACAGGGCCAGTTTAAGGGCGGCATTGCTCCCCTGTCGCTTCAGGCAACCGTTGCTGGAAAGATGGATGGCATTACAGACTTTCCCGATGCCGTTGCCGTACTTACAGGGGAGTCCGTCGTCTTTGACTCCGGCATTGTGATTGAAAAGACACAGGTGGCACTTCGTGAAACCCACTTGCAGGGCGACGGTTTTACCCTTGACGGGGAAGGGGTGTTCGATTGGACAGAGGGTAGACTGGAAAGCAACTTTAACGGCGCATTGCCAGACCTGCATCTGGTGAGCGATGCCGTTGGGAAGCCCCTCGCCGGTGCGATTACCATGACTGTTCTTACGGAAGGCATGCTGCCCCATCTTGCGGTGCAGGCGCAGGTGAAAGGGAATGCCCTGACCTATGGAACCGGACCGCCGGTACAGGCGCTTCTTGACGTCACGGTAAAGGACCTTCCCGAAAAAACACAAGCCGTGGTCACCGGTCATGCAGAAGGCGGTGACACCTCAATATCTTTGAATACTTCCGTTGCGTTTAGGGACGGTATCCTCGTTGCAACGCCTGTTTCCCTGGTCTCCGGCGACAACCGGATTGAGGGACGTGTTTCGTGGCCGTTACAAGCTGGTTTTCCTGAAGCGCAGATGAACGCAACACTGGACGACCTCGGGGCACTGGCGGCGCTGGCTGGTTTCGATGTTAGTGGGCGCGTATGGGCAAAAGGGAGCCTGCAAGAGGACAAAGCGGAACTTGACGCTACACTGGAAGGGATACGTTACGGCAACCTATTACTGGAAAACGCAACGGTGCGCGGTGCTGGCGACCAGGACAACTTTATTATGACAACTGCGCTAGCGGGCAAGTTTGCTGTCGGAAGTACGCCCTCGCAGGCGTTTTCTTGTGAGAGCGAAGGCCGTATATCTGTCGCGCAAAAGACCGGTACCCTTGATCGCTTCGAGGGCATGGTGGGCGTGCTCCCCATTTCCTTGCAGTCAAAGGGGCAGGGTGCTGTAACCGCTAATGGGTTTTATTT
>CAZBNU010000010.1:0-1063 GCA_964493075.1 uncultured Nitrospirales bacterium | reverse complement strand
GGGCAGGGCAGCGTGCCGCTGCTGTTGCAATTACAGCCATTCAAACTGGAGGTATCGCCTGTGACGCCTGTTTCGGGAAGTGTTGCATACACCGTGTTCAGTGCGCCGATACTCCAGGCGCTCGGCGTAATCGAACATCAGTTGGAAGCAGAATTGACCGGTAAATTTGACGTCACCGGCGCCATAAACGCGCTGGATGTTTCCGGTGATGCTCACATACACAATGGACACTATGCCAACACGATGGCGGGAACGCAGCTGCACAATCTGAAGATGCATGTTGCAGCAACAGGCACTTCCCTGCAGGTGCGCGAATTCACTGCCGATGCCGGTAAAGACGGTACGGTCAGCGTTATCGGGGAATTACAGCTGCTGCCTGCACAGCATTTCCCTTTCACTTTGCGGGCAACATTCCACGATGCAGAACTGGCACACCTGGATTATCTGGCGGGCCGCGTCAGTGGCGCCCTTGACATCTCCGGTGGTCTGGAGGGCATTGCCGTCGGGGGTGATTTGGTCATTGGGCCGGTGCAGGCGTCCATGCCTGACCAGATGCCTGTCAGTGAACCCACCGTCCTTGATGTTATTGAAATTGAAGATGGGGCAGTTGTCACCACCGAAAAAGCGGCATCAGGCAGCGCTCTTCCCAAAGTGGAACTGGACATACGGTGCGATATACCCGGACGGACCTACGTGCGGGCGCCAGTTTTGGACTCGGAGTGGGGTGGCAAACTGCACGTGGGCGGCACGTTGACCGCGCCGAAGTTGGAAGGGCGTGTTGCCGTATTGCGCGGATACCTCGATTTTCTGGGACGACGCTTTCAGTTGCGCGACAGCGCCTTTACTTTTCCCGGCGGCGATCCAACCGACCTGTGGCTTGACATGCGCGCCGTTGCACAAACCCAGTCGCTATCCTCCCAGTTGCGGTTGACAGGGAAACTGTCCGAAGTGAAATTGGAACTGACCTCCGAACCACCTCTGCCCCAGGATGAAGTGCTGGCACAGGTGTTGTTCGGGCGCGACTTGTCGCGTATTTCCCCGGTGCAGGCGATCCAATTGGCCC
>CAZBNU010000009.1:5442-40837 GCA_964493075.1 uncultured Nitrospirales bacterium | reverse complement strand
TGGTATCAGGATTGGCTTTCCGGGCTGCTGTCGCCACACCTGTCCACTGCGTCCACCGGGTTTAATGGATGCCAGGAGTTGCTGCGCAGGAACGAGATGGCGCGGCAAAAATGCCTGCATCCTATCGTCGGCAGGGATGGCGGTATGCTGGACAGTCGCACCTGCTACTTCAGCCGTTCCTTCTATTGCGAGGGACAGCGGGCCGTCCAGCGGACGCAAGGGCGCAGACACCGATATGCGGATACTTTCCCTGTCTGCCGGGATTCTGCCGCCGTCAATACGGAAGCCTTTGGGCGCGTCCTTCAGCGACAAAGCGACTTCGCCGGTGAAACCCTCATGTCGCACCACGTGTACACAGAGTTCTGCGGCGCGTCCCGCCGGGATGTTCAGGGTGGACGGGGTCACCAGCAAAGCAAAGTCCGGCTGTGGTTGCCGCACATGCAGCCTGTACACATAGGCCTGGCCGCCATTCCGCTGCGTGTCGGACACCTGTATCTGATATACACCGTCTTCCGGTAACGTAACCTGCACCTTGGAGTCTGCATGGTGCGTGAGTAGTTCGGACAGTTTGTCCTTGTAATCGTCGTTCCATGCCAGGATGGTGCCCTGCGCGTCCACAACCCTGATGAGCGAATCCATAGGCGAATGCAGCCGTCGTGCAAACACATCTGCGACCAATTCGTCGCCGGCCCGTCCCTCAATGGTGAAAACATCTATGTCGCCCGGTGTTTCAATGCGCCCGTTCACAACCGTTGGTAGTGTTATCTGTTGCGTTTCATCGGCTTCCGCTTCCAGGCATTCAGGCAGGTCGTTCACCGCATAGAGAACTTCATTGGAACGATAATCGCCCACAACCAGGTTGGTTTGTCTGGTCACATCGCTGCCGGCTGTGGTGTCGAGGGCAAGGCTGTTGGTGCCCAGATTGTAGCCGCCAATTTGTGCGATAGTTGCTGTTCCAGCCCGACCGCCTATGGGAAATGCGTGGGTAATGAAGGGGAGTTCGCCCACAGCAGCGCGATACACAAAGTCTTCACGTCCGCGATAGATGGAATCCCGAATTTCGAGTTCATACACGTCGTCTTCGGGCAGGGTGCAAACCAGCACCGGGTCGGGATTGAACCGGTAATCATCGGCATAGGCCACTTCCGTTCCGGAGGAGTCGTAAACGGCAACCACTGCTTGAAACCACCCCGGCACGGCATCAGCGAGATAGGGGATAAGATGACGCGCAGCCACATCCGCCACAAGCTGCTGTCCCTTTTTCCCGTAAAAAGAAAACCGGTCCACATCGCCGGGCAGTATCTGGCCGTTGATGATTACAGGTAACTCCAGTGGCGGTGTTTCGGGCAGCACTATTTTGTTCACCGGGTCGTTGGGTTCCTGTTCGGACACTTCGGGCAGCGTATTGACCTGAAAGCAGGCGGGATTGGTCAGGACAGAACGCACGCCCAGCCGTAATTCTCGGTCGCCCGGGGCAGCATCTGCCGCAATCTGGATTTCGATCTCAACCAGTTCACCAAGTTGCGCGTTGGGCTGGCGTTTCCGGAAATCCCGCAGTTCCCCGATAATCGTCGCCAACTGCCAGAGATTCAATTCTTCGATCCTGTTAAACAGCGGATGGTCCGGCAACTTTGCCCGGTCTGTAGTGGCAGGCTTGGGCTTTTTGCCGCCGGGAGAGATTGCCTGTGCGGTTGGGATTCCTTTCCGTTCTTCTGGCGGCAGTTCCGCCAGACGTTTCTCCCAGGCATCCCAAAGGCGGCGTCCAAGTTCCTGTCTTTGATCGCCGTTAATGTTTCTGATGGGGGGATAGGTGTGGATCACCTTGCCCACGATGCCTTCTCCGGAAAAGATGACACTGTCCGTGCCGCGCAGGAATTGACCACCCGTAAAAATCCGCATAGTCTCGCCCTGCCTGCCGCCTGCAGGATAGAGATAGCCAATATGCGGGTCCGTCTGTGCAGATTGAGGCCATGCTTGTAGTGCGCAGAAGATTCCCGTAATCAGAACCATATACTGAATTGTTTTCATTAGTACCTTATTTCCGATCTGCCGCTGTTTACACAAAGAAGTTAGAGCAACAAAAAAGACTACCATCACCGTCATTGCGAGGAACGAAGCAATCTGGAATTGCAAGATCGCGTGTGAGATATCGAGATTGCTTCGTGCCTCGCAATGACGGTGGTTGACATCTTGTTATAACATAAACTGCATTACTCCTGGTTCAAACAAGTTCGGTAAGCAGGCCGCCGCGCATACTGCCTTCTTCATCGGCAGGCAGCACTTTCACATCAAGATTGCGCGGATTCGGCAGGGGACCTTCAGGATCAATGCCAAGCAAGGTATACATGCTGCCGATGAGATCAGCGGGGTATACGGGACGTTCGGCAACTTCTTCACCTTTGGCGTCAGAGGCGCCCACCACCTGCCCGCCTTTGAAACCGCCGCCCGCCACCACAGCCGAGAAACAGTTTCCGAAGTGGCTGCGTCCGCCATTCCAGGGGGATTCCCACAGCACCTTCGGCGTGCGCCCGAATTCACCGCTCCACCAGACAATAGTGCTGTCCAGCAGGCCGCGATTCGACAAATCCTGTAATAAGGCCGCCAGTCCCTGATCCAGTTCGGGGAGTTTACGCTTCATGATCTCGAAATGCTGCTTGTGGGTGTCCCAGCCCTTGTAGTTGATGGTTACAAAGGGAACGCCCTCCTCAACCAGACGACGCGCCATCAGGCAGGATTGCCCGAAAGTGTTGCGCCCGTACTGATCGCGTACGGCATCTTGCTCCGTGGAAAGGTCGAAGAGTTGTCGTGCTTCGCCAAACATCAGGTTATAGGCATCATCAGAAGCGGTGTCGAACTGTTTAAGCCGCGGATTCTCCGGCATGGCCCTGCCCAGCGAATCCAGCGAACCCAGCAGTTCGCGACGACTCTGCTGGCGTTCATCGGACACGCCTTCCGTGATAATGCCTTCAACAACAAATTGCTTTTGGTTGGGGTCGCCTCCCGTTGCAAAGGGTTTATACTTGTACCCCAGAAAACCCGCCTCGGAGAAGCGCCCCTGAGATTCCGTCAGCACAATGTACGGCGGCACGATGCCCGTATAACCGTGTTCATATCCCTTGAAGGTGGAAACCACCGCGCCCACAGACGGATACACCAGCCGTCCCGGCATGCGTCCTGTCTGCACCAGGTAAGACGCCGTTTCATGGGCGTTTACCCCGTGAGTCATGCTTCGAATAATGGAGTATTTGTCCGCCTGTTTTGCCAGCAACGGTAATTGATCGTTAATCAAAATACCATCCACATTGGTCGCGATAGTCTTATTCAGAGGCCCCGTATAGTCTTGCCCTGCGTCCGGTTTGGGATCGAAGGTATCCAAATGACAAGGACCGCCCCACATCCATATTTGAATCACTGCTTTTGCGGTTGCCGGTTTTATAGCAGCGGCAGCAGGACGATGTCCCAGCATTGCCAATCCGGCAGCGCCAAGCACACCACGCTTCAGCGCTTCCCGACGGCTGATAGAGAAATTATTTTTCATGCTGATCTTCCTAAGATTCTGTAGGCTGGGTGAAGCGTAGCGGAACCCACCTTTTTATTATTTACTTGACGCTAATGTCTAAAAAGGAATTCCTTTGAGTTTATCAGAGCCCATACCAGGTCTTCACCCGTTGCGCGCATGTTACCGTTGTTTGCCCTCAAGTGAGTGTTTACTGATTCGATTTCTTCTGGCGTCGGATACCGGGACAGTATACTCAAGTATATCTTTTGAGTTGCCTGGTTCCTGTTTCCTTTACCGCCTTTGGAATTGTTTTGAAACTTCCACATACTTCCTGTGATGCGTTTTTGGATATCCGAGGAATTCAGGAGTGAAAGCCGTTGCGCTTCTGTGGTCTGGTCGTTGCGCTCATTTGCCATGCCCGTGTCCCGCGAAGGCCGTCCGAAGGTCTCCAGAAAGGCGCTGGAAATACTGCCGTCCGCAAGCATAATGGTACGGTGGTAATCCGGGATATAGGTGAACGGTTCCGGTATCAGGCTGGAGTAGGTTTCTGGCCTGCCAAACAGCCCATTGAGGGTGTCTGTCAACACCTCCGCTTCCAGTTGCCGCACAGGATAGCAGGCGAACAGTCTTTCAACATCCGGGTTGGTAGAAGATGGAACAGAAGATTGCTGATACGTTGTGGAGTTGAGAATTAATTTGTAGATACGTTGCAGATCGTAGCCAGAACGAATGAATTCGGTTTGCAGGTAGGCGAGTAGTTCCGGATTTGACGGCGGATTATCCGGGCGTATATCGTCTGGTTCATGTATTATACCTCGGCCAAAAAGCCACGCCCAGATGCGGTTGACGCAATTGCAGGCAAACCATTCGTTATCAGGGGCAATAAGCCATGCCGCAAAAATAGAGCGCGGATCCTGATCGGCAGGAATAGTAACCGTCGTTCCGTCTGGCAGAACCGCATGCAACGGTTCTGTTACTGCCGGGTCAAGACAGACAATTTCCTCTTTCCATTCATCTGTGGGTTTGTAAGCCAGGCGGGAGAAGAAGGCTTCCATATTGGCGCGTTCGTTTTCCGGCCAGGTTTCCAGACGCGTCCCCATGAAAGTAAGCGCCACCGCAGAGGCGATGGAAGAAGGTTCCTTACCCTGCAATGCACGATAGAAGTTCACCGGTGGCACACGGAAATTGCTGCCGCTGGAGGTCAGCAGTGCCCGTGCAAAATCGTTGTAAGGCATATTGGATTTGATAGCGTCATGTATCCAGCGATGGTACGCTTGCACTGCATTGGGCCATAGGTTGATCGGAAATTCGGATTTGACCCGGAGTATATCGCACCACTTCAGCGACCAGTAATCGGCAAATTCCGTGCTTCTTATCAATTTGTCTATACAGTGTTTCCGCTTGTCAGGACTGCTGTCTTTCAAGAAGGCTGTTACCGCCGCAGGTTTTGGTAGCGTCCCAGTAGCATCAAGGTAGACGCGCCGTAGAAAGACTTCATCACTGCACAAAGGCGCAGGGGTGATGCCGGATTTGGTTAATGACGCTTGCACAATGCTGTCAAGTTTTCCCACACGCATATCATTTGCGGCTCGGCCAGTGGAAGAAGCGGTTGATGCAAGTAGTATAAAAAAGGCCAATACAAAAGTCCGCATGGTCTTAATATTCCCGTCTGTTAGCAACAGAAAATACACACACGTTAAGAATACCATATAATGAACCCCGCCAACTATCAAAAGTTCCCGGCACGAACCAATATTCCAGACAAGACAACTGTCAACTTTACGCGCAAGAAAAAAGAATGTTTACAAACAGGCGATAAATGCGCATAATAATTATCTGTCGTAGATCTTTGATCGCCTACAAAAAATTAACTATAATGACACAGTATATAAGATGGTTGTGTCGTTGCGGAGGTGAAGGCATTTCTCCTGATATGCACACATTGCATTTATTTTCACATCTCGTATATACTTGCGTGTGTAGTAAAGTGTTTTTCATGTTATTTTGAGGGAAAAGTTTTTTTATGCAGGTTACTTGTCCACATTGCAATGCACCACTTGTTGTTCCAGATGAATACGCTGGGCAAGTGGGCAAATGCTCCATGTGCAGTGGTGATGTGCAGATTCCCGCGCTCACGAAGCCTAGTCTGAAAGCGGCGAGTCCAAAAAATGAGCCCAAGGACCCTATGGCACAGTACCAGCTTGGCTGTCGTTATTTCAGGGGGGAAGGTGTCCCGAAAGACTTGGAAAAAGCAGTCTATTGGTTTCGGCAGTCTGCGGAACAGGGTTTTGCGCTGGCACAGAACAAACTCGCACAACGTTATGCTCGTGGGGAAGGGGTGAAGAAAGACCTCTCGGAAGCAGTGCAATGGTTTCGTATGGCGGCACAGCAGGGCTATGTGTCCGCACAACATGATCTTGGACTTTGCTATGCAGAAGGAATAGGAACCCAGATCAATCCGGTGGAGGCGGTGAAGTGGTATCTGCTTGCTGCCCAGCAGGGACTTCCCGCAGCACAAAATAAACTGGGACAGTGTTATGCCCGGGGATTGGGCGTTCCTGAAAATCCCATTGAAGCGGTAAAGTGGTTTCGTAAAGCCGCCGAAGAAGGCTATGCCCTTGCCCAGTATGCAATGGGCTACAGTTACGAGAATGGTTCAGGGGTGAATCAAAATCAGGAGGAAGCTGTAAAGTGGTATCGTAAGGCTGCAAGGCAAGGGGAGGTTACCTCGCAATACATGCTGGGTCAGGCCTATTACGTTGGTGTGGGGGTGGAACAAGACCTTACCGAGGCTATCCGCTGGTACCGCGAGGCGGCTGAAAAGGGTCATCGCGATGCACAACTTGCGCTGGCGGTTTGTTATTTCTCCGGCGAAGGCGTGGAGCAGGATCAGGTTGAATCGGTAAAATGGTATCGCAAAGCAGCCGAGCAGGGGGATGCGGGTGCACAGTTTATGCTGGGTCTTTGCTGTGCTGCAGGGGCAGGCGCCGTCCAGAATACGGATGAAGCAATAAAATGGTTTAAGCATGCGGCCGACCAGGGAAATGCCGACGCACAATTTTATCTCGGCAGCTATTATCAGCAGGGCATCGGCGTCGATGAGGATATGGACGCTGCACGAAGCTGGTATGAGAAAGCTGCAACCCAGGGTCACGAAGAAGCGCAGGAGGCGCTTGCAACATTGTAGCAGGAGCGTAGTTCCCTGTCTTCCCTGTATTTTTCATTCTCACTATCCCTAACCATTTTATTTGAGGATTGCCATGACGCAGCGTACACAATTTCTTGACTACATCCGGAATGGAAGCGATAGGTGTTTTGTTTCGCTGCAAGTAGGCGCTGGTGCCGGATTCGACAGTAAACTTGCTGGTAAAGAGTGGGTGAGTGAAACGACCACGGAAGACACCGTCAATGCTTATGAGCTGATAGGCGGCGCGGGCTTCATAAATCTTGGATTGCCGGGATACGATGTAGTTGTACCCCAATTGGCGTGGCAGAACAAAACGGAAAACGGCAGCGAAGAACGTGTTACCACCAGTAGTCTTGAAACACCCTATGGGACGCTTCAGTGGGAGTATCATGAACGCAAGCGTCAAGGCATGACGCCAGTCCGGTATCCAATTCGTTTTGGCGACTCATTGGAACCGGTAAAATGGATTATAGACCGCCAATTTGAAGCGCTGCCCTTTATTCCGGAAATGGTAGGGCCCCTGATGGAGAAAATACATCCTGAGTGGCCCCTATGCATTCAATGGTCGGTGCAGCCTTTCGAGATGCTCTGTCTGACCCCACCACCTGATGCTGTAATGTTCGCCATGTCAGATATGGAAGGGTACCGTAAGTTATGTGACAGGATCCTCGAACTAAACCTGGAACTGTGCCGTGCGGTGATTGGCGCCGGCGCCGATTTTATCTTTCTCGGTGGGCCGGGCCGTGAACTGATGTCGCCTTTGTTATATGAAACTTTCATGGTTCCCGATTCTGCAAAGATCAGCGCCGCAGTGCATGAGGCTGGTGGCATGGTCTATTCCCATATCTGTTCCCCCGTGCAGCCGTTTCTCGACATGGGCTACTACAAC
Source organism: uncultured Nitrospirales bacterium (assembly GCA_964493075.1). GTDB lineage: Bacteria > Hydrogenedentota > Hydrogenedentia > Hydrogenedentales > CAITNO01 > SLFT01. Next base: position 33,262 of record CAZBNU010000009.1, on the reverse strand, counting down.
AGCATGGGCATTGATTTGTTTGAAACCTTGTCGCCGCCGCCAGTGGGCAATGTAGAGTCGTTGGCTGATGCGCGCCGTCGTCTCCCGGAAGAGATGTGTACAAGAGGCAATATCGGCCTTGACGTATTATTGACAGGCACCGTGGAAGATGTGGAACGAGCGACCCTCGAGGTGATTGAAGCCACAAGAGGATTCAAGCATATCGTCGCGGCGTCAGACTATTTGTTCTACGATATTCCGTTGGAAAATGTTCAATCTGTTATCGCCACAGTGAACGCATACAATAAAGGTAGAGGTAAAAATGACTGACAGAAGCACTTTTAATCTTGCCCCATATATCACTTGTTTTGACCTGATGCACCTCCAGCAACAACTGGAAACAGTGGATACAGATTCTGTTGGGGAGTTGATTTTTCCTGTGGGCGATGGCGAAATAGCGCCTCTCACTGTTGGTCTGGAACTGGTACGGCGAGTCAGCGCTGAAACGAGTATCCCATGCCATGTGTTGTTGCTGGCAAGAAATCCACAACGGCAGATTGAAGCATGCGCTGTTGCAGGAGCGGCTGCACTGACCTTCTCTCTTGAAGCGTCAACCCATGCGCACAGAACCTTGTCATCCATACGGGCGGCAGGGATGGGCGCCGGGATAGCGCTGAATCCCGCCACATCCCTCGTGGCGGTTGATTACCTGCTTGAGAAGACAGATCGGGTCTGCCTTTTTGGCGTTGACGCGGATGACAATCAAAAGGAATCCGTGGTTTCGCCTCTCGTTGAACGTGTGAGAATGCTGAATGAAAACATACGTTACCGTGAGTTGCGTACATCCATAATGATTGCCGGAGGCATCAGCCTGTCATTGGCAGGACGTGCATTGGAAGCAGGGGCATCTGTACTGGGAATTAATCCCGGGATGCTCACAGAAATAGGAGAGGTATCCATGCCAGCCGCCATTGAAAAATATGTAGCCCTGTTGCAGAAAGGTTGAGAGTGATACTTAATGTGTGCCGCAGACGCAACTACTGACAACTTCATGCCGCCGCCGGGAGCGCGAATTCTGGTTGCCATGAGCGGCGGCGTGGATAGTGTGGCAGTTGCTGCACTGCTGGTGCGTTCCGGATATGAATGTATGGGCGCCACATTGCGCATGACAGGGGATTCCCCAGTAAAACCTGTCTTCGAACCCTGTTGCGGTTTGCAGGCCGCCGAAGATGCCCGTAGCGTATGTGAACAGTTGGGCATCGAACACAGAACAGTGCGTATCGTGGAAGCCTTTGACAGGCATATCATCACGCCCTTTGCGGCTCAGTATGCTGCCGGGCGAACGCCTAACCCGTGTATCCAGTGTAATCGCATTGTTAAATTCGGTCTCTTGTTTCGGTATGCTCGGGAGTGGGGCTGCCAGTACATCGCCATGGGGCATTATGCGCGGCTTGAAGGAAAAAATGGGCGCATGGCGCTGCGACGCAGCGTCTACCGACAAAAGGACCAGAGTTATGTCTTGGCGCCGTTGACGCAACCCCAGCTGCAAAGGTCATGTTTTCCCCTGGGCAGGATGACAAAAGAAGAAGCCCGCGCCGTTGCCGCCACTGTAAATTCCAAAATCAGCTTAAAGGCGGAAAGTCAGGAAATTTGTTTCGTTGCTGACCGCAACTATGCGCGCATTGTTGAAGAAAGACAGGGCCGGGGGGAATCGGGTCTAATTGTAGATGTGGATGGTAATGTACTGGGCAGACATAAAGGCATTCATTACTATACTATTGGTCAGCGTCGAGGACTTGGAATCAGTGCATCTGAGCCGTTGTATGTGATCAGGATAGATGCGACAGCGAATACGATTGTTTTGGGACGTGAAAAGGATGCCTGCTGTAATTCTTTTAATACAAGAACCTTGTTCTGGGGGATGATAGCCCCGCAGACAGAACCCTTTGACGCGCTGGTGCAACTGCGCTATCGTCATGTACCTGTTCCCGCGAAAATTGTGCCCGCAGCACGCTGCGCCCATGTGACTCTTAAAGTCCCGCAGCGCGCAGTCACACCAGGACAATGGGCGGTATTTTATGATGATGCCGGATACGTGCTCGCTGCCGGGGAGATTCAAGAATATGAGCCGGGAATCTAATTGATTTAACAATGTGTTATAATGGTATTGTTTGTAGGGTGAAAACATCTGAAGGATAGCGATATGGTTGGTGCGAAGAGTATTGGATGTATAAATCATCCGAATCTGGAAGCAATAGGAAGATGCAAGCAGTGCGGGAAGCCAGTATGCAGCAGTTGTGGAATACGCACAACTGCGGGGTTTTACTGTTCTGACATTTGCCGGGAGCAGCACGAAACGTTTATGCAGCGCGCCAAGGATATGGATTTGGACCGCGCAACCCGGCGTGGCCTCTTTTTTCACACCAGGAATCTCATAGGCAGTCTGATTATGCTAAGCGCCGTGCTGTTTGCTTTGGGATTCACCGCCTATCATATTTACATTCCGGTATTGACGCCGTTGACCTTGAAAGCGTTGAATTTCTTTTTTATCATGTGGAACCGAACATAGGGAGACAAATCATGGATCTGAGTGGATTGAAGTGGCCAATTATCATCGTGGTAGTTGTGGGTATCGGTTTTCTTGCTAGCAGCCCTGGCATCAACTATATGGTGACCAAGTTTAGCACTGCTGTTCCGGGACAAGACCCGGAACGCGATAAACTTGATGAGGCTGGTCTGACGCGTGTGGGTGGGTATTGCATGTATCTTTTCCAATACGAAAAAGCCATGACCATTATGGACATGGCTATTCAGCGTTACGGCACGAATGGCGCCAATTACTGGTATAACAGATACCGTATTGTCAAGTGCCTCGAAAAAGCGGGACGCTATCAGGAGGCGAAAGACCTCCTTGAGGAACTCGTGGCAAGTAACGCAACGGACATTGACAGTCGCGTGCCCAACAACGACAACCTGCGCCAGCGTGCAGCGAAACTTGCGGCGGTTCACGAACTTAAATGACCGCCCACCATACGGAAATTATTGCAGGCAGATTGCCGGTGTTGGTCTGCCTGCAGGTAGCACGGCGTGTGCCAGAACAACTGTATATTTGCGGCCAGCCCAAAGAGTTTGAGGAGTTGCTGGCCTGTGCCAAAGATGTGCCGGTAAAGTATACAGACCGCAAACATCTGGACGCTTTGTCGTTTGGGGTGAAACATCAGGGTGTAGTGCTTCGTGCCCGACCTCTACCTATTTTCACAGTGGAGGACTGGCTGTGTCGCCATCCGGATGACTGCCAGATGCTTGTGGTGTTGGACGGGATCGAAGACCCGCAGAATTTCGGCGCTATCGTAAGAAGCGCAGCTGCATGCGGCGCCACTGGCGTGTTATTTTGCAAGGACCGTTCCTCACCCGTGACTACCGCTGCTATGAAGGCGGCAGCCGGGGGGATGGAGTATGTTGACCTCATACAGGCAACCAATCTGGTTCGAGCGTTGGAGTTTCTCAAGAAGAACAGGTTTTGGGTGGCGGCATTGGATGCCGATGGAGACCGGACAATTTGGCAAGCAGATTTGTCGGGACGCACGGCCATGGTTATCGGCAGTGAAGGAGCAGGGATTCGGCGGTTGGTGAAGGAACACGCCGATTACGTCGTTTCAATTCCCATTTCGGGGGTCATTTCCAGTTTGAATGCCTCTGTCAGCGCTGGAATCGCCCTTGCTGAATGGCTCCGGCAAGGGCATCTTGATCGGAACAAAGGGTAAACATTTGTGAACGGTTCTTACACCGTGCTACCATGTCTTGGGGCTGCAATAACAGGCAACCACATAAAACCATCCGCGTCGGTGCCAAAGAAAGGAAATCTTCAACGCCATGCCCATCGCCACATTACCACCCAACGCGTCCCTCGATGAGACACGACAATTCATGCAGGAAGTCCTGAAAGGGATTGTGCCCGAAATTGAGATTGAAACGAAGGTTGAACTGGCCCATGCCATCAACCAACTAAAACGCGAAAAGAATGCTGTAATCCTCGGGCACAACTATATGGAGCCCGCCCTGTATCACACGGTGCCCGATTATACCGGCGACTCGCTGCAACTTTCGTCCATCGCTGCCAAAACCGATGCGGACATTATTGTGTTTTGCGGTGTCCTGTTCATGGGTGAAACCGCAAAGGTACTGAATCCTTCCAAGACCGTTCTGGTGCCGTCGGAAAAGGCGGGCTGTTCCCTTGCCGAAGGCATAAGCGCCGAAGATATCCGCACTCTGAAGGAACGCTTTCCCGGTGCCGTCGTCGTCACCTATGTGAATACCTACGCAGACGCCAAGGCGGAATCGGACTATTGCTGCACTTCCGGTAATGCGGACAAAGTGCTTCAGAAACTTATTGAGATGGGACACAAGCGCATCCTGTTTTTGCCGGACGCCTATCTCGCGGCAAACACAGCAGCGCAGATGGGGGTTGCCTTCCTGGATTCGGAAAACGATGGTGCAGCCTTCGCGGCCATTCCCGAAGACCAACCCCTCGTAATTGGCTGGCATGCCAAATGCGAAGTACACGAACTGTTCACGCCTGAGGATGTGGACAACATCCGCAAGCAATATCCCGACGCCGTCATTCTGGCGCACCCCGAATGCAGCCCGGAAGTTATTGCAAAGGTGGACATCTCCGGCAGCACAAAACTCATGGTGGACTATGTCCGCGATGTGGATGCGCCGCGCTATGCCTTGTTGACCGAGTGCTCCATGGGCGACAACCTCGCCGCAGAATTTCCCCATCGCAACATGGTGCGCGCCTGCACCCTGCGCTGCAAACACATGAACTACATCACCCTCGAAGACACCCTCGCCGCACTGCAGAAACTCCAGTACAAAATAGAACTACCCGTAGATATTATCGAACGTGCCCGAATACCCATCCAGCGGATGATTGAGATTCGGTAACACAACCCAATGTTTAAGTTGTGGTGCAGGCTTCAATTCCGCACCACTATAGTGCCATATCATGTTCTCGATCCTATCCCAATCGGATATAGCAGACGGTTTTACCGGTTGGGCTGTCAATATTCTGAATAACGGTCCAAGTTGGATGGGAGTTCTCCAAAAGGGTGTGGAGGGCTTAAAAGTATCGCAAAGAAATAGGATGTTTTATGGGTGCCGACATAGACTATCCTCAAGAACAGGATTTGGAGTATACATTCTTCCGCAGCCATGGGCCCGGAGGGCAAAAGAAGAACACGACCGATTCGGCTGTGCGTTTGCGCCATTTACCCACCGGTATTGTGGTGGTTCAGACCGCTTCACGGTCGCAGTTCAAGAATAAGGAGGCAGCCTTGGAAGAACTGTTAAGGCGTCTGGAAGCCTTGCGTCATGTCCCAGAACCACGCATCGCTACACGCCCAAGTCGTTCGGCAAAAGCCAAACGGCTGCGGAGTAAACAGTTGCGTAGTGATATTAAAAAACTTCGTATGCCGCCGGGGGAGGAATAATTGGATGGGACATCAGAGTCCTCAGGAGTAGTGGAAACCAAAACCTGATTTGAGCGGTCTGTTTTGGGACTAGCGTTACGCATATTCGCTATGTGTTTGTTAGTATATGCGGGATGCTTGCGTTTCAGCTTCGTTTTCAACAGAAGGGATTTATCATGAGCGCTCTATCTATTCTTTTTACTTTGCAGGCTTTTGTTGTTTCTGCCCAGCCAGGGGTGATTCCTGCTGATGCATGGTATATGCAGTCCAGCGCGAAGATTGCAGAGGCGGGCGCGGCGCTTTCCGTGCCGGGCGTCAGTGTTGACGGCTGGTATGGCATTACGGTTCCGAAGACGGTGTTGGCGGGGCTGGTGGACAATGGCGTTTATGAAGACCCTTACTATGGTCTGAACCTGAAGAGTATACCAGGTTTTCAGGAGGGTGCTTGGCTTATCCAGAAGGAGGATAGTCCGTTCCGTGATCCCTGGTGGTATCGTGTCGAGTTCGACATGCCGTCGAAACAGGAAGGACGCGTCTTCACCCTGCATTTTGAAGGGATCAATTATGAGGCGAATATCTGGTTGAACGGTAAGAAGGTGGCGGGTAATGACACGATTATCGGCATGTTCCGCCGCTTTGAATTTCCTGTTACAGACCTGCTGAATTATGGCGATAAGAACGCGCTGGCGGTGGAGATTATCCCACCTGGCCTCCTTCCTGACCTGGAATACAAAACCAAGCAGATTGAAGCGACCACGGGTTGGGACGACCATAATCCTCAGCCGCCAGATATGAACATGGGCATCTGGCAGCCGGTGTATCTGCGCGAGCAGGGTGCAATCAGCATCCGTCATCCCTATGTGGAGTCGGACCTGGATGTGCCCGGTCTGGAACAGGCACGACTTACAGTGTCCGCGTGGCTGCGCAACAACACCGATGCAAAGGTTTCCGGCGTGTTGTCCGGCGTGATAGAGGGCAGGGCTTTTTCGCAGGAGGTTGCGCTGGAACCCAACGAAATGCGGGAAGTAATATTTGAACCCCTGACTATTGAACAGCCCCGTGTCTGGTGGCCCAATCCGGTAGGCACGCAGGAAATGTACTCGCTGGAACTGAAGGTTGAAGTGGGGGGGACGCAGTCGGATACGGCCGCCACCGATTTCGGCATACGGGACGTCACCACCTACATCAACGCAGATGACTGGCGCGGCTATCAGGTGAACGGACAAAACATCCTGATTCGGGGCGGCGCATGGATGACCATCGACATGTTGCTGAATTTGGATGAGAGTTTGTATGACGCTTTGATTCGTCACGCCAAGGAAGCCAACCTCAACATGCTTCGTTCCGAGGGATTTTCCATTCGTGAACTGGCTCCTTTTTATGATCTTTGCGACAAGTACGGGGTCATGGTCACGCAGCAGATTTTCGGGCGTAATCTGCCGGATGAAGAACTTGCCATCGCTTGTATCGAGGACATGTTCCTGCGTATCCGCAATCACCCCAGCCTGGTGCATTTCCTGGGACACGACGAAACCTTCCCCACGGACACGCTGAACGCGGCTTATGAGGAACTCTTGAAAAAGCATCGCCTGAACCGCACCTATCAACCCCATTCCGGAACCTTTAATATCAGAACCCGCGCCGCAACAGGCGGTACGCGCACCGGAACGCGGGAGTTGTGGACCTATGCGGGGCCGTCTCATTATCATTTCGTCGAAGAGCGAAAGCATGACAGTGCCTGGGGATTCGCCCAGTCCGGCGGTATTGGCGGTATTCTCGCCGCCCGCGACAGCCTGCGCCAGATGATGCCGGAAGACAAATTGTGGCCGGTTGCCGGCAACGAAACGTGGTCCTTCCATACCGTGATGCAGGGGCTGGAATATTTCGATTGCATCTTCAAAATGATGGAACAGAAATATGGCGCACCGAAAGACTTTGAGGACTTCTGTAATAAACTCTACGCCATGAACTACAACAGTGCCCGCGGCATGTACGAAGCCTACGCTAGGTACAAATACGAATCGCTGGGCATTACCACCTGGAAGTACAACGTAGCGTGGCCGGCAGCGCTCACCTGGCAGTATGTGGACTGGTACAAGCGCGCCACAGCCGCCTATTACGGTGCAAAGAAAGCCTGTACCCCTGTGCATGTTCTCTACGGCTATGATGATCAGGGGCTTTATGTGACCAACACGTACTATCATGCCCTTGATGACCTGATGCTCACCTATGCCATGTATAATCTGAACGGCGCTAAAGTTTCAGAAGAACGGGTCACCGTTTCCGTGGGCGCAGACGGCAGTGTGCGTGCTGCTTCGGTGGAAGTGCCCGAAGGCATCAGCGATCCCTGGTTCCTGAAACTTGAACTTGCGGATAAAGGCGGGGCCATCCTTTCTGAAAATGTCTACTGGCTTTCCCACACCCCGGACATTCCTGGAAAAACCAGGTCTCGCGAAGGTGTTTTCGCTGTTCAACCCAAGTCAGCGGCCGATTTTACCGCTTTGGCCTCGTTGCCCGAAGTGAGGCTTAATGCGACAATGGATGGGGGCGTTGGACAGGACGAAAAGACCTATACCGTAACCCTTGCGAACCCCTCTGCCCACATTGCCTTTATGGCGGAGGTGAGTCTTGTTGACCCCGACACCGGGCTTGCCATTGCCCCTGCGTACTGGAGCGATAATTTTGTTACCCTGTTCCCTGGCGAAACTCACACCCTGACCGTGGAAGTGCCCGCGCAGGAAAAAGCACCTCAATTACGGGTGCAGGGATTCAACGTGGAGACGGATGTGCAATAATACCTTGCCGGATCGGAACCGCGATAAAAAACAAGAAGTTGAATTTGCAAATACACTACCACTACCGTCATTCTGGTTTTTATTTTCCGATGGACATCAGGAAATAAAAACCGGAATCCACGAGTAACAGCAATGCCTTCGTCTTAGTCTTTTATTGATGAAATTCTGTGCAAAATGACACAAAAATTGTGAACCAAAAAGAAAAACAGCAGTCACCGTCATTGCGAGGTACGAAGCAATCTGATGCCACATGACAGCCTATCTGTTAACGAGATTGCTTCGTACCTCGCAATGACGATAGTTGACATTTTTAATGTTGGTTCCGGCGATGCTGGGTTAGGTTGTGGCGCTTTCTTTTACATAATTTGGGTTATGGTCAAAGCCCACGTCAGTCCGTTATATCAGGGATGCAGGAACTGCGGTAACATTTTCACTTAAGGGATACTGTTCTTTGCACATGCAGACAACGGCCCCTGTACCGACCGTACTTTTGAAGCGATTGAGTACATTGAATGAATTTGCCCACTGCGCCTGCGGCGTGGCGTTACGTTTTACTTCAATCGGGTAAAAGGTCTGATCCTGCTCGAACAGGAAATCAATTTCAATACCGTCTTTATCCCGGTAATAATAGAGGTTCGGGGTGCGTAGACTGTTCCACCAACTCTTGAGTATCTCACCGTAAACATACGTTTCAAAAATTGCGCCGCTCATGGCGCCTGCTGCTAAAGTCTCCGGCGAGGTCCATTCCGTGAGATAACTGCAGAAACCTGTATCCAGAAAATATAACTTGGGCATTTTGATAAGGCGTTTCGTGAGATTGGTGTGGTAGGGTTGCAGCAGCGCCACCTGAAACGTTGCTACCAATATGGACAGCCATGTTTTTGCTGTGTTGACGCTAATATCCACATCCCGCGCCAATTCCGTGAGGTTTAGCAGTTGCCCGGTGCGGGCAGCACACGCTTTGACAAATCGCATGAATGCCTGTTGATTGCCGACTTGCGCCAGATCATTTACGTCACGCTGCAGATAGGTTTGTAGATAGGAACTGTAAAACAGCGTTCGGTCAACCTGCTTGTTGGCGTGAAGAGCTGGAAACGCTCCCTTCCAGATTTGCTGGTATATTTTCTCCAGAGTACAAACACCAGGCGTGGACTGCCGTGCGGCAATGGCTGATTCTATGGGCAGAAACGGTTCGAGGTGGGCGGTACGCTTTTCCTGTTCCCGCCGTGAAAAACCGAGCAGGTTGATGATGGCAACACGACCAGCGAGGCTTTCCGTGATACCTTTCATCATATTGAAATGCTGGGAACCCGTCAGCCAGAACGCGCCTTTTTTGCAGCCTTCATCTATCGCCATTTTGATGTAGGGAAGCAGGACAGGGGCATATTGGATTTCATCTATCAGCACTGGCGGACGATACTGCTGCAAAAATAGCACAGGATCATTACAGGCGAGTTCGCGTAATGTCATATCATCCAACGTCACATAGCGCCGATCATCGTTACAAAGATGGCGAAGCAATGTCGTTTTTCCTACCTGACGGGGTCCGGTAAGCAACAATGCCGGAAACTGTTCTGATGCGCGAAGCAGCGCATCTTCTATGGCGCGTTGAAAATACATGATTATCGTCCAATGTGCATTATGAATGCATTATAGCCGATTTATTGCGCAAATGCAACTGTGATTATCCCGGCTGTACGCTGAACACGGCGGCGGCAGTCTGCCCGGCGTCATCCATACACGCAATGCGGTGTTCACCAGGCGCTAACGTAAAGTATAGCGGCGCCATCTGCTCTGAACGTCCCAGGTAATGCTCGTTATGATACCAGTGCAGGGGTGCTCCCTGCTTGTTGGCTTTCAATACAATCCTGTCTCCCTGCGGCTCTCCGGTGAGCACGTAGGTCGCATTGTTCGCCGGACTGATGATGTCCAGTTCCTTGAGTTGCGTGGCCACTGCTGTTTGGGTGGTTGCCGCAGGCGAGTTCTGTTGCGAGACTGTTGGCACGCTGGCGAGGTCCCAGTTGTAGGAGGTTCCCGGCCAGCAGGCGATAGTGTGGCCGTCCTCTCCTGGACGGTGCACATCACAGCGGCGGTGCAGGTATTGCTCGCGGGGAAGCCAGGCGGTTGCCGTAACAGGACACCATTGACTTTTGGGCATTCCCGTGGCGGCGCAGATTTTCGTTTCCACAAGGCGCCCGTCCCGGTTGGGCCAGTCCGGTTCCTGTGGCACTGGCAGCGAACGAAACACCTGCGCAACGAGGGGCAACGCAGCATGGGCGCCAATGAGCCGGTTCGAAGCACGTCCGTCGCTGTTGCCCACCCACGCGCCCACCACATAATGACAGTTGAAGGCCACCGTCCACGCATCGTGGTAGCCGGTGGACGTGCCGGTTTTCCAGCACAGGCGGGTGGTGCGGTCGTTGACGCGGATAAGGTTCGCCCAGGGTTCCTCCGGGAAGGGCTGCTCCATCATGTTCCAGAGCGCAAGCGCAATGCCTTCGGGAAGTATTCGCGTGGACGCAGCTTGGGGCTGGTCTTTCAGCAGACGCAGTGGGATATGTTCACCAAGCCGTGCCAACGCGAGGTAGCCTTCCATCAGTGATTCCAGGCGCACCTCACAGTTGCCAAGCACCAGTCCCAGACCGTAATGCTCCGGGGAACGGTGTAGCGAATCCAGCCCGAGCATTTTCAAAAACGCCAAAGTATTGGGGACGCCCACCCGGCTTTGCACCTGTATAGCGGGTACGTTTAACGACCAACGCAACGCTTCCCCCGCGGATACCGTGCCGTAAAAGGTGCCGTCAAAATTGGCGGGATTATATACACCGTAGTCCAGCGTATTATCAAGCAGTACTTCCGTGGGATACAGTAGGTTGTTATTCATCGCAAGGGCATAGACGAATGGCTTCAAGGCAGACCCCGGAGCGCGCGGCGCAGCGCAAAGGTCCACTTGCCCATGAATGCTGTTGTTTTGAAAGCCTGCGGATGCTACTCGCGCCAGCACCTCGCCGCTTTTCGTATCCACCACCATGACTGCCCCGTTGGTGACCTCGTTGTCGAAGCGTTTGAGATATTCGGGCAGAAGCCGTTCAAGTCGTGCCTGCAGTTTACCCTCAAGGGTGGTAGAGGAAGCGCCGAATTTTTCTATGGTGTCGCGTTGTTTCATGGCGAGATGGGGTGCATGTTCCGGGTACTCATGCCACCCGGCGTTCAGCGGTCGGGCAATAGCCTGCGCATAAGTCTCTTTGGTTATCATGGCTTCGTGCAGCATACGTTGCAGCACAGAATCGCGACGGCGTTGTGCGCTCTTTGGCTTTCGGATCGGGTCGAAGGCGTTTGGCGATTTGGGGATGCCCGCCAGAAGGGCCGCTTCCGGCAGGGTAAGTTCACCGCTGGGTTTCCCAAAATACCGAAGGGCAGCTGCTTCAACGCCAACCAGATTGCCTCCGTAGGGGGCGCTGTTCAGGTAGGCCTCAAGAATGGCGTCCTTGGTGGCCGCCGCGTCCAGCCGCATTGCCAGGAAAGCCTGCTCCACTTTACCTGTAAGGCTGCGCGGTGTTGGAAAGTGCTGTTTCGCCAGTTGCATGGTCAGGGTGGATGCACCGGATACTACACGCCCTCCCTTGATGTTCAGCCAGAGCGCACGCAACACGGCAACGCTATCGACACCGGCATGTTTGTAAAAACGCTTGTCTTCTGTGGCGAGGGTTGCCTGCATAAGGAGCGGACTGATGTTGTCCAACGAAACAGGAAAACGCCACTGGTCATCCGCAGCGAGAAAGGCATACAGGAGTTCCCCATGCCGATCCAGCATCACCGGCGAGGCTTGTGTAGCTAAACAGCGCCCAACATCAAGCGGCTCCATGTGTTTTACCACGAAACGCATTAGCACCGCGTCAGCACCAGTCACAAGCAGTAGTCCTGCGAAAAGCAGGAATACCGTGAAGACGATGGCCATAGATTTTATGAAGTGTAGGAACCGTTTAATTCCACAACAATATCTCCGGGAACGGTGGCAGCACGGGTCGTTGGTTGGTACATACACTCCGCATGGAGCGCGGGCAATTGGTATGTACCTGGTGTGACTGCGCGCACCAGATAACGGAAGGTGTAGGTCTTGCCGCCCTGAAGTTTGTCAACTGCGATGGCGACACGATCGTCGCGAACTTCCAGGTGCGCCGGCGTAAAAATGGTGTTGCTGTTGTTGTTCTCGTTCTGGTTGTCCGGCGGCTGGATATCGGGTTCCAACCGGGGATTGGCAACCTCAAAACCGGCCGGAAGCAGGTCCACAATCAGCAGGTTTTCAAGATCACGTTTGGGTTTTATGCTGAGTTCCACGATGTACTGATCCCGGTGCGCAAAACGATTTTCCTGCACCGGTTTTCCGGCCTCACGCAAATAGGTGCGTTTGATATTCAGGCCTTCTGCGATCGGCGTGGTGCGAGGCTGTAACGGCAGCCCGCTCATCTCAAGGTTGATGTAGAGGGGTAGTGCGCCCGTATTGATGATTTCATACCGGGGTGCTGCGCCGGGAATCACGCTTTCAAAGATGTCGTTGCCATTCAGAGCGTGTTCGCCGTCAGGGGCGACAATGCGCGCTGCGATGGATTCAGGGGAATCCTTATGGAAATGCTCAATGTACATGCCGAGGGCTGTGACGACAAAACTGGATTCCTGGGTGGAGAAGTAGCGTCGTTTATCGAAGTAAGTGAAGAGCGAATCCACCAGCGGCATCATTTTCTCCGGTGATGCGTTCATTTGAATCAAGGCAATCAGCGTAATGGCCTCCGCACGGGTACTGGAGTGAAGGATGCCGGAGTACATATTGCTGTCAAATTCGGAAGTGGGGGACTTTTCAATATAGGCTTCCAAATCGCCGGGGTCTTGTGTGTTCACTGCTTTTGCAGCCGCCAGCAGATACCGTGCCGACTTGGGGATGGCAATATGGTCGAAGCGCGGGATGTACTCAATGGCTTCGAGGTTGCCGTCCAGCGCAAGTACATAACAGGCGTAAGCGCGCAGATAGTAATCATAGGGATATTTGGAATAGCGCCGTTCGTCCCGCATGATTTCGGCGGCATAGCGCTGCAATGAACGGAACGCTTCCTCGTATACGGCATAAGCCCGGTCGCGCCTCATGAGCGTCAGAAAGTGCAATGCATAGACAGAGCCATAAGGATAGGAAGTGTTGCCGCCTGCCCAGGTGCTTAAGCCCCCGTCGTTGGTCTGCAGCATCAATAGCCGTTCAACGGCGAACCGTATATACGTATCCACTACTTCGGTATCAATCACCTGGTCCTCGGGCAGCAGACCTTTGTAGAGTTGTGCGTAGTTGCGCAGCAGATACAGGGGCATTGCCTGCGAGGTGACCTGTTCCACGCATCCATAGGGATAGCGCAGTAGATAACGGAGGCCGGGATAAAGTCGCCACAATGGCGTACCCGCCACATGCAGCGTCGTATGCAGGGAAGGTTCATTTACAAAGCGGGTGTTTTCAATAACCCGTGTTTCACCGGGGGCAAGGGTGAGCAGTTCTGTCTCGGTTTCGTAGGCAGCAGGACTGTTCACAGGGATGGGGGCGCTCTCGGTGAGTGTTTCCAATGTATCGCCGTTGCTGTTTGTGAAAACAACCGTCCACGTAAGCATACCTTGCCCAGGCGTTGCGCCAGCAACAACAGGCGCACGCCAGGAGGCCTCGCCGTTCGGCGCAAGTTCCAGTTGCTTCTCGCCGGTTCCGGACAGTGTGCCCGATGCGGTCCAGCGTAACAGCGCGGTTACAGGCGCGTCAGTCATGTTAATGGTAGTGCCTGTGCATTCAAAACGGTCGCCGGGCAGGGCAAACCGGGGCATGCCTGTGCGCAGCATATAGGGCCGCCGCACAAAGGTATTGGCGGCGACAGCGCCCGTGGCACGGTTTGTCACGGCCACAGCCACCAATCGCAGTTGACCGACAAATTCCGGCACTTCAAACGTGATGGCGGCATGTCCGGATTCGTCCGTCGTGACTGTGCCGCTCCATAAGGCTACCGGACGTATCCAGTTTTCACCTACTTGGGAGCCAAGTCCGAGACGGCGCATCATATCGCCGCCGATGGCTGAAGGTTCGTTGTTGTAGAACACGTTGTCATAGTAGTGGGCACGCTTCAAAGGGAATTTTCGCGACCGCTGGAACCAGGCATAGGGATCGGGATTCTCGTATCCAAGAATGCCGTGTATGCCTTCGTCCACCGCCGCCACTGTGACTTCCGCCGCCAGGGGCGCCCCTGCAACATCGCTGGTGGTCAGCTGTACTGTGTAGGGTTCTGATGGACGGATTTCCTCGGGCACATCCAGCAATCTTACTTCGATGCGGCGGTCGGGGTCGTCCAAAGGAACATTTACCATGCCAAAACTACTGTAGGGATATTGTGCGCCTTCCGGCTTCTCCGTATTGCGCACCACCGTCGCTTCTATCCAGGCGTTGGGGAACCAGTTGTGGGGCACCACCAGGGTAGCTTTGCCTTCGCCGCCGATAACAGGCACGACCATCTGATCCAGGATATGCTCGCCCTGCACAACCACAAAAGCGTTGCCGTCATAGGGGCATTCAATGCGCAGATTGACCTGGTCGCCAGCGTGATAAATTTCCTTATCCACGGAAAGGGTGACCAGATCAGGTCGCGACGATGATACTATATTAAGTCTGCCCCACCAACGGTCAAATAGCAGCGCGCTGTACATGCTGGTTTCGGGGGAGTGCACCCGCAGCCGGTATTTACCATAGGAAGGATAGGGCAATTCGACACTCCCTTTTCCGTCCGTCAGGGAAACATCAATAGTTTTTACAGTACGGAATTCCCTATCCCAGTAGGTCTGCCGACTCTCCGAAAAACTGCGGATATGGTAGTTCCACTCTTCCCGTTCCAGGGTAAGTTGCACGGAGGTCAGGGAAGCAAAAGTATCGTCGCTTCGGATCGCCGCCACATGCACATCAAGTATTTCCTCGTCATGTCTGGGTGCGGCGGCAATCCCCAACATCACGTCGAAGGGGAGGGCAACGGCAGAGTCCGTGCCCGATACAGCGCGACCGCCTACTTCAAACACCCGTCCGCCCACTACAGCCTCAAGGGGCATCGTGGCTTCAGGCGGCACATTGAAGGTATATTTATAGGAAGCCATACCGTTTTCATCCGTGACAACTTCACCCAAAGGCTTCAGCTTTTCTTCAAGGGTATCTTCGTTGCCAAAATAATAACCGGGGCAGGCCTCACTTTTGTAAACAGTGGGACGCAGATAAATGCGCGCATCTGTTTTTTTGCCTGCTGCCGGACCACCATACAGATTCTCCGCCTTCATTTCGATGTTGACCGTCTGGCCGGCGGTCATTTTCTCAGTATCAAAGGCGATTGAAGTGCGCATGCGGTTGGGTACAAAATCCTCCAGGTTAAACACGGCTTCACCAATGGCGCGGGGGGCTTCTGGCACCCGTATTTCAACCCTATAGCGGCCCGTAGGGTGGGTTTGCTCGGTTTTGAAACTGAAACTGCCAGTACCAAATTCGGACGGTGTGACCGGCGCTTCATAGATCCACCGACCCTTCGGATTGGCGATGCGCAACTGGAAGGGAACGTCGGTGACAGCATCCACGTACTCAGTGCGCGCGATCCAACGGATGTGTACGGTTTCACCGGGACGGTACAGGTTCCGGTCAAGATAGATATACCCGTCGTAGCCGTCTTTATCGTAGGGCGGCATGGATTCGGTGAAGTCATTTTTTGTATCTTGCGGCGCTAGCAGATCAATGAAGGTGTAGTCGCTGTCCGTCTCGATGATGGCCATTGCAGGCACACCGAAAGCGGCCTCGAAACTCATGAACCGGGCGATGCCCGCATCATTGGTATAGGTCGCGCCAATGGGCTGGAACTTGCTGGAGTACACGGTCACTTTTGCCCCAACCTGGGGTTCCAGCGTGTACAGGTGATGGACGAAAACGACCAGTTCCTGATTGGTCCAGTGGGATAGTGCACCCAAATCCGTGTAAATCAATATGCGGCTGTTGTTCGCGTAATCATACGCGGGACTGGTATTCATGATGAATACGCCTCGTGCTTCGGCAGGAAGTATTGTATTCAAATCCACCGCGTGGGTCAGCAGCGTATCGCGTGTGTCCGGGAAGGTGATCTCGTTTTTGCCTATTTCGCGGGCGTATTGGGCAAGGAGATGGGGATTCGCACCGGACTGGCTGAAATCACGGACAAACACGGGAAGGTTCGAGGGAAACACCTGGGCGAGGGTCACCGCTGCCGATGTGGTGTTTCTGGACAGTACCTTGGGATTCGCCATGTCCCGGCGCGGGAAATAATACAGGTTGGTGTTTTCGAAGGCAGCACCCTTTCGCAGGGGTGTTTTTTCAAGCGCAAAGGAAGCGTCCTGCTGCAGCGCCACTTCGCCTTCATCGTTCTTCAAGCCACCGCTTATTCGCAGGGTATAGTTAGTTTCTGATTTGAAGGCGCCTTTTACCAGTAAATGTCTGGAATAACTGCCGCCTTCCACCGCCACCGAGTCAACTGGCGGCACAATTTCAATGTGGGACTGCAGTTCAGCCGGATTTATGGGTTGACTGAAATTCAGGCGCAGCACAAGTCCGTCCGTGATGTTATTCTCCCAGTAGTTGTAATATAACTGGAAGGGCTGCCTATGATCGTTACGGCGGCTCAAAGATATGGTCTTGCGTGCTCTGATAGTCATATTGATTGCGTGACGGTTTCCATCCATAGAATGAATCCAGGGGGAAAGGGTCACATCGGCTTCTTCCAATGCCGCTATGTCTTCAGTGTCAGGTAGCAGCAGCCGCACGGTGTTGCGCGCCATGAAATCGCCAGTCTTGACTGTGAAGGGGATGGGCATATCAGAATCTACTTTTTGCACTGTAGCGAGACGGTCAAACCAGTCGAAGGGAAGTGGTTCTTCAAACTTCAAATCAATATAAACTTCGTCTTTGGTATTGAGCAACGCTTTTGGTTGTTGCAACGAAAACCCGGTGGGATAGCGAAAATTGATCTTCTCAAGTTTGTTCTGAAATTCGTACCCCCAGGGAAGACCGTCCGCAATCTCAACGTCAATGGGAAGCCGTGTATTCAGAGGGACACACAGAAACACTTCATGATTGCTGCCAGCATCTGCGACGGTGAATGACACTGCTGCCTGATCCCGATCTTTTATGGACAACAGGGCCGGAAGCTGATCGAGAGCGACGTCACGGCTGAAGGTCAATTTCACATGGGCCTCAGTATCGGTGATTTCTTCAACAAGCGTTTTTTCAAGAGAGGGGGGAGGCGCAGGAAAGGATACGTGGCGTGCGTCAGGGGAGAGCGCCTGCCCCGATATGGAACGCAGGTTTTCGTGGAGAATTACTGACATCTGACTTATTTCCGGGTCCTGAAAAACAGTGCTTAGGTTCGCAGTTTTGAATTGCAGGTAGTTGTCCCGAATGAACACAGCACCTTGAACAGGTGGTTCCGTGACGATAGCCTGCTTTCCTGTTTCCGCTGGAGGTTGAAACGGCGAAAGCGCCTCGTTAAAGTAAAAAATGATTTCGTTGAAAGGCGTTGCAGTCTTGCCTGGCGGGTAAATACCAATTATCTTGAGTGCCGTTCCAGAGGAGGGTAGTGGTAAAGCAGCATCTGGTGTCCCATTAGGCTCCGGAGTAGGGGCCTGTGCGTTAAGAACACCCGGCATTTCCACCGATGCCGTAACAGGAACAGCAACACTATCCCCCACGGTTTCCAACCCTTCTTCAGGCAACGAAAAAAATACTATGGTTGCTATACCAACCAGCACCACCAATAAGATTCCTCGGTTCATTGGACGTCTCCTGTCGGTTTGCCTCAGTTTGCTACGCTTTATGATACTATTCTCAAAGGCAAATAAAAAGTTTCCAGTTTTGTGACAGTTTAGCCAAGTGGCGAAGTGCGATCATTAAAATCGTTCGGTCGTGGGTTTGGCCCACAATCCAGATTACAGATAAAATCAACACCCAACGTCATTCCGGTCTTTTATTTTCTGATTCCCCTCAGAAAATAAAAACCGGAATGACAGTGGTGGTAGTATGTTCACAAATTCACCTTCGTGGCTGTGCTTTCCTTTTGGTTCATAAATGCTGTTATAAGGGCAAACATCCGGCAAACTTACAGTAAATTGTCAGCCAGCCCAAGTTAAGGGCCTATCCCGTAAATCCTGTAATCCTGTCCAAATAAAAGAAACCCGCGTTTCCTCGCGGAGGGGATTGGTTTCGATTGCTTTGCCTGTGTGTGGTATCCTGAAGGGGTAGTCGTTTTTCAGAAGACGGAAGATTAAGTCCCGTTAAAAATCCGGTGTACACAAAATATGTTTAGATTTTGGAGGATGCGGTATGAAGCGGAAATTAGCGCTTGTTCTTATACTTCTCACGGTAGTCTGTATGATGACGACCGGCTGCAAGCCCAAAAAACCTGTTGCAGCCTTTAATGCGGATATCCGGGAGGGCACTGCACCGCTGAAAGTGTTTTTCACGGACCAGTCCACCATCGAAAAGTCGCTTTTTGATGCAGAGGCGTCAAAAGCGCTCTTGTTGCCTGCCACTACCCCCAAAAAACAGGTTATTGAGTCCTGGGAGTGGAATTTCGGGGACGGGGAAACTTCAGATGCACAGCACACGTACCATACCTATGCCGCGCCGGGTCAGTACGCAGTTTCCCTTATTGTAAAAACAAATAAAGGGGCGACAGACAGCGCCACAAGGAAAAATTACATTACGGTTTTGTCGGAGGAAGGCGAAATAGAAGGAGAGTCCCCTGAAGGCGAACCCAACGAAGGCGAGAATGAGGGAGAACCCACGGAAGGGGAAGCAGGAGAAGGCGAGGGGGAAACAGGCCAATGCGATCCCGATCTAACGCCGCCAGTGATTAGCCTGCTTGGGGAACCCGCTGTAAGTGTTGACTGCGGCAACGTATACAGCGATGCGGGCGCTACCGCCGTGGATGCCTGTGACGGCGCCATTACCTCCGCCATCGTTGTTGAAAACCCTGTGAACACATTGGTGCCGGGCGCTTATGTGGTTCGATATAACGTGTCTGATCAAAGCGGGAATGCGGCGACAGAAGTAACGCGAAGCATCACCGTTGCGGATAATTGTCCGAGTTTCGGCGAGGAATTCACCATCACCCTTCCCGGCGAAGTGCCACTGGTGCTGGTGCAAATCCCGGCGGGCACCTTCATGATGGGGCGCTATCCCGGGGAACAGGAAAGTGGCGGCGACGAAGAGCCGCAGCACGCAGTGACCCTGGCGCAGCCCTTCTGGATGGGGAAGTATGAGATCACCCAGCAACAGTGGCTTGCCGTGATGGACTCGTGGCCAACCAATATGTTCAACGAAGATAATGGCGTTGGAGATGCCTATCCTGCGTACAGCGTATCGTGGGATGATGTTCAGGACTTTATCGTGGCGCTGAATGCGCATATTGTGGATACCGGTCAAGGGCCTGCAACAGTGCGCCTTCCCAGTGAGGCGGAGTGGGAGTACGCCGCAAGGGCGGGAACAGCAACCCGTTTTTATTGGGGCGATGACTTGGCGTATACAATGATTGGAGATTATGCATGGTGTGCGGCCAACAGTGAGAATATGACTCATCCCATCGGTGAAAAACGGGCGAATATCTTTAACCTGTATGATATGGCGGGCAATGTCTGGGAGTGGTGTGAGGATGATTACCACGAGAATTATGACGGTGCTCCTGCCGATGGAAGCGCCTGGGTGAATTCACCACGTTCGACAGACCACGTCGTCCGCGGTGGTTCGAAGTTGAAGTTGGAAGGAAATTGGACATGTAGGCATGCAAATCGCTTGAAAAGTGCCAATAACAGCTACGGCAATATTGGGTTCAGAATTGTAGCGGACCTCACGGCCCAGTAAAGGCGGTTGTCACCTTACCGCACAATGTTCGCCATTACCTCGAATGCATCCGGGAACTACGATTCTGAATATCAGAAGATATGTGGTATACTTAATATACAAGAGTGATGTAATGCACAATATGTACATAAGGTACAACGGAAAAGGAATACATTATGACCAGAATATCGGCCAGTGAATTGCGCAAGGATGCTGCTGATTTGCTGAACCGCGTGGCATATAGTGACGACCGTATCATTGTTCATAGACGTGATAAAGATGTGGCCGTAATCATTTCGCTTGAAGACTATACTATGCTGAAACGCATTGAAGACGCCCAGGACATCAAGGCAATAAAGAAATCCAAGGCAACACGGGGAAAGCCGGTGGATTGGGATACACTAAAAACGGAGTGTAACCTGTAAATGACGTATAGCGTTTCACTGAATGCACATGCAGCGCGGTCATTTCGAAAATTGCCAAGAGAAATTCAGAAACGAATTAGTCCAGCAATAGATGCATTAAAAGATGAACCCAGGCCGCCCGGCGCGGAAAAAATAACAGGAATTGCCAACACCTACCGTATTCGCGTGGGCAATTATAGGGTACTTTATGAAATCCACGATAATGTGCTGGTTATTCTGGTAATTGACTTGGGACACCGGCGGGAAATATACAGATAGCATACCCAGAGCATTTTTTATTGTCCGTTTTGAATCCGCATTTTGTACTTTACCTTTACGAATCATGTAAAGTATATAAGTTCTGCAGTACCTATGAAACCCGTATTTCTCTGGATACACTATGATCTATAACAACACATTTTCACGTCGTGAGTTCGGCAGTATTGCTGCCGCTGGACTGGTTTGCGCGGCAACAGGCAAAAAACTTATGAACCCCGATGCCGAAGACAACACAGGCGTATTATCTTCGCCTGCTGTAACTGCAGCGCGAAAACTTATTGCTGCCGGAGAAATCGGCAGTGTACATCTGGGATGTAGTTCGCTTGGTGACTGCACTACAGTCAGCGATGTCCACCAAAGACAATTGCTCCTGCTCTGTGAAATCCTGCAACCCGGGCAAACAGATACGATGCAATCCATTGTCATACCAGCGATTTCCCGAAACACGGAGTCTTTCCGCACCCTGATGACAACAATTGTCTTTCCATCAGGCATACGAATTGAGGTCACTTCAACTGCCGAATTCATAAACACGACGGGCTGTATCATACGCGGTGAATGTGGTTGCATCCATATCTTCGAAGACCATATCACGCTGGTTTCCAACGATAACCACGTTCAGAAAGAAGTACAGTTTGATGCCGATGATGTGACAACGCAATCACAGCAGCAGCCCGCCCATGAGTATGTAGCATTAGTCCACGAAATTATGCATGATGCCCACAAGCGCATTTCAGCATAAACCAATTTTACAGGAGTACACCCGATGAAACATGACGCCCTGACACGCCGTTCTTTTTTGACCGCAGCAGCAGCGGCAGGTACGTCCCTGCCAATAGCTGTTATGGCGCAAGAAGCGACAACAAACACAGAAAAGCGGTATCAGAACAACGTGAGCCCCTGGCCACTGGTGATGAATTCCAGCACCATCCGCCCTGCATCGCTGGAGGAAAAACTCAAGGTGACTGCTGAAGCTGGCTGGGACGGCATAGAACTCTGGATAAACGATCTGGAAGACTACGAGAAAGACGGCGGTAACCTGAAAGACCTGAACAAGCGCATCAAGGACATGGGCATGTATGTGCCCAATATCATCGGATTATGGGGCTGCATGCCAGAGACAAAGGAAGCCTTTGAGGAGTCCCTGAAAGATACCCGCGAACGGATGCGCCGTTCCGCCGATGTGGGCTCCATTTATGTGGCGGCCATTCCCGCGCCTGACCGCGAAAACTTTGACCTGAAATGGGGCGCGGCAATGTACCGTGAACTCATGCGTATCGGACGGGAAGACTATAACATCAACGTGGCCTTCGAGTTTGTCGGCTTTCTCAAAGGGGTGTATCGATTCGGGCAAGCATGCGCTGTTGCGTTTGACGCCAACGATGACGGTTCCACGTTGATCATGGATACCTTCCACCTCTTCAGGGGTGGTTCCGGATTCAACGCTGTAAAACATATTCAGGGAAGTCTCATAGCGAATTTTCATTGGAATGATGTGCCGGGTGATGTGCCCCGTGAAGAACAAGGCGACGAACACCGCCTTTATCCGGGCGACGGCATCCTGCCACTGGCACAAGTCCTGCAGGATTTAAAGGCCATTGGTTACGAACGCGCTTTGTCGCTGGAGATTTTCCACCGTGGCTATTGGGAACAGCCCGCCGAAAAAACCGCCAAAGACGGACTGGAGAAGATGCTGTCCTGTATTGCCGGTGCGGGCGTGTAATAAAACAAGTTTCTGTGCCGGATCGTCCCATGTTATAATTTAAGAAAGATGATGAAAGGAACTTTTATGGCAGGTGGAAAAAGCCTTGAAGAATTGGTTAAAGAATTACCGCCTGATTGCCAAATGGAAGTCAGGGATTTTGCAGAATTTCTGATGGTTCGACATGTTTCGCCTAAAGACAGAAAAATGCGGCAGGATTGGGCAGGCGCATTAAAAGAACATGGTCAGTCATACACATCAGTTGATTTGCAGCATCAGGCCTCTTCTTGGCGCTAAGAAGTTCTTGCAAGAGTTCTACAGCACCACGCCAATGGTAAGCAGCAGGTTCGCGTAGATGCGTTGTTCGCCGGTAACGATTTGGAGGCAGGTTTCCGGCCCTGATGCTTCTTCGTAGAAGGTGAACCGGTCATAGCCGGTGAGCGGGGTGCCGGGCAGCAGGGCGCGGAATTCATCAAAGATGGCCGGTTCGGGGCCGTCCGCCGGTTCCATAACGGATGCTTCTTCCACGGGTATGGCCGTAAGCAGCACTTCCAGCACATCGGTAACCGTGGGCATGCCCGGCTTCAGGTTCAGGTAAACCAAATCCGCATTGTCCCCGATGGTAGTGCTCGCGGGGTAGTTCCCATCCGTAATCAGAATTTTAGAACCGTGCCCGGCCGCCGCAAGCGCCTCGAGGATTTGGGGGTGGATAAGTTGTTGTTTCAACATAATGACTTCTCCTGATTGCTATTTCCAACGTAGACGCGGCATCCTTGCCGCGTTGTGACAAAGAGGCAATGATGCCTCTTCTACTTTTCACCGTCATTGCGAGGTACGAAGCAATCTGGGTTACATGCGAGCCCATAAGGCAAGGAGATTGCTACGTGCCTGCCAAGAAAGCATATCGTGACTACAACAAAATACGGTACGTAGAAATCGCGCACTTTCGACGATTTGGATGGCGATTTCGAGTTGTTACACGAAGTCTTTGTCGAAATCGAAATCGAAATCGAAATCGTTTTCCATCGCCTTTTTTAAGCCAAGTGCCGCCAACAGCAGTCTATGCTTCGCAATGACGTAATCATACCACGTCTTTGCTCACTATCTATAAATCAAGGTCGGTCATTCCGACGCGACCACTTGCGGGTCATAAATGCGCTTGCCTTCCAGAATCGCCTGCCGGTTTGTTTCTTCCGCATCCTCGCGCATCACGTATTTTGCTTCCCGGCCCTGGTCAAATTCGCAGGCAACAAATCCGGGCATATCCCCGCGTGGACGTTCCGTAAGCCGCTTTGTGCCTTCTTGAATAAGTGCCAGCGCTTCTTTATATTCCCGGCTCTCCGTGTCCTTAATGTTTTTCAGACAGGAACTCAATTCCGGACGGTCAAAACTGATTTGCGGCCCTTGATTCGCATTAAAACTGGCCAGTTTGAAGAAATCAATGCCGGTAAGTTTTCCAAGCCTGTGTAATTCCTTGTTATCCAGCGGACACCTCCCAGCAAGATTGTCGGGATAGGCGCAGGCGTAGTCGGGGTAATAGGTGGCATTGATGTCTATCCACGTCACCACACGGGCAAACTCTTCGTCGCTGAGGTTGACATCGTGATGATGTTTGCAAATCTTTTCCACAATCTTGCTCTTGTGGGAACCCCAGGAATAGGCAGGTTGTGTTTCCGAAGGGCCAGCGCCTATGGCGGCAATATATTTCTTGCGCCAGAGTTCGTTATAGGCCGCATTAAAGGTTTCGCTCCTGTCCGGTGCCAGCACCAATTTCTCGCCAGCCTTTTCCCCGTAATCGTGGCAACCCGCACAATGCTTTGTAAATACTGGCTGGGTCTCGGCCATAAAACTGAATAGGCGCGGTTCGCCATACCAGCCGTCCAGGGGGTGGGGGCGACGACGGATCGCCAGCGGCACTTTTTCCGAAAAGGCAGGCGGCGCAGTGAGCCGATGTTCGTGACAGCCAACACAGCCCAGTTGTTCGCCCGGCTGCACCATCACGCCGCTACGCATGGACTGCACCATCATCCCATTTTCGTCAAGCAGTTGGAAGTATACGAACGTATCCGCAGGCGCTTCAAAATAGGCGGAACCATCCGCTTCCACAGGCACGGTTCCCAAAATGCGTTTGGTCTCAAAACTATGCCAGTTGATGGCAGGACGATGCACGCCCTGACCACCCCAGGCCGGATTGGCGAAGAACCGTTTCTCCGGCGATTCCACCACGCGCAGAAATTTCACCGCACCTCGAGCCACACCCTGCATGTGGGTGCCCTCGTACACATCAGCCACATAAAAAGAACCGGATTTATCCTCATAATTACGTTTGGCAACCACGGCAGGGGCGGCATCTCGGGGCGCAAGGGGCATGGGATCAAAACAGCCGGGTGCTTCCACATGTACCAGCGTTTCGTTGCCGAACACGTCCACCAGGTAGATGCCCATTTCCTCGCCGTTGCCGGTCATGCGCGAACACAGGAAATACTTTTCGTCCAGCGGATAGGGGTCTTCGTATTTGGGCTTCACCGGAATAAAATTGTCGAAGCCGTAGCCTTCCCTGTCTTCCCCGGCAGAAACAAGATCAATGGCGCTTGACGGCCAGGTTTGCAACACCGCCTCGCGACCATCCACCGCCAGACGGGTATCCAGCAATGCCAGCGCGCCCCAGGGCCGGTCGTGGCAGGAACCGAAAACACAGATTACCTGATCGGTTCCGGGAACAGGCCGCGCATCAATCACACCGCCAGGCGACCAGGTATTGTTTCCGTAGTAAACCGCATGGTTCGTGCCGTCTGGGTTCACCGTCCAGAGTCCCTGCGCATCCCCGAAGTTACGGTCCACATACTCCCAGCGGTCATAGAGGATGCGCCCGTCCGGCATGAGTGCCGCGTGTCCCTCGAACAAGGTGCTCTTGCCAATCTGGTGGATATTGGCGCCGTCGCCGTGCATGCGAAACAAATTCGCCATGATATGCTGGTTGCACATGCAGTACTTGGGTTCCCGCGTGGAGGAAAAAATAATATCGCCCTCAGGCAGGTAGACAGGATCAATATCTGCGACACCGGGTGCGCCGGTCAACTGCCGTTGTTTCGAACCGTCCGCTGCCATTTCATAGATATGGTAGTTGTCGTTGATGTTTTGACGCATGGAGAAGAGAACGCGCTTCCCGTCAAACGACACTTCAGGGTCGCGGACAACCCCCTCCTCGGTAGCAATAAGCGTGGTTACCGTACCGCCTGTTTTTAGGTCGAGAACCTTCAACGCGCCGCCCGGAGTAAAACTGTTGGTGTTCACCTCGTCAGTCTGAAAAAGGGTAGCCGTGTTGTGGTGATCCGGTTTGTATTGCTGGCGTACCACAAACAGAATCGGATACTGGGTCAGCAACGGATTACGCAGCAGTAGGTCGCGCTTTTCATCAAGCAACTGCGCTGCTTCTTCAAGGATTTCCGGCGTTACCGTTGCAGCGGGATTCGATAACAGTCCATGCAGCGCATCCACGCGGTCTGAAAAAGCGGCCAGTTGACTGTCCGCCACGTCCATCACGGCATACGCCTCGGGATAGCGAAGTTTCAAATCGTCAAAGGACTGTTTCACCGTAGCCGGGTTGACGGCAAGAAGTGCATCCGCCAGATGCTTGCGCGCCTCGCGCTGTTCACGCAACGTTTTTGCCTGCTTCCAGTGCGTTTCAGACGCTGCCTTGTCAATCGTGCCTTTGACGCGTATGTCGTCAACCGTAACATGTCCCCAACTCCCCGTATTCTGATCACACACCCGGATAAAAAGCGGCTTGCCGACCAGTTCTGGCACATCCCAACGATGCCGCTTCATTTCCTGAGCGTTATCACCCCGTGCCCAGCACACTTCCGCTCCATCCAGGGTACAAAGTGACACGTACGTATTCGGGTGGTTTCCGCCGCCAACCATCAGGTAAATCTTAGGCTCCTCAAGAATGAACACCGCCGATTCAACATACCCCGTATAACCGTCATCAGGATTCCCCTCGGGCGTTTCCAACGTGGAAAGAAAATAGTTCCCCTCTTTGTTATAGGGTTCGTTCCCGTGATGAAAGGTCGCCCTGCCCGTGCGCAGCGCCCCAAAAGCGCCATCAACAACCCGCCACTGATCCAATCCCGCCTCAAAATCAAACCGCAACTTGGTATCAGCAACAGCAGTTAAAGAAAAGAGAAAAAGAACCGTTAGAATATAAGGATATTTCCGATGGAGCATACGATATTCTCCGCAAATGGAATTAAGGGCCAACTGTTATGGCGGTCAAGATCATATAGTTCCTATGATTGTAACTGCGCACCCGCCAAAAACACAAACGCCAACATAGGAATCCGCCGTATTATAGTGGGGCACATTACTTGCCTGGGTAGAAAACACGGACTTCTCATTCAGGATACGTTGACACGAAAAATGTATCTGCCCAGTTTCGTACTAATGAAGTATGGACATAAAATGACGAAAGGTATAGATTAGGACTATCTGGCCAGTCTAAACCCGATGTACTCTGCTGCACTGTTTTCGTTTAGATTTGCACGTTGGGCAGACCGCAAAAAAATACTGGTTGTTCCTGCATCTCCACCACGATGAATACGATATGTTATGCCTTCCCAAACACTGCCATCGGTTGGTGCGTCCGTGTAATCGTCATGCCATCCATCGGCGCACCATTCTGCAACATTACCGCTCATATCATAGAGTCTAAAAGCATTTGGCGATTTTAAACCCACGGCTTGAGAATGGTCGTATGCGAGGCTGTCTCTATTACCACTCCACCATGCATAGTCGCTAATTTGGGTGGCGTCTAAATCGTCGCCCCAGTAGAAGCGCGTAGTGGTATCTGCACGGCAGGCATACTCCCATTCCGCCTCACTTGGCAGGCGAAATGTGGCAGCACCTTGATTTGTCGATAAAATGTGAGCGTTCAGAGCTGCTATAAAATCTTGGATTTCTACCCAAGTCATATATACTGCTGGACTGTCTGGATCTTCATTTAAGTAGGACGCAATTGACCACGGTTTGGTGTCCATCACAGATTCCCATTGACGTTTTGTTACTTCATACTTGCACATGTAAAAAGGTTGTGTCAACGTAACCAAATGTTGTGGATCTTCATACTCTTCACTACCCACCTCGCCTGCATAGCGTCCCATCATAAACGTACCCGCGGGGATATGCATCATTGCCAGAGGTACATCTCCTGGCAACATTACAACCATATCACCTGTGTGCTCTGTTTGATTTTCCCCCTCGGCAACTTCGCCTTCAGCCACTTC
>CAZBNU010000009.1:0-5342 GCA_964493075.1 uncultured Nitrospirales bacterium | reverse complement strand
CTGTGTTTCATCCCAATCCAATTGACCGCTATTGTTTGCATCGGCATTCTCAAAATGGGCCAATAGTTCCGTTGCAATTTCTTCGAGAGTTAATGTGGGTGCACAGCCGTAGCAGCCCAATACGCCTGAAGCTTTTGCGAAGATAGTCAGAACATTTTGAGTCTGCAGTTGAGATGGACTACACCCGAAAACAGCCGTAACCGAAGTGATGAGCACCAGGCAAGCAAAGGATACAACTGATGACCGCAACTTAATCATACAACTTTCCTTTCAAAGCGGAAGTATTTATGTAGTAGTTAGAACATCTGAGACTAACATTTTGTATTCTAATTATAGCACTACAATGCCAAATACAAAAAATACCGCGTTCACAGTGTCGTGCTGCGAACGCGGTATATTTGAGTTGGAGTGTCTGGATTGTTACTTGATGGGGTTCGGCGTCTCTGCTTTGTAATGGGTGAGAATCTTCATGTAGTTCGCACGTTCGAAGGCGGCAGGTTCGGGGCAGTTCTTGTGGCTCATGCTGCCCTGCATCTGTTTGATGGATTCATATTCGTGGGCTTCCATCCACTCTTCAATGCCGTTATGCACCACTTTGAGGTGATCAATACCGTGTTTAAGAAGGGCAGAGGTCATCATGGCGACATTGGCGCCGGCCATCATGCTCTTGATGACGTCTTCAGCGGTGTGCACACCGCCGGTGACCGCCATGTCGGCTTTGATGGCACCGCATAGAATCGCCACCCAGCGCAGGCGCAGGCGGAGTTCGTTGGAGGTGCTCAGATTGAGGTCGGGCTTGACTTCAAGGTTTTCGAGGTCAATGTCCGGCTGGTAGAAACGGTTGAACAACACGAGAGCATCAGCACAGGCAGCGTCCAACTGCTGTGCCAGATTGGCCAGCGCGCTGAAGTAAGGCCCGATTTTGACGGCGACCGGTATGGAGACCACCGATTTCACGTTCTTTACAATCTGGCAATACATTTCTTCCAGTTTCTGGCTGTTCATGTTGGGATTGGTGGGAATGAAATATACATTCAGTTCCAGGGCGTCGGCGCCGGCTTCTTCGATTTTCTTGGCGAAATCAAGCCAGCCACCAGCAGATACGCCATTGAGGCTGCCGATAATGGGAATATCAACGGCGGCCTTGGCTTTCCGGATATGCTCCAGATAACTGTCGGGGCCCATTTTGTAGTCGCCCATGTCGGGGAAATAACTGAGGGCTTCCGCAAAACTGTCCTCTCCCTGCAGCAGATTCGCATCCAGTTCATTGCTGGCCATGGTAATCTGTTCTTCAAACAGGGAGTGGAGCACTACTGCGGCAGCACCCGCGTCTTCCATCTTCTTGATGTTGTCAATCGGCTCGCTCAAAGGGGCGGGCGATACGACAAGCGGGTTCTTCAACTCAAGTCCTAAATATCTGGTCTTCAACTCCATTTTTATTTTCCTCCTCCGACCTGTGCCAAGAAGCACGGTGGATTGTTGATTACTAAACTTGTCGCTTCCTTATGCCGAGGCTTCCGAACTTGTATCGGCAGCGTCACCGCACTGCATGTTGGCAAGATAACTGTACAACTGCCACCGGACAGCAACATCGTTTTGGGCTTCCGTTAACAATTGCTTTGCAAGTTCCGGCTGGCTGAGGGACAGCATTTTGTACCGGGTTTCATTGTAGATATACTTGTCGAGATCGAGGGACGGCGCTTTGGAATCCAACTGGAAGGGGTTCTTCCCGGCCTTTGTCAGGTCCGGGTTATACCGGAACAATGGCCAATGGCCGGAGTTCACAGCATTCTTCTGCTGATCAAGGCCCATTGCAAGGTTATAGCCATGTGCAATGCAATGGCTGTAGGCAATGATAAGGGAAGGTCCTTCATAGGCTTCCGCTTCGAGGAACGCTTTGATGGTATGGGAATCATTGGCGCCCATAGCAACGTGGGCGACGTAAACATTGCCATAAGTCATGGCCATCAGACCCAGGTCTTTCTTGCCTGCCGGTTTGCCGCCTGCGGCAAATTTGGCTACCGCGCCGCGCGGCGTGGACTTGGAGCACTGACCGCCAGTATTGGAATACACTTCCGTATCCAGTACGAGCAGGTTGATATTGAGTCCGGAGGAAACAACATGGTCAAGACCGCCGTAACCGATATCGTAGGCCCAGCCATCGCCGCCCATACCCCACACGCTCTTTTTCACGAGAAAATCTGCGGCTTGCAGTAGCGCTTTTGCTTCAATGGAAGTGTCGCTGGCAAGTTTTTGTTTGAGCACAGCCACGCGTTCACGCTGGGCAAAAATGCCGGGTTCATCATGCTGGTCGGCATTCAGAATCTCTTCGGCAAGTTTGCCGCCAATGGTGCTTTCCAGACGTTTAACGAGTTCCTGTGCATACTGGGTCTGCTTGGTTACGGCCACGCACATACCAAAACTAAATTCAGCGGCATCCTCAAAAAGGGAATTCGACCAGGAGGGACCACGGCCTTCGGCATTGAAGGTCCATGGGGTCGAGGGAAGATTGCCGCAGTAGATGGAGGAACAGCCGGTGGCATTGCCCATCAACAGGCGGTCGCCGAAAAGTTGCGACAGCAACTTGACATAAGGCGTTTCGCCGCAGCCCGCGCAGGCGCCGCTGAACTCGAACAGGGGTTCCAGCAACTGTACATCTTTAACAGCGCCGTGTTTCAACTGAGTACGGTCTACCTGTGGCAGTTCAAGGAAGTAATCCCAGCAGGCGCGTTCACGGTCGCGAATGGGTGCTTGCTCAACCATATTGATGGCACGCAGTTTGACTTCCTGTTTGTTTTTCGCCGGACAGGTCTGCACACAAAGGGTGCATCCCGTACAATCTTCCGGCGCTATCTGCAACACAAAGTTTTTGCCTTCGAAGTTCTTCCACTTCGCAGGTGCTGATTTGAAACCTTCCGGTGCATTCTTCAGAGCTTCAGCATCCACAATCTTGGAACGAATCACAGCGTGCGGACAAACCATGGCGCATTTGCCGCACTGGATGCAGGTCTCGGGATCCCAACACGGAATTTCGAGGGCGATGTTCCGCTTCTCCCATTTGGTGGTGCCGGTGGGGAAGGTGCCATCTACAGGCATTTTGCTCACAGGAAGATTCTCGCCATTCTCTGCAATGATCTCAGCAGTGAATTCCTGCACAAAGCCGGGGGCTTCAGCAGGCACCGGCGGACGAAGGTCAAAGGTGCTGGTGACTTCTGCAGGCACTTTCACTTCATGAAGATTTTCTACTGACATGTCTACTGCCGTCCAGTTTTTCTGGACAATGGCATCACCGCGCTTGCCGTAGGTCTTCTTAATGGATTTCTTGATGGAAGCAATGGCTTCTTCCTGCGGAAGCACACCGCTGATATAGAAGAAACAGGTCTGCATGACCGTATTGATACGTCCACCCATACCAGCTTCCTTGGCTACCTGGAATCCGTTGATGACGTAGAATTTCAGTTTCTTCTCAATGATCTCACGCTGTGCTGTGCGGGGTAGATGATCCCATACTTCGTCCGGTCCGTAGATGCTGTTCAGCAGGAATACGGCGCCGGGCTGGGCGCATTTGAGCACATTCAGTTTTTCCATGAACGAGAACTGATGGCAGGCAATGAAGTTGGCCTGTGTAATCAGGTAGGTGCCGCGGATGGGTTTGGGCCCGAAACGCAGATGCGAAGTGGTCATCGAGCCGGACTTGCGCGAGTCGTACACAAAATATCCCTGTGCGTTAAGCCCGGCGTCCTCACCGATAATCTTAATAGAGTTTTTGTTCGCGCCCACCGTGCCATCGGCACCCAGTCCGTAGAACAGGGCACGCACGGTCTCCGCATGTTCCGTGGAGAAGGACGGGTCATACTTGATGCTGTTGTTGGAAACGTCATCGTTGATGCCGACGGTGAATCGCTTCATCGGCTTGGCCTCTTTAAGGTGATCAAACACGCCCTTAAGCATGGCAGGCGTGAATTCTTTGGAGGAAAGGCCATAGCGTCCCGCAACAATCCGGGGCATTTCTTTGAATGGCGCATTGCCGTCAAGTACCGCTTCGGTAACTACGTTGGATACGTCCAAATACAAGGGATCGCCGGAACCCGGTTCCTTGGTCCGGTCAAGGACGGCGATGGTCTTGGTGGTCGCAGGCAGGGCGCCCAGGAAGGCTGCTGCGGAGAACGGACGATACAGTCTGACAATGACCGCGCCGATTTTCTCGCCCTGGGCCACCATGTGCTCAACCGCTTCCACTGCAGTTTCCGCACCACTGCCCATCAGAATAATAACGCGCTCGGCATCCGGTGCGCCTACGTAATCGAAAAGATTGTATTGGCGGCCGGCAACAGCAGCAAACTTGTCCATGGCCTTCTGCACAATACCGGGGCAGGCTTCGTAGAAAGGATTGCACGCTTCACGCGCCTGGAAGAACACATCGGGGTTCTGGGCGGTGCCACGAAGAATGGGACGGTCCGGCGTCATGGCGCGCATCTTGTGCGCATACACCAGTTCGTCGTCAATCAGGGCGCGGATATCTTCCGGCAACAACTGCTCAATTTTGTTGACTTCGTGGGAAGTGCGGAAACCATCAAAAAAGTGCATGAACGGGATGCGCGATTCCAGGGTCGCCATGTGGGCGATCATCGCCATATCCTGGGCTTCCTGTACGGAACCCGATGCCAGCATGGCGAAGCCCGTACTACGCGCTGCCATCACGTCGCTATGATCGCCGAAAATGGACAGGGCGTGCGTGGCCAGGGTGCGCGCTGTAATGTGGAACACCGCCGGGGTAAGTTCGCCCGCGATTTTGAACATGTTCGGAATCATCAGCAACAGGCCCTGCGACGCCGTAAAGGTGGTCACCAGAGAGCCTGCCTGAAGCGCGCCATGCACAGCGCCGGCAGCGCCCGCCTCGCTTTGCATTTCCACGATCAACGGCGTCGTGCCCCAGATGTTCTTGCGGCCTTCCGACATCCACTGGTCGGCCCACTCGCCCATGGGCGAAGAAGGGGTAATCGGGTAGATGGCCGCCACTTCACTTACATGGTAGGCTACGTGGGATACAGCCTCATTCCCGTCAACGGTACGTATAGGTCTGCTCATGATTCTCCTGACTCCAATTTTAAGTAGGTAAAAGTTATGGAAAAAAACGGATTTGCTACCTCTGTCCCGCCAAACGAAAACAGTCCCACTCCATGTATACGTCCGCTTTCATTGCCATGAATGCAGGTCTGGCAACGTATAGAAAGAGTGTGACATTCGGCACGACAGCGTGATCACATGTATAATATGTAATCAGCCTGCCCCTATATTATGCGCATGTAGCGTCCTGTAATCAAGAAAAGTGCGGTGTTGCC
>CAZBNU010000008.1:18910-41592 GCA_964493075.1 uncultured Nitrospirales bacterium | reverse complement strand
CTGCTGGGGGTCACCGAACGAAAGGGACTTGATCAGCCGGTTATCCAGTCCATACGAAAAGCGCACTTCGTTCCCGAAACAATGACTGTGGCGGATTTTGTTAAGATGGCGCAGCGTTTGCGTGCGCATATTGCCATTGTCGTGGACGAATATGGCGGCACCGAAGGGATGGTAACCCTTCAGGATGCCTTGCGCGAGGTTGTCGGCGACATAGGGGAAGAGGACGATGTTGACAAGCCGACTTTCTGCGAACTGGGTGAAAACCGGTATCGCATTGACGGCAGTTTTCCTCTGGACGAATTTGAAGACATCATGAAGATGGATACGGGCGACGAGGAACATACTACCCTAGGCGGCTTCCTCATGGCCCAGTC
Source organism: uncultured Nitrospirales bacterium (assembly GCA_964493075.1). Lineage (GTDB taxonomy): Bacteria > Hydrogenedentota > Hydrogenedentia > Hydrogenedentales > CAITNO01 > SLFT01. Next base: position 41,218 of record CAZBNU010000008.1, on the reverse strand, counting down.
CGACAAAATTCTGGTTCCCGGCGATGAACTAAATTACGCCGATATCCATTTTACAGTTGAAGAAGTGGTTGAAAAGCGTATTACGAGCATTTTAGCAAAAAAAATAAGCACAAAGGATGAATTGGAGAACAGTATCTGACAATGGTGGTCTGGGCAATCATATTATTTGCATTCAGCGCATTGGTGAATGCGTTTCTCTCCGGCTATGAAACGGGGTTTGTCTCGGCAAACCTTATCCGTATTCGTAATATGGCGGAAAAGAAAGGGGGATCGGATGCCATGCGTCTCCTGGCGCATTATGAAAACCCAGCGCGACTTATTACAACACTATTGATCGGCTGCAACCTCTTCCTGGTCATAGGCACCACCTCACTCACCTATGCGCTGGGCTCTGTCTTTGCTACGCTGGTAGCTACGCCCGTATTTGTGGTTTTTGCCGAGGTGGTTCCCAAAAGCATCTTCCGGCACTTTCCAACCCGGCTGGTGGTTTTCTTCTTTCCTGCCATACGTTTCTTTGATGGAATGCTTGCCGTGATTACCATTCCCGCAGCCTGGGCAGCGCAACATTTTCTCATGCTTGGCAACGAAGGGAAGGGAATGCGCATGTTCCTCACCTCGCTCGAAGACATGCGTACCCTTGTGGACGAGAGTCATGACCAGGGTACCCTCGATCCGGAAGAACACGAAATGATTCATTCCGTCATTGATTTGCAAACCCAGCTCGCCAAAGAGGTCATGGTGCCCCGCATCCAGATACAGGCCCTGCCAGAAACGGCCCCCCCGGAAGAACTCAAGGCACTGTTCGTGGAAAGCGGCAGAACACGGCTTCCCGTTTACAGGGAGTCCATAGACCATATCCTCGGCGTCGTCAATGTGTTCGACATCATCCGGGACGAACAGCCCGGGCAGCAGGACATCAAACGCTTCATCAAACCGCTGCTGCATGTACCTGACACCATGAAATTGGATGACGTGCTCAAAGCCATGCGCGATGCCCGTCAATCCATGGCCATTGTCACCGATGAATACGGCGGCACAGACGGCCTTATCACCGTAGAGGACATCCTCGAAGAAATCTTCGGCGAAATACATGACGAATACGATGTTACCACCACTCAGATCAAGAAAGTGGGCGCAAACGCCTTTGTTATTGACGCCAACACCGACCTAGAAGAACTCGCCAATACCCTACAACTGAATGTGAAAGACGACGAAGTGGAAACAGTGGGGGGGTGGGTAAACCGCATCGCCGGACATATCCCCGTCAAAGGGGAAGTTATTCTCCACGATACATTTCGCATCACCATACTCGACGGCCACCCCAGCCACGTTGCCAGCATCCGACTGGAAATTTTAACTACAAGCGATACAGAGAACAGGCGCAATTCCTGACGCACTTAAGCGGTAAAATTTATGAACGATAAAGCAGATGCTACCCATCCGAAAAAGACGTCGCGAAAAATGCTGGCGTCACTCTTATTGCTTTCCCTGTTACTCTTTCTGGGAATAACGGAAGTTGGTGTGAGAATACTGTTGCCGGATGTGATGGGGGCCAATAACTGTTATATGTTTCATAAAGACAGATACTGGACGCTCAGACCAGGGGCCAGTTCAAAAGAATACTTTCGTTCACACGAGGGAAAGATTGACTTAGTTGTAACAATAGATGTTTCTGCCCAAGGATTACGCGACCGAGACTACGGCATCAAAAAGGAAGATGAATACCGAATTCTAATGCTGGGCGACTCTTTTGTTTATGGGAAAGGTGTGGAAGGACACGATACAATTCCCAAACAGTTGGAACGTGTCTGTGCCAAAAATCAGACCGATAATATTTCAGTAATTAATGGTGGCATTGAGGGGTATGGCCCCTTCCAGGAACGGCATCTACTTCATGAAATAGGATTTCCACTAAAACCGGACATGGTTGTAATGAGTATTTTTGTGGGCAACGATATTGAAGACACGATGCGCGAACACAATCTGCAACGCAAGAGTTTACATGCTTTTTTCGAACAGCGCCATTTCCTGTTACGCAATAGAGATAAATGGAATTATGCGCTGGAGTATTTTCTTCGCCGTCACTGGCTTACATTGCCCACATGCAGCCGTTATCTGGGGATACCAGCAGAGGGATCTATTGGCGCATTATTGGAAGGAAAGGCATTTCCGCCGGAGTATCACCCCTTATATGGCGCGGAAAATCTCGGACATCTGCCCTATTTGGAACCGGAATTGAAAGAATGGTATCCGGAACTTAAACAGGGACTCGAATTGATGCTGGAAGATGTTAAACAGATTCAGCAGGATTGCCAGAAACGTAATATTGGATTTCTTGTATTCACCATTCCGACCCAGGAAACTGTTTATGACAGCATTTGGAATAATCTTATTGCGTCTTCACCGTATGCTGATCTCTATGAAAGGGGTAAGGGGATACGGGTACTTCGTGAGGCACTGGAACGGGAAGAATTCCCCTATATTGCTGTAGCGGAATCTGTAATGAAATCCGACCAAGACATCAATCTGTATATTTCTTATGATGGACACCTGAATAAAGACGGGTGTCGATTGGTTGCAGAGGTGATTTACAAGGAATTGATTCAACACTATCCTGAGTTGTTGCTCTGTGGGAAACCGCTTAAACACACAACCCTTAAATGAAAGTACAACTCCCAACAGCATTTAATTACTTTTATATGTTATGTTTAACCAAAAAATGAATGCAAACAAAATATTTTTAAAAGTGTGGGGATTTCTCATTCGCCACAGCACATTAAGAATAAAACTTGCTCTCAAGTAATAGCGTCTGTTAGCGGATTTTAGCAAATTCTCAATTTCTTCTTTACTTTCGTACGCCCTTGGTATGTATGAAGGCACCAGAGAGTCAACATCTTGCTCAAGCACTGTTCCATACTCTGGTGCAATGTTACCTAACCAGGTTCCGGGCTGTACCTGATAAGGATAGAAAACGAGCCAGTCAACATTTAACTCGCATGCAAATCGAATAGTCTCTTCGGCTTTTGTTGGAGTATCTCCAGGTATTGCAAAAATAAATGATCCGCGCACATCCATACCCGCCTTTCGGGCAAAACGAACGGCTTTGCGTGATTCGTCTAGTGTAATACCTTTTTTCATAAAATCAAGATTTTCCTGCGAACCTGACTCAAAACCGAAATAGATATTGTAGCATCCCGATTTGCTCATACGCTTCAGCAATTCTTCCGATACAGAATTAACGCGTGCAAAAACACTCCAGCTAATGTGTATTTTATTCTCATCAAGCAAATCACAAAATTTATAAACCCATTTTTTGTTGACACAAAAATTATCATCCCAAAAAGCTATTTCGCGTATCTTAAGTTTCCCAATCAACTGTTGTATTTCGTTAATAACATTTTCTGGGGAACGGTGTCTGTATGGTGATGAATACTTACCGCCTTGATAACAAAAACGACATTTTCCATAAGGACAGCCTCTGGATGTAATTACTGTTGTTGCAGGCAAGCGACGACTCTGATTGGGCAACGGAATATAAAGCCTGTTTTCGTAAATGCTGCGCAAAGGATGCGGTAATATATCCAAATCTTTAACATATTCTCGTTCCGGAGTTGCGTAATACCCCCCTTCAGGCCGCTTTAATAATAATCCAGCAACGCTTTCTGGGTTGTTGCCACATTCCAAACAATCCAATAGTTCCGCAAGCGATATTTCCCCCTCGCCGGGTATTAGATAGTCAACATCAGGACACTGGTCAAAAACATTTTCATAAAAAGAAGTTATATGAGCCCCTCCCATAACAATTGGCAGTGAAGGGTCTTTTTTCTTTAACGCTTTTGAAAGCATATATGCAGATGTCATGGTTTTTGTTAGTACGGAAATGCCAACTACATTTGCATTGACTTCTTTTACCACCTCAACAGTTTTCTCTATACTGTATCCCATTAATGGGGCGTCAATAAAACTGACCTGGTGCCCATGTTTTTTTGCCATAGATGCCAGATAGCCAACACCTAAGGGCGGTAACATTCCTCGCCGAAATACACCACCACCATAACTTCTGTCATGTTCGAAGGGGGGGGTAATTAAAACCAAATTCATAGCAGTACCTTTATTTTTATTATACGCTTATATGCAACGTTAAATATGCTACATTTCAACACACCTATCTACTTCTAAGCAAGAAAAGATATGATAAGATTTACCCTTTTCGCCTTTTTGAAATACCCAGACATCAACGCGCCCGGCAATAGAGGGCACCTTAACACATTTCCGGATAGTTTCTTTTCCCGTTATCGTTACCGACTCTGACAATAGTGTGTTTCCTGTTTGCTTCTCCAACTGCGCCTGTTTAACAAAGGCAATGTACGCGAGATTTGCATAACCGGGTTGGGTTTCCAAAAAGGGTGATGCAGTCACTTTCAGGGCAATCTCTTTTGCATCCGTCACTGTTACCGGCATTCCCCGCACCCAGTTCCAGGTTCCCGGCGACATCATGGGTTGCTGCAGGTCAACATCCAAAACGGTATTGTCAATGGTTATTTCCACTGGTGCCAGCCAATAGGCTTCGCTGTTCCACGGAAATGTGGTATAGATGAAGGGCACATAATCGCCTTCGTCCATAAAATACGTTCCCGTCACGGAGGCCTTCCCGTGGTTCAAATCCGCTGATAGCACGGTAAGATCATAGGTTTGCGGTAGCGCATTGCCATTATGGAACTGCACCGCATTCCAGGTATTGCTTTCCGGATCATCTCGATTGAGGGATGCACAGGCAATCATCCTATCCGATGCCAACAGGTTTATCGTGCATACCGCCGCGTCGGACATGGTGTTCTCTACGGAAAAACAGATTTCTCTCGCTTCTGACGCATCCTGTATTTCCGGGACTCCCATGGCCTCAAACTGCACCCGGAGCGCACCGGTTCGGTGTTCCGACGGCGACGGGATGAGACCTATATCCGGCTTTATTTTTTGATAGGCTTCAGCACAACCAGCATAGCGCACCATTGCGGTTGCACCGTCATCCTGGTCGCGCAGCACCGGAATGCCGAAGTTTTCGTGTTGGTCTGTCAGGTACAGAAACACATCTATCCCATTAAAGTGCTGCTGATTTACTTCCATGAAACGACTGTCCAGCCAACGCCAGACATTCTTGGCATTTCCCGGGAGATAGGTGCGTTCCCATTCTGCAAATACATACCAGACACGCTTATGTCCCGGAACGATGGTATCAATTACTTGCGGCCAGAGCCGCAGCAATTCTTCGTCATTTGTGATGATTGGGTTGGATAAGTTAATGTGATCGACAAAACCTTTATCCATGCCGCCGACATTCTGGGGGATTCCCTGAAACCCATACCAGTAAAAGGGAAGCCAAGTATGCTGGCTCGCATGCACCACCACGTCGCCCTCTTCAAGGTGATCGAGAATGTAGTGGGCCGCCTTATCATATTCACGGGGCGGATGAATGCCGGGGCGGTGGGGATGCTGCAGGGGGTGCAGGTCACGATTGTAATAGCCCACCAGGCCAATTGAACATAAGAGGACGACCATACACATTGAGGTGATGAATACTTTGGTGTTTTTGATGGAGGAAATCCCGACGCCTACGAGCAGATAAATTGCGATGGAAAAGGGAATCATGGCGCGGATCAGAAAAATACTCTGTGAGATAAAGGAGATACAAAACACAAGCAGTACCGGCATAACTGCCCATGCGACCAGCAACGAGGCGGCATACCGGTTATTACGCCAAGCCTGCCAGACGCCCAGAACGGACAACACACCAAAACAGAGAATCGCCAGATAGAACCAAGGTTTTGACGCCGTGTATCCAAAAGCAACGGTCTTCAAATAGAAAAGAATACTCCAAAAATTCGGATGCGGTACCCACCAATTCTCCGCATTCAGCATATAATCCTGTATCTTCTGCAACATGATGCCCAACCAGGGGAGAAACATCGCCGCCCCCATCAGATTTGCCAGGAACCAGCCTTTGATGCACTCCCGATGGGAACGGGCAATACACAGAAACCAGCAGTTAATGGCCAAAAGCAATGGCACCACAAAGATTTCGGTATAGCAGGACAGCCCCGCTAAAAAACCATAGAAGAACCAATCACGGCGATGGTTATACACCACGCCGCGATAAAAAAAGCCCACCATTACTGTTGCCGCAAAGGGCAAGTAGATATACTCTTTGAGGTCCTGTGAATGCCATATATGAAAGGGGGCAATAGCCAGAATGAAGGCGGTTATAAGTCCAACACGGGCATTGAAAAACTGCTTTGCCAGCCAATAGATGGCACCAACGCCCATTACGCCGAACAATGCAGGAAGTCCACGAATTGTCCATTCATTAAAATCCATCCCAAGCATACGCCACAAAGCAAGCAACATATAAGATAGTGGGGGATGATTTGCCTTGAACCGATTATGTGAAAAGAAACCAATGATGTCAGAGCTGGCAACTATACTATAGACTTCATCCGCCCAGAACGGGAAGGTTCCCAGCCGTATAAGACGCAATGCCAGCGCCAACACAAGTATAGCAAGCAAAAGCACCTTTCCAACCCAAGCGGAATTATTTTCATATTTCGGATAATCATTCATGATCTGGTCTTCACTTGTCACTGTTTGAAAAAATGTCTCATAATCTTGATCCATAAGCGGGGCGTATACAGTACATTGACCGACATGGCACATTCAAAGGAACAATAACAGCGACTATCCTTGATATAGCGGCATACTTTCTGTGCATGTTCGGTGTTGATCATCTTTTTTATGTCATAGTCGTATTCCCGGATATTACCGAGCACGGCGGTGTTGAGTTCAGCCTTTCCTGTATTGATATAATGTTCCAGAATCTCGCAGGGACTTACAACGCCTTCATCATCCATCACCACCATATTTTTACCCGCCCTGCAGGGCGTAACATAACAATCCTTCAGGATGTTCTTCACAAGCAGATCAGAGGCGGTCATATTGATGGCGGTAAAAAGGCGTCCTGTCATACCTTTAACCGGAGCGCGTTCTTTCAGTCGTTCACGACACAGCCGCACAAAACGGGCATAAGACTCATCATTGAATTTGGTGGCCTCCGCATCCCAGGTGTCGCCGCGGGCATAAAGAGCGCCGAAATCTGCAAAGGAAAGATGGTCATACACATAGTCAAGGATTTGCGCTTCCTTGCCCTGGTTGAAGGCAGACATGACCATTGCAATGCCAACGCTCAGGTTGGCATGGGATTTCTGGAGGTGCTGAAGCCGCCTGTTGAGTTCCAATACCCGTTCAAACAGTCCCGACTTCCCGCGAATCTGATCATGATCCTCACCGATACCGTCCAAGCTTTGGGTAATGCGTATCCAGGCGTCAGGACAACTCTCGCATATCTTCTTCACAGCAGACTCAATCTTCTCCGGTTGTGAAGAGTTTGTGGGGCATGCAAAAAAGCGGGTGCCGCTATGTCTGTAAAACAGCTGCGGCAGATCAGGAAAATCACTGCGTAAAAAAGGTTCTCCCCCTGAAAAGTTCACATGGTGCAGGTGGTGAAAATGGGTTGCAATCTTTTCGACCTCTTCATAGGACAGGATATTGCGACTGGCCGCCTGGTCAATCACCTTCCGATTGAAGCACATGCGACATCGGCAATCACAAAAGGGCGTCACAAAAAATATAAGGTATCCCGGGGTTCGTCTGTCAAGAAAGCCGGAAACTGTTTTTATAAAACGTGAATTCATAGCACATTCCCCAGAAAGCGCCGCATAAGGCCGTAGGATGCTGCAACTCCCAGCACAATCGTATGAATCCAGCAGACAAGGGCTGCAAGCAAGGCAAACCAGAGGCCTTCTTCTTTAAGCGCAAATAGAATAAACCGTCTGGAGGTGAAAAAGTACACCAGGGTCAGGACGGCTGCAGGCGCCAGCAACCAGGGAAACAGAATACTCGCAACCAGCAAAAGAAAAGCGGCGAATCCATCAATATGCACCAGGGCCTGTCGGGGCGTGCCTTCTCCTGCAGCATCGAAGAAGCCATGTTCTCGTTTCATCTGCATCCAGAGCGCACAGCGGCGTGCAAATGCCCTGATTTCCTTTCGGAAGGTGGCCGGATAGTGATGTTGTATCCGCACGGCAGGCACAAAGAATATGGCGTAGCCCGCTGCCGTAAGGCGGTAGCCCAGGTCCACATCTTCAAGGTCAGCGCCCCGGAAGGACTCGTTAAACCCGCCAACCGCCTCAAACACCTCTTTTCGTACCACACCGGGACGGGGCGCCCAGGCCGTGTAGGGGATGTATTTTTCGCCATGGGATTCCAGCACTGCATCAATGGCCAATGCTTCCCACATGGCCTTGTAGCGCGGCATAAACCCTGCATTGGCAGGTCGTCCCGAGTAGGTGCCGACAAGGGCGTCCATGGGGCATTGCTCCAGGGCATCTTTGATTTTTTCGAGGGTATCATCGGCAAAAATGGTATCCGCATCAGCAAACACCAGCCAGGGGGCCAGCGCCAGTGTCGCGCCATAATTGCGGGCACTTGCCGGACCACCCTGTGCCGCCATCCTATGATACTGTACATCATAGGCAGCAACGGCAATTTTTGTGTCATCGGTGGAGGCGTCATCTACTAGAATCACTTCATGCTGTGTAATTGTCTGCCGCTGCAGTGACTCAAGCAGGGGGATCAGCGTCGTTACAGAATTATAACTCGGAATAATGATCGAAAAGAGCAGGGGAGAGGCTTGTGAAGCATCGCCTGTTGATGTAGATTCGCTCATAATGTCAGTGTCCATTTGAAATATGTTTTTGTGCAGTTTTATTGATACAAAAGCACCATCAATGCCTTATCCGCTGCTTTTCATAATATAGGTGACGGCGTTGGCGCCAACACGCAGCAAGTCTGCGGGCGAATGGGTCAAACGACTGTAGATAGCACACTCCCAGGTACATGCACAGCCATGATCGTCTATCCATTTCATGGTGTGCTGTGCCTTGTCAGAACGAAGAAGCAATTTCATATTGTAGTCGTGTTCCTTCAAATCACCTAATAATGCTTCAGATGGCGCATCGGCATCCGCGTTGTCGGGAATGCCAACCACATCAAGCAACTCGCAGGGATATACCTTGCCATCTTCGTAAATCACAATAAAACGACGGCCCGCACGGCACTTGAGATTCTTTCTGTCGCCACGGATAACGTCCGTTACGGTATCGGCCATCTGTTTCCCGATGGCAGAAAACATGACGGAGTAGGGGTTAAAACGGTTCCTGTTTTTTCTGCGGGCATTCAGGTATTCATGGGCCTGCTGAAACACGTCCAGTGGGATTTCCACGGCTTCACGCTCCTTCGGCAGTCCCCTGGCATAGGCGATACCCAACGGCGCTTCCGGGTAGTGTTCCAAAGCAGTATCAATAATATCCTTATAGTTCTCCGCATTGAATTTGCTCATGACAAAGTTCAACAGAAAGGATATGCGCTTGTTCTTTTTTTGTACTTCCTTAATGACAGCATAGGTCTGGTTAAACTTTTCAAAAGCACCGGGTACTCCAAGGATATCGTCAAATTCACCCTGTGTACCATGAAAAGGCAGACATATATTCAGGAACCCATTGGGGCAGTTTTTCGTGAACGATTCTATAAGAGCCGCCACCCGGTCCGGGAGAAGGCTGTTGGTAGGCACGGTAAAAAAACGGGTGCGCGCATTGCGGTAGAATGCCTCAAGTATTTTCGGCAAATCCTCGCGCAAAAGAGGTTCGCCACCGGAACAGGTCAATTGCGGCAAAGGCCGCATACTCGTGGCAAGCCGCTCCATATCCTCAACCTGTATTCCCTTGGGATTATGTCGCGCTTTCATGCCGTCCCAGTTAAAACACATGCGGCACCGCGCATTACACGCAGAGGTAACATGCAAAATCAGATAGGGTATGCTCCCGGTGATGGCCGCCGAGACGATACCTGCCGCACCTTCCACATATCCAAAATACATTTCAAAACCTTTTATTTGGGAATCTTTTTGTCTTCAGTTGAAACATCGGCAGCATGATTGGGTTTAAACCAAGTTTTGCACCAGACAGCTAGCCCGTAAAGAGAACCCAGAACGATAACCACGGAACTCAGCAGATGTATGCCCAGACACGACAAAACAATACCATACTTGCCGGTGTGTACGATAACACTTTTGAGAAACTCCTTAATGAAATAGATATACAATAGCAGCAGTACACCGCCAATACTGCCCAGTAAAAGGGTGGGAAGGATCAGAAAATACCCAAGGGCCAGTGCCAGCACCAGCACTCCCAATGCGCCAGTCCCAAGCAATCGAAGCAGCGCTTCATCGCCGGAAGTCATGGCCTTATCCAGCGGTGGGCGGTGTTGAAGATAATATGGAACAAAAAGCCTTGCGCGCACCCAGTAATTTCGGAGCATACCTGACAATCGCGTTGGAAAGTTATGATAAATCAGCGGACCATTTGACATGGCTACGGGGAACCTGGCGGCAAGGCGCTTGCCAAACTCATAATCTTCCATTGCGTTGGTGGTGTATGATTCATTGAAGCCGCCTATCGCCCGAAAGGCCTCCGCCTTAACGATGCCATTGCGGGTGGTAAAGCCCTGTATCCGCGCTACTGGCCTGCCATCCACCATTTTGTTATAGAAGTAATTCTCGATGAGAGCACCATAGTTTTTTATGATACCATCCGCGACACAGTAAGGGTGATCAATAAAGGATATCGCTGCCAGTTCGGGTTCCTGTTGCAGAAGGGATAAGGCATGCTCCATAAGTCCCTGTGGATATTCCAGGTCGGCATCAAGAAAGAAGAAAAGCGGGGCCGATGCCATTTCGGCACCCACATTACGGGCATGGGCAGGCCCTTTGCTGGTTTCCTCCCGATGGTAAAGCACCTGGTATTCAGTCACAAGCGGATCAAGATTCTCCCGAGAGCCGTCATCCACAACAATGATTTCATAGTTCACCTGAGAAGGGGCATGTTCACGGATGGTTGTCAGCAACTTCGTTAAAAATCCCGTATGATCTTTCACCGGTATAATGATGGATATCTTTAATTCGTTGGTCATGTAAACGCCACTATCATCTGCGGACTTTGCTGATTTTTGTTTGCCAGAAGACACGTATTGAAGCCGTGGGAATCATACCACAGTCCTGTATCTTTGACAAACGGCCTTTTCGTGAAAGCAACGTTTCGACTGATAATGCGAATATGATATGATGTGTGGGCTGGTATTTTTTGCCGGTTATAGCAGCAAGGCGAATGTGATTCGCCCGTACGTGAGTGAATGTCAGCGAGAAATACAGGCTTGTCCTTTTTTATTCATCTACTTTCAGGAATTCGATTTTGAACGACTTGTCCATCAGCGCAATTATTCCCGTATACAATTGTGAGAAGACCATCGGCACGGTGTTGGAATGCCTTGTTTCCGCCATCCCACCGACGCTCACATTGGAGATTATCATGGTGGACGATGCGTCTACAGACGGCACCGCTGCTGTTTGCAGACAGTTTCCGGTACAACTCATTCAAGTGCCCGAAAATCAGGGTCCGGCCTATTGCCGGAATCTGGGTGTTCGCAACAGCAAGGGTAATGTGCTGCTATTTCTGGACTCGGATATCGAATTCGATACCGGGTTGCTTAATGGAATGATTGAGCATCTCAGAAACCATCCAGAATTATCCGGCATATTTACCCTGACGTCACCGGAACCCCTGAATAAAACATTTACCTCCCGGTATTTTGCCCTACAGGAATATCTGCGATTTATGGACGTTATCGAGAATGGTTGTCACACATGGTCCTTCATCAGTACCCGCTGCGGCCTGATTCGCCGTTCGGTATTTGAAGAAACCGGTGGATTTAACGAGTCCTTCGCCACCGCCGCCTATGAAGACCTGGAGTTCAGTTCGCGCATGGATGACCGCCATCAGCTGGCCCTTAGAGCCGACCTCACCGTGCGACACTATTGGCCGGACACGCTGCTGAAAATGTGCAGGCGCCTGCATACTAATGCGCGAGGCGTAATCTCATTTTCGCCAGCAATGCGTAAAAAAGCTAGCACGCCATTTATAAAAGACCGGAATGCACGCGCCTTTCTGGGCATTTCCTGGGTGCTGCTGAGCGCCGGTTTTCTGTGGCAGCCCTTCTGGCTTGGGGCGGCAGCGGCTCATGTTGCCGCGCTGCAGCAGGCTTCGTGGCTCATTCACGGCTGTTTTGCCCATGAAAGCGGTTTCTTTGCGCTCCGGGCATGGCTGGCATACAACCTCACCGTAGTGCCCTTTGCTACAGGCGTTGCCTTGGGTTTGCTGGACAAAACGGGAATATTAGCACCGCCTTCAAAAAAAAGTTCGAAAACTACTTGACTTTTCAGACTGGTTTGTGGTACAAACTAGGTGTAGTCAGTTAAATGACTGGCGCAAAACGAAGTTGAAAATGGCTGTAGACGGTGAATAGCCGTAAGAATATGGTTCTTTCAACTACAGAATTTTCTAAACGAATGGAGGTGAAAAAGTATGAAAAAAGTAAGTGTAGTAGTAGTGATGTTGATGGTTGGTGCAGGCATTGCCTATGCAAGCTCCATCGCGATTCCGTGGTTCGTAGACGACTGGACAATGGTTGGTGCCGGGTATCCGCCCGCCTCCAGCATTATGACTATTGTGTACCTGAACAACACAACCACCGATACCATCGAATTTGAAATCGAGTATTTCAATGACGCTGGTGTGCCGTTAGGACCCCCCGCTCCCTATAACACCTTCTCCATTCCTCCGAAGGCGTCTGTGGGCTTCCGCCCCTGCGCTATTGACCCCGCTCCCGGTGTAACCGGCACAGCGACTGACTGGCAGGGAAATCCAGTTCCCTTCGACGGCAGCGCCGGAGGTGGTCAGGAATCCTTAACTGCGTGTATGGTTCCGGTTCGTCCGCAGGGTGTCCCTGGTGACACTGCCGCTTGGACAGGGAATGGTTCCGCCACAGTGTCGTGGCAGGGCCTTCCTTCCGACGTACAGGGTATGGTTATGAGCCTTGGCGGCGGCTGGGCAACCGGTGCATCTTATGCACACCTGTTAGGCAAATGATTAAGTCGTTTACTCAACGGTGACGGCTTTATAAAAGATCTAAGGCGAGAATGTCGCAAGACATGCTCGCCTTTTCTTTTATTTCGGAGTATCTATCCTGTTACCATGATGGCGTTGCAGGGGTATTGAGACTCCTGTACCTGTTCATTTGCTTAACTTCCTGTGGATGAGAAACCGTGAAAAATAATGACGCATCTTGTATCGCTTGCACCGCTGCCGGTCTGGCGTTTTTTGGCAACAGGGAGGGATACACCTACTACCGATGCCAAAAATGTGGCACATTACAGTTGTCACCCCTTCCAGATGAAGAGGCACTCGCAAACGCTTATAAACAGGAATACGCTGCCACAGGCCATTGCCAGTCCGATCCCGAAGCGCGAAACCGTGCAGCGGTTCCCCAGTTTGAAGGCATAGTGGCAGCGCTGTGCTCCCATTGCTCATCGTCTTTGGTACTGGATTATGGCGCGGGATGGGGGGGACTCCTTACTACACTCGCCAGACATAATATCAACGCCGAGGGCGCCGAGATTTCCAGTGACATGGCAACATACTGTCAGGATAAGGGCCACCATATCCACCAATGCTCGCTGGAAGACATTGAGGGTAGAGAACGCTACGATGCCATTGTCCTTTCAAGCGTTTTTGAACACCTTGTATCCCATGAACCATGGCTTGCAAATGCGCGGCGTTTACTGAAACCCAATGGTGTCGTTGTAAGTTTACAACCTACAGCCGTATTTGCCACTTTACTGGCGACTATTTTTCGTTTGGGAATCACGGAAAGAGAATTACCGCAATTACATCAGATTTTCTGCCCTCCCTGGCATACAGTGCTGTTTTCAAAAGCGGGAATGACTTCCCTTGCAGACCGGTGCGAGTTTGATGTGGTGGCAGTTACTCCCGCCCCCCTGCAAAAACAAAAAGGCGCCACAGGCCTTATGCAACGCACCCTGTCCCTCATCAATACGGTCGCAACTCCTGTTTTTGGTGAAAAATGGCCCTTATGGACAGGGCATATTTTCGTCCTGCAAAAACGGTCGTAACGCGATCAACGGTGATAATAAGCCCAGACAAGTAGGGTAGTATTCACTTCAAAAAGACGCCGCAAAATGACCGTGCTGCATCCCGAATGGAATCGTCAATAGTATAGGCCGGTTCGTATTTTAATTGGCGGGCCGCCTTCTCAATAGACAGGTCCCAGCAGATGTCATCCTGTTTATCCTCGCCACCGCTGAATTGTATTTCGGATTTCGAATGTAACGCTTGAATGCAGGATTGTGCCAGATGGAGGTTTGATAGAGGGACACCGGAACCGATATTAAAAATACCCTGGACTTCACATTCGAGAACTGAGGCAACAGCGGCGGCAATGTCACGCCCATCCACATAATCCTGTTGCCGTGTTCCTTTGCCGTGCAACACCAACGGATTTCCAGCCATTGCGTTTTCAACAAATACACGAAAAATGTGACGGTGCACAAGATGAGGGCCCACAGGAGAGGAAATGCGCAAAGCAACTGTTCTCATGGACGATGAGCTCGCCATGGCCGTCAACTGCTCTCCATAGAGTTTCGACGCTGCGTAAGCTGTATGAGGACGTAGCGGATGCAATTCTGTAACCGGATGCACTTCGGGCGTTCCGAGTACGCTTAAACTTGAAAAGAACACAAACACACCCGCTTTCAATGCTGTCGCCAACTTCAGCACCTGATGGGTTCCCAGGCAATTTGTTCTACTGATATCAAAATCTTCAGCATCATTTGCGATGTGGGCTGCGGCGTGGATGACTGCATCGCAGGAACCAATTGACTGTCTGGCCTGTTGAAGAAAGTCCCCGCTGGCAATATCATGAGAAATCTGGGTTATTTGTGCAGGCAGTGCAAGAGAACCATGACGGTTAATACCGATTACCTGATTGTTGCGTTCACAAAAGTGGCGCGCAATAGCCCCTCCCACGTGACCGCTGCATCCTGTAACCACAATCTTCATTTAGGACATTTCCCATAGAAACCCAAAGCCATTTTTTGTGCTTCATTGTTTTCTAAAAATCCGTTCTTTTGGAGATTTTCAACAGATACGGGTTCAATGTATATCTCATTCCAATAACGCAAGGCGATACCATCGCGAATTTCGGGGAAACAAACACCTGGCTCTTGCAAAAGAAAGTGGCGCAATGCGGCATCCACTTCGTTAAAACCCAATGCCGCACGGATAGGTGTAGTACCCGAAAATCGTGGATTTATCTCAAAACATACGGGCCCACGGGCAGTCATTCGCAACTGTACATTGCACGGTCCCACGGGCTTCAAAGCCTTCACTATGCGTTCGGCTTCCTGTTGTATGTCGGGATATATCCCGGCTACAGCACGGTACGTGGTACCTTGGAGCAGTTCACGCCACAAGGTAATACTCCCCAGCAGATTGCCATTGAGGTCAGAAAAACACCCCACGGTATACTCACTGTTGCTGTCGCCCAAAACCTCCTGCACTACATATCCCTTTTTGCGGCCAATATAGGCAATGTCATCTTTATCCTCTATAAGCAGCATGCCTTGGCCACCACCGCCAATACTCCTCTTGGCGATGAGAGGATATCCACATTTTTCAGCGAGCGCTTTTACCGCTGCCAAGTTCTCAGACGGTGCAAAGTCCGGATAGCTAAAGCCCTCGTCCCGCAGCCATTCACATGTATTTAATTTATTATCACATATTCTCATGACGTCCAAACTATTTACTAAACATACTGCCCCCGTATTTGACTCTATAAAACCACGGTTTTCCGCCAACACGGCAATAACCGGTTCACAACCGGAAAGAATAACATCTATCTTTTCAGTGCCACACAAGTTGATAAGCCAGGGGATAAAATCGGAATCCGCTGCCCATGGGGCAATATACCCCTTGTCCACAACAAACAAGCCTACCTGTCTGGCAGTAACATCCGTCCCAATAACGCGGCATTTTAGAGGGCTTTGTTTCAGGGCTTTCAGAATGCCTTGACTAACATTACCACCTACTCCCATGACAAGGACGTTAATGGATTTTTCACAGTCACTATTCATAAATTCCTTTATGTTCCTTAAGCAGCGTACTCCCCAAGACACAGGGCGATTTAGACCGCATCTGTTTTAACCCGTAGAACTCAAACTTTTTAATCATATAAATACCGTCAGCCTTAAGTGATAACCGGTCATATCATGAGCAACTAGGTGCTACTACGCTCTCTCTCAATGACCCGGATTATATCTTCCACAAATTCAGTCGTAACCGGTGTTTTGTCCACAACGCTGTAAAATAAACCCACCTGCTCTTTAAATGCTCTCAATGTAAGAAGTGTTTGCCGAATCTCGTCGGTTGATGCGTCCGGGGCGTGGTAGCGCAAGCCGCAGCGTCGGATCAGACTCAATGCCCAGTCTGGATTGTTCTGCTGGAGTCGCGATATGGCGAGAATACCCAGTCCAACGAGATCGCCATGAAGGAAGTGGCGGCGGGTCAGGTGTTCAATGCCATAGGCCACAATGTGCTCCGCACCTTCTTCAGGACGGCTTGTGCCGATTTCTGCGCAGAATTTCACCTCCCGCCGATACAGGTCAACAATGGTGTCAATACCTTTGGGTGTTACATGGTACACTTCCTCGGCATTTGCATCAAGAATATCGAGGCATTCCTGCGCCTGCTTCGCCACCTCTTCGTAGTACGCCTCGCCGGTGTCTTTATGGGCAAGTTTCCAGTCGTACAGCGCAGTATGTATGCTGGCAATATCGCACGCACCCGCCCGGTTCAGTTCTTTGGGCGCGGCCTGAATGAGCGCATAATCAATGATCAGTTCTTCGGGGAAAATATCGCCAATGTATTGCACGGTTTTGTCCACGCGTACGGCGATCATGTTCGTAAGCGGTGCATCAACAGAAATGATGGTTGGTACCAAAATCATTCGGCAGCCCCGTTTCCATGCCAGGTATTTTGCCGTGTCACAGCAGGAACCACCGCCAACCCCGATGACCACATCACAGGCGGGTAAGGTTGCATTCAGCGCTTCCACGGTGTCCTTGTCCATATCGGTTACGCAATGGACATGGTCGGGGTTCCAGGTGTAGTGTTTCTGGAACAGCGCCCAAGGGATGTCCATGGTAATAACCAGCGTTTTTCCGGGGAGGGTAAGCAGTTCCTTTGCTGCAGTGTTGCCGGATTTAATGTTCGGGGCTTTATACATCGTTTTTCCTTTGGCTGATAGGTCGGATTTGACGGATCGGACGGATCAGTTGTTTTTTAAAATTTGATATCCTTGAATTGGGGGAGGTAGTTTTTGTTTTTGCGCAGCATTTCCGTAACCATCTTCTTTATCTCGGCGAGGGATAGTACTGCTGCTGTCAACGGATCATAGGCGATAGATTGGAACACCAGTTTCGGGTCACCGGTGAGGGCGGCTTCTACTGCCATCTCTTCAACAGCAACGCTGATATTGTTCAAGGCGGCGCACTGTGGCGGGAGTTCGCCCACATGGATGGCATTGAACCCGCGACGGTTTACCAGCACAGGCACTTCGACACAGGCTTCCTGCGGCAGATTGGTAATGAGCCCCGTATTTGGCACATTCCCGTTGAACTCGAAGGGATCACCACCAAGATAGGCATTGATGATATAGGTGGCATATTCATGACCTCGCTTCAAATCAAAGGGTGCGCCCTCGTCGAACCACTGCTTGATTTCTTTTTTCCAACTCTTGGCAAGGCGTTTATATTCCTTGAGAATATAGGCATATTCACCGGGGTTCCAGTTGGTTCCTGTGGTGCAGTATTTTTCAATCAGGTCTGGACGCTTCCTGAACCACCAGTTGTATTCGCTGTTGTGGCCGCTGGACTCGGTAACATAATAGTCCAAATGCAGGAACATCTCGTTGCGCACCAATTCGGAGTTATAAATCTTCTTTTTGGCAACGGCTTTGCGAATCAGGGGGTAGGCGTCCTTGCCATTCCACTTGAAGTCCAAATACCACGCCTGATGGTTAATGCCGGCACAGACATAATCAATCTCGTCCATGGGCGCGCCAATCCAGTCTGCAAGCATACCGGCGGTGCCCTGCACACTGTGACAGAGTCCGGTGACCTGTATGTCCGAGGTACGCTGCATGGCGCGGCACAGCATGGCCATAGGATTGGTGTAGTTCAGCAGGATCGCGTCGGGACAGTACTTTTCCATGTCCCGGCATATTTCAATCATGGTGGGGATAGTGCGCAGGGCGCGGAATACACCGCTGGGACCGCGGGTATCGCCGATATTGGTGTCTACGCCGTACTTCTTCGGGATTTCGATATCATGGCGCCAGATGTCCACGCCACCGCACAGGATGGTGCAGCAGACGGCATTTGCGCCCTTGAGGGCTTCCTTCCTGTCCAGCGTTGCCACTACCTTCGCCTTGTAACCGCCCCGTTCCACAAGGGTTTCCACAGCCCGCTTCGCAAAATCAAGCCTTTCCTTGTTGATATCCATCAACGCAATGGTAACATTCTCCATTGTCGGGAACGTCAACAAATCGCGAACCAGCCCGCGTGTAAACCCAAGGCTGCCCGCACCGATAAATGTCACTTTTGCCATGGGATAATACCTTTCAGTAAATTGTAAACCCATTTGTTTTTGGAAAGAATGCTGCTATTATGAGCATTTCATAGGATACAATCAAACGCGATGAAGTTACGCCTGTTGATTGTGGTTAAAAAATTCCCGTGCATTGCCGCACATGATGCGCGTTACGAGATCGGGGACATCCTCCTCCAGCAACCAGCCTTCCTGAACCAGTTCGGTAATGGCTTGGGCGATTCCTCGTCGTGCAATGGCAGCATGTCCCACAGTCATTTCCACAGGCAGGTAGTCGCCGCCAAAGGTAAACAACTTACATGCTGGCGCCGCCATGATGAATTCTTTCAGGAACCGCACCGACGCCGCAGGATTGATGATCCACGCCCAACACATATCCGCATACACGTTTGCATACTGCTTGGCGACTGCAATGATTTCCTCCTGGTAGGGATAGGCGATATGGAAGAGGGAGAACTTCGTGTTGGGATGTTCCTTGAAAACGGGACATAAATCAGACACATTATCGCGCACCCGGGACAACGGCATACCACCATGTCCGGCATAATAGCCAGTGTGCAGTTTCACGACCAGATCGTATTCCTCAGCCTTTTTCATGCAGTAATGGAACAGATGCCCCTGCATCACTTCGTGTTCCTCTGGAGAAAGTGGGTCTTCTGCGGCATATTTTTTGAAGACAGGTTCCGCTTCCTTGGCGCTGGCATTGATAAAGTTCAGTGAACGCCAATAGGCGCACTGGCTTTTTATAGCAACTGCTTTATTGCCATATTTTTTGAAACAGGTATCAATGGCCGCCTTTGCTTCTGCCAATGTTTTAACTTTATCTCCCAGCATTTCTTCAAGAATCCTGATCTTTGGCGGCACGCAGAGAGAGTTGATGGAGAGGTCTACGCCAAACAAGTCCGGGGTTTCTGTATCCCGAAATAGGGGTCGTTGGATACAGTTTACATGGGCATACTCGATATTAGCGACATCATGAAGAATACGTGCATAGAATCCGGGAACCGTATTGTCGACAATCTGTTTTGAAATGTTTTCGTAATTGTCAACACGCAAATCCGTTTCGTCAAAGAGCAGGCGCAAAGACTCACGGATGCACATCTGGTAGCCGGTGTGACGGCATTTGGCATACCAAGGCGCCACCAGTTCCCACTTTTTCGCTGGTGGCACATTCCATAGCCGCAGTTGCTCATATTCTTCGGCAGGCATACCCGCAACCTGCAGGTCGCTGTCCGTGTAGTGGCAAAGCAACATACCAAAATCCGGCGCAGGGATTTCTTTCCGTTTGTCAGTAAGGCTGCTTATACGTTCTGATTCTTCCCAGAAATGCTCATGGGTATCTATGAAAGGCGTTTCGTCAACCAGAGTATTCACGGCATCAACGAGACCGGAGGCACCTGAAAATGCTGGCATGGCGGCCCCCGTTTCACCGGAAGCACCGGCATTTATAAGTTGTGTGCCGGCAATGGCACTGGTTGCTCCCAAAAATGTCCGTCGGGTCAATGGATTTTTCATCATAACTATCTCCATAAAAGGTTACTTTGACTACATGATTGTATTCTGAACATAAGCAGGAATCAATAATTTTGCAATTCCCTTGAAGTTGCAACGAAACCGATAATCATTCCCGTAGGTCTCAATCCTATTGAACCCTATCTGTTTGCTCTGGTAGGATTGAGACAGAAGAACGTAATAACCTCAACCTTTCCAAAAAGGAATCTCAGATGTTTACAACACACCCTTTATTGAAAAACGTGCTTTGGATGGTCGTAGTGCTTTTGGCAGCAGCATGCCCAATGTTGTATGCGGGCGACGTTGAAATCATTGACGCACCAGAAGTTAAACTTCTGGACGAGGAAGGCGCTGGGAAACTGTATCAGGTGGGCGAACACCTTGTGTTGGTGATGGAAGGCACCCATGAAGAGATGGGCTTCCAGCATGGCCGCCTGCTAGCGCCCCATATCAACCATATCATGAAGGAAGGGTATTCAAAAAAGGCCTTGTTGGATCGGGGGTATACCCGTGACTATATCAACGCCCAATCGGATCGCATGGAGAAGTTTTTCCCGGAAGAAATCAAACAGGAAATTCAGGGCGTAGTTAAAGGATTAAAGGCTGCTGGTATTGATGATATTAATTACGAAGAAATTCGCACGGGTATTACCCAGGCGGAAATCCTGCATTTCCCGCCGGATGGTCCGCCTTCCTGTTCAAATTTCGCCTGCTGGGGCAAATGGACCACGGATGGGCGGTTGCTGCACGGACGTAACCTGGACTGGAACATCAAGGGCGATGCGCAGGATGACCACGTGCTGCTGGTATGGCGTCCCAAGGGCGGCATTCCCTTCATGATGGTGGGCTGGGCTGGCGGTGTTGGCAGCGTCAGTGGCATGAACAGCAAGGGCATCACCATTGGCGAGATGACGTTGCCGTCACCGGATGCCACCTTTGACGGTCTCCCGCTGCTTTTGCAGATGCGGCTGATCCTCGAAAAAACCGATTCTCTTGATGACGCGGTTTCTTTCCTGAAGAACTGCAATCGTACCACTGGCTGGAATTTTATTATTGGCGATGGCAAGATTCCCGATGGCCGCGCCCTCGAAACGGATGCCAAATACTGCACCGACTACAAACCAATGGATTCCAAGGAAACAGACGAAACCGGCCAC
The DNA here is from genome assembly GCA_964493075.1 of uncultured Nitrospirales bacterium. Taxonomy (GTDB): domain Bacteria; phylum Hydrogenedentota; class Hydrogenedentia; order Hydrogenedentales; family CAITNO01; genus SLFT01. Next base: position 19,866 of record CAZBNU010000008.1, on the reverse strand, counting down.
TGGGGTATGGAAGACTGTGTACGCAGAACAAACCATCCGGTTGGCATGGACCAGCTGATGCGTCTTGCCCTTGCTTTTGGCCACAAATTCGATATCCACGTAGAGACAGAAGAAGACCTGAAAGCATTGATGCCTGTGTTGCAAACGCAAGACAGCTGGTTGCGGTATGAATGTTTGAGCAGGGAAATTGAAAAACAGCCCGGCGCAGTTGATATCAAAGAGGCCATCCAGATTCTGGCAACCGAACCTGTCTATAGCAGCGCCACGCTACATTCGTGGGTTTGCGACCCCAGCAATAACACGATCTATGTTGCTAATGCTGGCAACAACCCGCCTGTGACTGCTACGGACAGACCTTTTACCCGCGTTGATTTGACGGAGTGGTTCAAATAGCGTGCATTCATCAGGAAAGTGACTATTTTACGGTTGGTGGAGAAAAAAGGATTATACAAGCGCAAGGAATACCAGCGCGGCATGGATATGAAAAAGTGAAAGCAGCCATGCGGGAAGGCAAAAGAGTAGTATCGCAACTACTGCAAGGGGGTAGGCGGATCGGATAAGCAGCAGGTAGGATGCTTTGCTGGTCAGGTAAAGGCCGATCACTCCAGATGACGTGAATAGGACTACAGAAAGCAGCCATAACCATGCTTCCGGAAAAGTCGCCTCCATACCATATACATTTTCTGGAGCGAAATAGATGTAGCAAACAGTCATGACCTGAATTACCAGAGCAATGGGGGCGAGGAAAAAATGTTCGTAGCGCGATATCAATTTTTGTCTCCTATGCGTAACTGACAATCACCGACACAGGAAGCGACGCTTTCAATCATAACCTTTTGGGCATTCACGCGATTATTGGTTACAAATTCCAGTTGGCGGAATTTTGTGAACGCCCGGCGATTTCCAATTTCCAGAATATCATTTAGGGGTTCTCCCCGGGTCCAATGGCGCAACAG
>CAZBNU010000008.1:0-18810 GCA_964493075.1 uncultured Nitrospirales bacterium | reverse complement strand
CAATCCCCTTTGCGCGTCTGTGTAAAATACCAGTATGTATCGTAGTACTTGTATAAATGAGGTTCTGTAAACAGGCGTGTCCACCATTTGAATGCAGGTGATTCATTATCCCGAATTGCAATAGCGGCACGGTGTTCTCGGCCTGGCGGAATGCCTTTGAACGGGAAAAGCGTATCCCCCAAGCCAATTACCAGCAGTAGATAAAGAAATAGCGGTACCCGTATCGAGAAAGCCAACGCCTTTCGGCGCGTCATCCTTTGCGGAGGGTCAGATGCATCTGACTTAATGCTGCCTTCCTCATTCATACCAGATTTGGCCTCAAACTCTTTCATAAGGTTACTTGTTCCCCCCGCAAGATAGTACGCCATCCAACAGGCAGATGTAAAATGATTTGTCTGTACGTTGGAATACCTCCTGTGTATGGGATATAGTACAAGTACCCTTGGAGATCACCTATGACTGACCAAACAAAACCCCAACCGTCCCTGCTGCTTGCCCTAACGCCATGCGCCCTGTTGCTGGCACTGATAGGGGTAAATGTCTATTATTTTGGGGATGCTGCCTCAGGCGGGCCCAATCAGATGGCGTTACTTCTGGCTGGAATATTCGTGGCATTGCTCGGGCATTTTGTGCTCAAATACCAATACCGTGATATTGAAACCCGCGCCATCAAATCCATTGTGTTGGCCATGGAAGCCGTATTGATTCTCATGGTGGTGGGCTGCCTGATTGGCCTGTGGATTCTCAGCGGCATCGTACCCACCATGATTTATTATGGTATCCGCGTATTAACGCCCAACGTATTTCTGCCTGTTGCCTGTATCGTCTGCTCCGTTGTATCCTTGGCGGTGGGCAGCAGTTGGAGTACCATGGGCACGGTCGGTATCGCCTTGCTTGGCATTGGCAGGGCGTTGGGGTTCCCTGACCCGTTGGTGGCGGGCGCCATCATTTCAGGCGCTTATTTTGGCGACAAGATGTCCCCCTTGTCGGACACCACCAATTTGTCACCGGGCATTGCGGGCAGCGAACTGTTTGTTCATATCCGCCACATGTTCTACACCACGATCCCAAGCTACGCCATTACCATGATTCTTTTCACCATGGTCAGCCTCTTCTACACCCCTGGTGAATTCAGCACTGACGCTGTATCGGGCATCCTCGAAGGGATTGAAGGTAGTTTTGCGGTTCGCTGGTATCTGCTGCTGGTGCCCTTACTGGTGATTATAATGGCGGCGAAAGGCGTTCCTGCCATACCTTCTCTGGTAACGGGGGCTTTACTTGGCGCGGTTGCAGCCGTGATATTCCAGCCCATGCAGTTTCTGACGGAACAGGGTGCGCCCATGGTCTGGCACGAGCGCTACGTGTTGTTGCTGGTCACTGCTTATGAAGGCTTTTCGTTGGACAGTGGGCATGAGATGGTGGACTCACTCTTGTCACGGGGCGGCCTTTCCGGTATGTACGACACCATCGCACTGATTATGACGGCCATGCTCTTTGGCGGCGCTATGGAAGCGACCGGTCTGATGCCGCGCCTGGCTCAGGCAATCTTGACCTGGGTGCGCGGCAAAGGCAGTCTCATTGTCGCAACCATTATAACCAGCATCATGTTCAACATTTTTGTGGCGGAACAATACCTCGCCATCGTGCTTACAGGACGCATGTACCGTGGCGCCTACAAGAACTATAAACTTGATGCACGCAACCTGTCCCGCGCTCTGGAAGACGGCGGAACATTGACCTCAGTACTCGTGCCGTGGAACACCTGCGGCGCCTTTGCCGCGAGCGTGCTCGGCGTTTCCACCTTTGCCTATATGCCCTTCTGTTTTTTTAATCTGGTATCACCAATAGTTGCAATCACTATGGCTGCGGCTCATATCGGAATCAAAATACAGCAAGCCGGTCCAGAGTCTGAAAGCGATGAGTAATATTTCTCATGGCAGCCGCTGTAACTTTTTAACCTCACTTTGACAAATAGTACTGAGAATGTGCTATCATCGTTTTTTGTCACAACCTAAAGAAAGGTATATGAAAATTATGATTCACAAAAGAATGACTGCAGGAGTGCTCTCCATTACTGTCCTCGCGACCTTATTGGCCACATTTTGCGTACTATCCGTATATGCCGCCCCCCCCGCGATAAGTGCCTCGGTTTTGGATGCCTGTTACGGCGCAATAAACCCGGACGACTATTACGGGAAGCCTTACCTGACATGGCAGGGTGATCCTTGTACGACGATTACGATCAACTACCATACGGCCAGCAAGCCTGCATTCGTGGTTGTTCAATATGATGCGGTTTCCAAGCCACCTGAATACTCTTTTTCGTCTGTAGGCAAAAGTTGGCAGATTCCCAATCTGGCCGATGGTCGTTACGTGAACTCCGTGGAGATAACTGGCCTTGAGGCAGGTAAAGAATATTTCTTTCGTATAGGCGATTACACAGACTTTTCCGATGAATATAAGTTTCGTACAATTCCAAATGACAACACCCCAATACGCTTCGCCATAGGTGGTGATTCCCTCGCAACACCGGCTTTCGGCAATTTGGTTGAGTTTTCCTCTGCGCTGGACCCTGATTTTCTGGTAATCGGCGGTGACCTTGCCTATGCTAACGGCGATGTGGAACAGGTCGATCAGTGGAACAACTGGCTTGGCCGTTGGCATTACAATGCCAAAACAACAACGGGACGGCTTATACCATTGGTAATGGCGCTGGGCAACCATGAAACCAACAAACTAGAAAACGTCACTTTTGAAGAACGTGCGCCTTTTTTCTATGGCTTCTTCCCACAAGGCGGCAAAACCTTCTGGGCACATCAATTTGGCGGCAATCTTGGCTTTATCTTTTTGGACTCGGGACACCTTGAACAATGGGAAGATCAGGCCCCGTGGCTTGAAGAGCAATTAAAAGCCCTACAAGCAGTGCCTTTCCGCGTGGCAGCATATCATGTTCCACTTTATCCTTCGCACCGTGATTATGAGGGCAGTAATTCTGTGGCAGGGCGCACCCACTGGCTTCCTCTTTTCGACAAGTACGAGCTGGCTGTTGGTTTCGAACATCACGATCATACCTTCAAGCGCACGAAACGGCTTCGCAATAACGAAATTAACCCGGAAGGCACGCTCTATGTAGGTGATGGAAACGCAGGGGTAATGCCACGCGTTCCGAAGGAAGGGTTATGGTATATGGAGAAAGTCGCCCGTGACACTCATTTTTGGATTGTTGACGTATCCCAAAATGAAATGCATCTGCGCGCCATGAACCGGTCAGGAGAAATTTTCGATGAGGTGACACTTCAGCCGTAAATGATATTTCTCCAGACGTTTCCTCATATTTACACTTTTAATTTTTTTAAAAGATAGATAGCAACACTTATTGTTAAGTTATCAACTTTTAGCACAATGCCACGCCGCGCTTTCATGTGAACCAGCGGCGCGGCGTTTTGCTTTATTGCAAAAGAAACCAGCATTATACGGTAGTTGGAAAGTACTAGCGGGAATATCTTATGTTCGATTTACATTTTGAAAAGATACGACTACGAACTGAATACCTGCAAAAACGTCGTGCATTGACAGCGCAGCAGTGGAAAGGTGCAAGTGAAGCCATCCGGCAGCGTCTGGAACAAAGTAATTCATACCGAGGGTGCAGCAGGATCCTGACTTATGTTTCGGCAAAGGACAATGAGGTGGATACATGCGTTCTTATAGACAATGCCTTACACAGCGGTCGCATAGTCATGGTTCCGGTCGTCATTACTGGAGAAAAAGAACTGCGCTGGGCGCAAATCGCAAGTCGAGAGGAACTGATTCCGGCCAAGTTCGGTCTGCTGGAACCGAACCACACACACAGGCAGCATGTGGAAGTTCAAGACGATGCCTTGTGTCTTGTTCCAGGGCTTGCCTTTACGCATAACGGCGATCGGATCGGTTATGGTGGCGGGTATTACGACCGTTTTCTTGCCGCATTTCAGGGTATTGCCATTGGCTTGGCATTTGAAATACAACTGGCGATCCATTTACCCCAAGATATTCATGATCAACGATTGCATTGTGTAGTCACAGAAAAAAAATGCTATCCCACAGATACGGAAATCTGATAAATGATTCTAATTTTCTTATTCACCGTGCTATAATGGCGTTTATAGTGGAACAATGTATATTTTCGTCAACAGGAATAGTTCTATATACATGATAAAGAAAAGCGACGATACGCAAGAGCATGCGATACACGCTCCCTTGACTGCTTGGGAGCGCATTGAACTTGCGCGACACCTGCAGCGACCTCAAATGTTGTTTTATGTGAGCCAGCTTTTCGAGGACTTTATTGAATTGCACGGAGACCGTCTTGCCGGTGACGACCCGGCAATGGTCTGCGGTATTGCCAGATTCGAGGGAGAGACTGTCTTTGTTGTCGGACAACAGAAAGGGGTCTCCACCGACGATAAGGTTAAGCGCAATTTTGGCATGGCCCACCCGGAAGGGTATCGCAAGGCATTACGCATGTTCCGGCTGGCAGCGCGGTTCGGCTATCCTGTGATAAGTTTCATTGACACCCCGGCGGCATATCCGGGTATTGATGCCGAAGCACGCGGTCAGGGCATGGCTATTGCAAATAATCTGCTGGAAATGGCTTCCCTTAATATTCCTGTTTTTGCAGTTGTGCTTGGAGAGGGTGGAAGTGGTGGTGCTCTGGGTATAGCGATAGCGGATTATATTGTAATGTTCCAGTATGCCGTTTATATGATTTGCCCACCGGAGCGGTGTGCCGAAATTCTATGGCGCGACATAGACGAAAAACACCAGGCTGCAGAAGCGTTGCGTATTACCGCTTCCGACTTGCTTTCGCTTGGTGTTATTGATAAAGTATTATCAGAACCTGAGGGAGGCGCCCATCACGCACCAGAGGCAACGGTGGAAACAGTTGCCGCAGAAATCAGAGGTTTTCTCCTGCGACATAAGCAGGGGGAATGGAACCTTGAAAAGCGCCGTGAACGTATTAGAAAAGTAGGGGTGTTTCATGACTGCACCTAAGGCATCTGCAGAAAAAGATACCAATGAGGCGCTGATGTTGCGCATCCGTGTGCAGCCCCGTGCATCCAGAGCCAGCCTTCGCCTTTCTGAAGATGGTACATACCGGTTGGCTGTAACTGCACCACCGGTTGATGATGCTGCCAATGAAGCCGTATGTGCGTATCTGGCCAAATTAGTCGGGGTATCAAAACGGGATATAAGCGTTGCATACGGCGAGCATTCACGATTAAAAACAATTCGTATTGCCCATGTTGATAAAAATGAAACATTGCAAAAATTACGTAGTCATATTAACAGTTAATTTTTCATACGACCAAAGAGGCTTTTGAGCAGTAAAGGACAACCAGTTTGGAACTAAAACAAAAAATTGAAGCGGCAGTAGCAGCAATAACAGCAATACATCCAGTGCAGCCAGAAATTGGGATTGTGTTGGGTACCGGCCTTGGAATGCTTGCCAACAGCATCGAATCACCCATTGAAATCCCCTATGAATCCATACCGCATTTTCCGGTAAGCACTGTGGACAGTCATTTAGGCGCCCTGATTCTTGGGACTATTTCGGGGCGGCAGGTAGTCGCTCTTTCTGGCAGGTTTCACCGGTACGAGGGCTATTCCCTCGCAGAGGTCACTTTTCCGGTCCGCGTTGCCAAGGCATTAGGCATTCACACGCTTATTGTGTCTAATGCCGCAGGCGGTCTGAACCCTCAGTTTTCTTCGGGTGACCTGATGATAATTACCGACCATATCAACATGATGGGGGATAATCCACTTATAGGGCCCAACGATGACAGTATTGGCCCGCGCTTTCCCGACATGTCAGCGCCCTATTCCAAAGAATTAATTGATATTGCTGAAACTATTGCGCTAGATTCGGGTATTAGATTGCAACGGGGAGTGTATCTGGCATGCACAGGACCTTGTCTTGAAACGCGTGCCGAATATCGGTTTATGCGCACTATAGGCGCAGACGCCGTCGGTATGAGTACGGTCCCTGAAGTGATAGTAGCGGTACATGCTGGACTCAAAGTGCTTGGTTTTTCAGCCATTACAGATGAGTGCTTTCCCGATGCACTGGAACCAGCCGATATTGATAAGATTATTGCCGTTGCCAACGCAGCGGAACCCAAATTGACGAAAATCGTTTTGAAATGCATTGAACGCCTTCCAAAGGCATAGATAGTATTTTTGTTTTAATTGGTTAGGATAGCGCATTGCAGGTGCTCAATCGTGTATAGTAGTCGGCAATTTGCAATTATTTAACTTAGTATAAATGTATGCAGAGGTTTAGACAATAGAAAGGCGGTATAAGAATGACAGTAAAGATAGTGCGTGTGTTTTTTGCTCTTGCGTGCCTTGTGATGGGTGTTACGTGGGCGCGCTTTATTATGGAAAATATGGAGGAGACACGGGGTTACCAATTTGAAGCACCTTGGTTTTGGTATATTGTTGGCGGCCTGATTGGCGCTTTCCTCGCAGCGCTTGTACTCTTTTTATTACATTTTGTCACTCAGGAACTTTATGAGCGGATAGCGCCTTCAGTGGCAGCAATAGCAGGCGCAGTAATTGCAGGCTATATGTGTTCCGTCTATGTGCTGTTCTGGTTTCCAGATCTCGATAACACCACCCAGATTTTTATTTCAGTTTCCGTGGTGCTTGTTACCGGTTATATGGGCATTCATCTCGGACTCACACGGGCATCGAACTGGGAATCACTCATTTCAGCGGTGAGACACCCTGGTCGTTTCGGTGCTCAGGGATACCTGAAAATTGTAGATACCAGTGTTCTCATTGATGGACGTATTGCCGATATTTGTGCAAGCGGTTTCTTGGAAGGCACCTTGCTAATTCCCCGCTTTGTTTTGAAGGAACTACAAAACATTGCCGATTCTTCAGACATCGTACGTCGCGCCAAGGGGCGGCGCGGATTAGACATTCTCAAGGAACTCCAGGATGAGAAAACGCCTATTGCAGTAAGCATCATCGAAGATAATCCCGAAAACACTCGTGAGGTTGATGGCAAACTGGTGGTGCTCGCCAAGCAATATAATGCCAAGGTACTCACCACGGACTTCAATCTTAACAAGGTTGCCCAGATTGACGGCGTTGTCGTATTAAACATTAACGATCTGGCCAATGCGCTTAAGCCTGCCGTGCTCCCCGATGAAATGATGGAAGTAAAGTTGATTAAGGAGGGTAAAGAAGCAACGCAAGCCGTGGGCTATCTTGATGACGGTACCATGGTAGTAGTAGACAACGGCCGCAACTATCTCGGCAAGAATGTCGAGGTGCTGGTTACCAGTGTGTTGCAGACATCTGCCGGGCGCATGATCTTCACCCGGTTCAATAATCTTGTGTCGTGATTACGCAGTTGATACTTCCAGCGGCAGGGCTTGGGCAGCGCCTTGGCATGAAAACGCCCAAGGCACTTGTGAAGGTATGTGGTCGCAGTTTAATTACAAGAACGCTGGACCGACTGCTCGCGGTTGAATTCGCCGAACCTTTGCTTGTTATTGTGCCTATGGATCACGAAAATGCTTTCAGGGAGGCACTAAGTGACATCCCCACCGCCATCCGTTATATTGAAGGTGGCGCGGAACGTCGCGACTCGGTTGCACGCGGTCTTGAAGCCCTCAATTCAGACACGGAACTGGTGGTCATTCACGACGCGGCACGTCCCTTCCCCGCAGCACGTTCGGTGTGCTCAGCTATTGAAGCCGCCAGCCGCCACGGTGCAGCAACCCTGGCCACGCCAAGTGCAGACACCATATTGCTTGAAGATGGTTCCGGCTTTCTGAAAATGACACCTGACCGTACGCAGGTATGGGCCTGCCAGACGCCGCAGGTGTTTCAGGTGGATATTTTGCGTCGCGCCTATGAAGACCCCATCAATGCAAGTTTTGCCGGTACTGACGATGCAACCCTGGTGAACCGCATCGGATGCCCTGTCAAATTGATAGACGGAGGCGTCATGAATTTTAAGATTACCACCAAACGTGATCTTTCCTTTGCAACCTACTTATTGGAGAACTCCCTCGCATGAATCGTGTCGGCATCGGATATGATATACACCGGCTGACGGAAAAACGCAAACTGGTCTTGGGCGGTGTGGAGATTCCACACAGTAAGGGGCTCACGGCCCATTCGGACGGAGATGTTGTTTGTCACGCCATTATGGATGCATTGCTAGGTGCAACCGGCCTACCGAACATCGGGGTATTGTTTCCCGACAACGACGCGCAATACAAAAACTGCAACAGTTTGGAATTGCTTGGGGAAGTGGTCGTGCGCTTGGCAGAAGCCGGATTTCTGCCGGCACAGGTGGATACAAACATTATTGCGGAACAGCCAAAACTGCAACCATATCTTGCCGAAATGCGTCAAAACATTGCGCAAAGCCTTGGTATTTCAGAAAATTGTGTTTCCGTAAAACCCCGCACCAACGAAGGTGTCGGTCCAGAAGGCAGAGAAGAGGCTATTAGCGCACAGGCTGTTGTGTTAATTCAAAAGAAAGCATAACAAATAAAAGACCTCCTTGTCTCTTTATCTCAACGCGACAGGGATTCCGCGTCTACGTTTAATCTGAGAAAGGATATTTTAATGCGCCACTTATTCATGCTTGTTCTCGTTTCCCTGCTTCTGATGCAGTCCGTCTTTTCGGAAATGAAAGCCGGTACAGCCAAAGCGGTCATCACAAACACAGAACCATTGGTGATGGTGAACGGGAATGTATCCGCTGGTACGCTGTACGACATCTATACCCGGGTATTGGTGCTAAACGACGGGGCTGGACGCATGTTGTTCGTGACGAACGACTTGAACTGCCTTGATGTTGCCACGCCCATCCTGCGCGAACGGGTACAGAAAGAACTGGGAATCGGACCGGAACGGCTCATCATTTTAGCCACCCATAACCACAATGCACCGATCCAGATCGTCCCCGATAACTTTGCGTATGGGAAAGGCCTGGCGAATACTATTTTCTCTGCTATACAGGAAGCCATTGCAAACGAACGCGGTCCGGTCCAATTGCTACTTGGTTCTAGTGAAGGGGATTTCCTGACGGCCATGGGCGCTGACGAGATAGACACGGAAGTACAACTCCTGCAGGTGAAGCATGGTGAGGATATCGTTGCTATGCTTTTCACGCACCCCACCCATCCCTTACAGGCGTGCAATGACAAAGTAGAGCCGGGGCACCCTGGATATGCCGTTGTGGAAGTGGAACGGCGGATGCCTGGAACAATGGCCCTGTATGCGACTTCTGCTGGCGGTAACCAGTTCGCCGTCATACCAAAGGAATATCGGCCTACCACCAAAAAAGCGCGGGAAGAAGGACAGGCATATGTGAAACAGCAAAAGGAACTGGCGGCGCGGGCGCTGGGTGGAAGGCTTGCGGATGTTGTGATGGCCATTTCCGAGGGGAAGATGCAGGATGTCACGGGCCCGATTACGGTCGCGCCCATTGAAATCGTATCGTTGCCGCTGGGCAAACCGTTGTCCAAAGAAGAAGCCCTTAAACTCGCGGAAAAATTCCCCGCCGATACCGGATTTGTGCCCTACCCCCACGAACACCGTGACACCAACTGGGTGCGCATGCTGCTGCGTTATTATGAGAAGGGCATTCCCTTTCCTGAACGCACCACGGACATGGTTTGCACCGACGATACCTACCTCATCCAGAACTCCGATACGGAGTTTCTTGAAAAATATGATGCCGTCCTTCATGACACCTTCCCCTGTGTTTACGAAGAGGTGGTTATCGCAAAGATCGGGCCCATGGCATTTGTCGCCATGCAGGGGGAGGTTTGTGCGCCTCTCGGCATGAGAATAAAAAAAGCGGTCCGCAAAGATTCGCCTATTCTGCTGTTTGCCTATTTCGGGGAACACAACCTGTACATTCCCAGCCGTGAAATCGTTGAGAAGAATCTCTATCAGGCGAAAGTGCTGCAGATACAATATGCGTCGCCCGTCCCGTGGAGTCTGGATGTGGAAGACGAAATGGTGGATAATGTGCTGCGGCTGGTGAAGACAACGATGACGAAGTAGGTTGCAGGACGGATTTGACGGATTGGACGGATTGATTTTATGCTGTCCATCCTACTAATCCTGCAAATACGCCACACATCTTAGAAAGAAAACGGAGAAATAACTCATGAATGTTCTGTCGGTATGGGCAATTGTTGTGTCGTTGGCAGTCTCGCCTTCCGCAGCCGATGAGGAACGCGATTTTACCTGTTTTCAGGCGGCGGCGCCCTACAGCCCGCAGTTGGATATCGGTTCGGACATGGCGGTGGTGTACGGCGTAAATGGTAGTTTTGCCGATCGCGTTGCCGAATGGAAGCGACAGGGATACGCCGTAGGCATGATGACCGGAATCTCCTGGGGTGGGTACGGTGATTATTATATGACGCCTGATGGGTTCAAGAAAGAGGAAGTGCAGACCACCAAGTCGGGACGCCTGTACATGCACGGCAACAGCACAACAGTGGGATACAACGTACCCACGCCCGCCTATGTGGACTATATCAAAAACAAGGTTTCGACGGCAGTTGATCTCGGTGTACGCGCCATATTTTTGGAGGAGCCGGAGTACTGGGCAGAAACCGGCTGGAGTGAGGCGTTCAAGCAGGAATGGCAGCGTTTCTACGAGGAACCTTGGATAGCGCCAGACAAAAGCGTTGACGCCCAATACCGCGCAAGCAAGTTGAAGTATCATCTTTACTACGAAGCCTTGCGCGAGGTACAGGAACACGTCAAGGCGCGTGCCGCCGAACAGGGTCGCACCATCGAATGCCATGTGCCTACCCACAGCCTCATCAACTATGCCCACTGGCGCATTGTAAGCCCCATGTCATCCCTGATGGAAGTGGAGGCCATGGACGGATACATTGCCCAAGTATGGACGGGCACATCTCGCACACCGAACATTTACCGGGGTGTGCGCAAGGAGCGTACCTTTGAAACAGCATTTCTGGAATACGGCCAGATGTTGAGCATGGTGCGCCCCACGGGCCGCAAGGTGTGGTTCCTCGCAGACCCCATTGAGGACAACCCCAACTACAGTTGGAATAATTACAAGTGGAACTACGAATGCACCGTCATCGCATCGCTCATGTGGCCGGAAGTCAGCCGATATGAGGTCATGCCCTGGCCCAGCCGCATCTTTCAGGGAACATATCCTAAGGTGGACATGGATACCCAGTCCGGTGACCGTGAAGGCATTCCCTCTGAATATGCCACACAATTGCTGACAGTGATCAACGCGCTGAACGACATGAACCAAGCCGACATAGAACAACCCGGCACCAAGGGTATCGGTGTGATTGTATCCGACACCATGATGTTTCAGCGAGCAGCGCCGAAGCCGAGCGATGACGCGCTGGGTTCTTTTTACGGGTTGGCCTTACCACTGCTAAAACAAGGCATACCGGTAGAGCCAGCACAACTGGAGACCATCACCACTCCGAACGCTTTCGACCGCTATAAACTACTGCTGTTAACGTATGAAGGCCAGAAACCACTTAAGCCGGAGTATCATGACCAACTGAACAAATGGGTTCAAGGCGGCGGCCTCTTGTTGGTCGTGGATGACGGCAACGACCCCTACAACCATGTGCGCGAATGGTGGAACGATGCGGGCAAGTATGACAATATCCCTATGAATGATCTGCTGAATCGGCTGCGTATTGATACCTCAGTCAAAGATAGACTGCAGGGAGCGGGGGAGGGGGGCGTGTGGCTCATGGATGCCAGTCCACGCAAACTGCAACAAGAAGAAAACGGTGCAGCGCGTATTATGGATGTGGTCACTACGCTGCTTGCATCAAAAGCAATAGACATGGAACCCCGGCATTACTTGTCCGTTCGACGCGGGCCCTATCTTGCGGTTTCTGTGTTGGATGAATCCGTCTCTGATGAACCTGTTTCATTCGAGGGCAACTACCTTGACCTCTTCGATCCCATGATCGGCGTAACCCAGAAGCGCATGTTGTCGGCCAACGAGCGCACCCTTCTTTATGATTTGGACTGGATAAAAAAGGAAGGCGTCAAGGCAAAAGTTCTTGCGGCAGCTGCCAGGATTCGCGACGAAAAACTGGAAAATAGCACATTCACCTTTACCATGCGCGGCCCTGCCAGCACCACGGGGCGCGCCAGAATTTTACTGCCCAAAAAACCTTCACAGTTGATAACAAATCCAACCATCGATATTGAACAGGTGTGGCATGAAGAAAGTGCCACCCTCTGGTTGTCGTTTCCCAATAGTGCTTCTGCCGTGGATGTCCGCATTGACTTCTGATTCAGAGAACGCGATTCTCCGGGCTGTACAAGTTGCCTTCCGCCTATGAAAAAAAGATAGAAAATTGCTTGCGGGATGCAATTTTGATACACTCGACAGGATCAGCGTTTCTTTTCTAAGCACTTTATTCTCATAGAGATTGTGAGTATGGTAGTTTGTGTTTCTACTTGCGAGAAGCATCGATTTTGTACGGGCTGTTTTCTGGACTTATTATTGAGTGGAGTTTGCCATGATTCAAGAGCGGTTTATTGGTCTTATCGCTGAAGATGTCAATGTTAAGCCTGAACAGGTGATTGCTGCAGTCAGTCTGTTTGACAAAGGCGCAACGGTTCCCTATGTGGCACGATATCGCAAAGACGAAACAGGCGATTTGAGTGAAAATAAATTGGAGCGCATAGCAGAGCGCAACGAGTATTTCACTGCTCTGATAACGCGCCGGGACGCCTTGCTGCAGAATATCGAAAAGCAGGGCAAGGTTACGGACGACATCCGTGCTGTATTTGAAGCATGTGAAGACCACCTTCGCCTTGAAGATTTGAGCCTCCCCTTCAAAAAACAGAGAAACAACCGCGCCGCCATCGCCGCCAACAAAGGCCTGCTTCCCCTAGCTGATTATATCTGGGCGCAGTCCCCGACATCACCACCACCAGAAGTCTACGCCAGTTCCTTTGTCCTTCCTGAAAAACAGGTCTTATCCGAAGAAGAAGCGCTGGAAGGGGCACGCCATATTCTAGCGGAATGCATCGCCATGAATACCGATATTCGGCGACAAGTGCGCCAGTGTCTTATTGAGCAGGGCCGTCTGGTCGTAAACACGACAAAGAACCAGCCTGATAAGGCAGCCCGCTATAATGCTTTTTCGGACTTCGACCAACCACTGCAATCTGTTCCTGAAGACAAGTTGTTGCTTGTTCTTCGCGGTGAACGGGACGCCGTGCTGCGCGTGGAACTGGTCATTGACGACGAAGCGTTAATTAACACTATAACCAAGCGTTTTGTTAGGGAACCTGAAAGCATTTATGAAAAGGAAATACGGGCGTCCGTAGCGGATGCCTATCGTCGTCTGCTGCGTCCTGCAATAGAAGCAGAAGTTTTTGCAATGGCGCGCCGCAAAGCAGATGATGTCATGATCCATGCCTGTCGCGACCATGTCCGGAATCTGTTGCTTTCTCTTCCGGCTGGTCAAGTTCCAATTATCGGAATATGTACCTGGTTTGCCAAGAAACGATCCATCGCCCTTGTCGAGAAAACAGGCGAAGTCGTCACTACCTGTATTGTCGAAGGCGACAATGATGAACAGCTGGAAGAAAAAACAAGGGAGGCACTTCTCGAACTTATCAAGGCCAACAAACCTGCCGGCATTGCGGTAGGCAGCGGACCAGGCGGACGTGAGCTTCTGCGCACCGTGCAAGAAGTGTTACGTAAGAATCATGAAGATAACGTCTTCGCCACGCTGGTTCAGGATGTGGGTCTGCCCGCCTATGTAAACTCGCCTCTCGCCACTGCGGAATTGCCTGATATGGACGAAGCGGCACGCGCTGCCGTTTCCCTGGCGCGACGCTTGCAAGACCCCCTGCTTGAACTGGTAAAAGTGGAGCCCGGTTTCCTTGCCGCAGGCCGCATTGTTTCGGGTATAAGCCGAAAACGCCTCCAGGCAGGCATCGCCCGTACCATAGAATCGGTGGTTAACCGTATAGGGGTGGATGTCAACACCGCGCCTGTAGCGCTGCTGCGCTATGTCAGCGGTTTACAGGTGGGGGTCGCACAGGCCATTATCGAAGAACGCGAAAAACGACAGGGTTTCACCAATCGGACGCAATTACTGGAGGTTTCAGGTATTGGGGAAAAAACCTATCAGCAATGTGCCGGTTTTTTGCGCATTTTGCATGGCGAGAATCTGCTGGACGGTTCTGCTATTCATCCTGAGGCCTATCCTGTGATTGGGCGCATTGCGGAATCTCTCGGCGTAACCGTTGAGGAACTGTCGGCATCACCGGAACGCATCATAACGCTTCCATTAAACGATTTTGCTACCGACGCAGTTGGCCCGTTGACACTGGAAGACATACGCTACGAATTGGGGCGCATTGGTCGTGACCCGCGCCGTCGCTTCCGGCCGCCCGCGTGTTTCGTTTCTCTGGAAACCATTGATGATCTGCAACCAGGTATGGTCATAGAAGGCATTATTACCAACATCACAGACTTCGGCGTCTTCGTCAATATCGGGTTGGCACAGGAGGGGCTTGTGCATCGGTCTGAAATGGGCAGGACCATTCTGAACGATCCCAAGAAGGCGCTTTTGGTAGGCGATGTAGTCAAAGTACTCGTCCTGCAAGTGGAAAAGGAGGCCCAAAAGGTTTCCTTATCCATCAAAGGCGCTGTTAAATTGCCGCTAACCCGCCCGGAATCATCACGGCGCGGTATGCGTAGCGATCACGCCGATGTGGACACCCGGGAAGCAGGACGACAGGGTTCTTGGGGACGTGGCCGCGACAATGATCGGGAACGCCAAAATCGATCTCAGAGCGACAATCGTCCACAACGCCGCAAAGGGGGAAAGGGGGCGATGGCCGTTCCTAAACTGCCGAAATCCTCTTCGAAGAAAGGGGATGATGCGCTCCTGAATACGTCTCTTGCGGAACAGCTGGCCGCACTACGCGAAAAGATCGTTTCTGATGGCAAATAAAGATACCTGAAAATTAAAGGCTGGGTGTTGAGTTGTGTAACCTACTTCTTATGTCGCAGTGGAATCATCTTTAGTGTGTCGTTCAATCTTTTCGCGAACAGTGTCCAGGCTTGGATCAAGCCGCAACGCCCGCCGCCACTCTGACATCGCACGATCCACGTTACCTTGCAGCAAATACACGTCACCGAGATGATCACGCAGCAAGGCATCATCAGATTCCATGTTGTATAGGGCACGTTGGATATAGGCCGCCGCCTTGTCCGCATCTCCCCGTCGAAAATACAGCCATCCCATACTATCGAGATAAAAGGGATTATCAGGGTCTTTTTGCAAGGCACGATTAAGCAATTCTTCCGCCTGTTCAAGATTGATATTGAGATCAGTATAAAAGTACCCCAGAAAATTCAGTATGTCAGGATCCTCGGGATCAATTTCCAGATAATGTTTAAGGTGTTTTTCTGTTTTCGTGATGTCCTTCAATTCTTCGTAGGCGATGGCACAATGATAATGCACGTGCTTGGACGCAATACCATTTTCCAGTATGACTTCAAACGCCGCTGCCGCTGCTTCATAGGCTTCCATGTTCAGCAATATTCTACCCCTAAACAAGAACAGCGCCGGTGAAAAACCAACCGTTTCCTGCAGGCTATCAAGCATCGCAAGCACCTTGGGGGCAACAACATCTTTTCCGAAAAGACTCATAACTGAAGAAATGAAAAGGTCGCTTTCCGTTTCCACTTCGTCCAGGGTAAAGCGGTCATCCCAGGGAATAGCAGGTCGGTCCTCCGGTGCCACAGTTCGCAGAAGGTTGGCGGCGAAAATAATATCCGCAAAAATGTAGGCGCCTGCTTCGAGCGCAAACTGCTGCGCTTGCTCCACTTGATTTGATTCAAGCAAAATCCAGGAATGCTGCAGCGAATTCTTTCTTGTCGCTTCCTTGCCCGCCAATATCAGTTCCATGGAATAGCGTGCTTCATCCAGCCGTCCAAGGCGAACCAAAGCGGCAGCACGATACTCAAGGGCAGCAGTATCGAAGGGACGATCTAGCAGGTATCCGCGCAATTCCTCTGCACATTGCTCGTAGTTGCCTGTTTGAAAAAACGTTAAGGCAAGAAAAAAACGCGCCCGCGTAATTCGTGGTTCCAGTTCGAGGACTTTCTGGAAAGTGCGTTGCGCATACTCATTATCATTTATCTGGGCAAGGTTGATGCCAAGCTGATAATACAGGGCAGCACTGTTGGGACTTTTTTCAATCAGTCGCTCATAAATGTCAATGGCGGCGACCAAATCGTTCGTGCTTTCCTGTAGTTCCACCAAAGCACCGTAACCGGTCAAATCATCCGGTTTGAGTTCTATGGCCTTCTTAAATGCGGCAATTGCCTTTTCAATATTGTCCAGACGGTGATTCAATTCACCATAGACAATCCACAGTTCCGATTTATCAGGAAAATGCTGCAGTGCCTCCCAGCATGTGGCCATCGCTTTTTCGTTGTCGCCCTGACGCGCATAAGCGCCGACAAGACGTAAACGCGGCGCCAGCGCCTTTTCATCCAGTTCAATGACCTTCTGCCATGCCACTATGGCCTGATCAAATTTTCCCTGTCGTTCATAAATAACCCCTGCCAGATGCTGGGCGTAGGCTCTGGCCTGCCGGGTAACCGGTTCTGGCCGCCCGAAAAAAGAATCAATACCCGCAAAATACGAAACGGTAGCGCACCCGGCAAGGGCGATAAGTAGTAGTCCTACAAGGATAGTTTTACAACTGCAAGTAAACATGATGACATTCCAAATTACAGCAAAGACGATGTATCTTCTTTTTGCGCAAGAGGCGCAAAACTTCTTCGATGTTCAGGGCATGGCCCAAGAGCAGCAAGCGCGTCGAGATGTTCACGCGTTCCGTATCCCTTGTGTCGAGCAAATCCATATCCGGGATAGACGCTGTCCATTTCCAACAGCATTCTGTCCCGCGTGACTTTCGCCACAATACTGGCTGCAGCGATGCTCAAAGACCGAGCATCACCTTTTATGACGCGCATCACCGGCGGTTTTACGCCGGTTAAATTATAACCATCCACCAAAACAAAATCCGGTGGGGGCGACAATCCAGCCACCGATTCAGCCATAGCAGAGAGATTGGCGTGTTGTATGCCGGAACGATCAATTTCCTGTGCCGACTTAATGGCGACACTGACAAGATGATCTTCCGCAAGCAACTGCTCATACAGTGCTTCCCGGCGTGCCTCAGAAATCTTTTTGGAATCATTCAAACCGAAAACCGGATATTTCAACACTACTGCGGCAGCAACAATCGGACCGGCAATAGGCCCACGTCCAGCTTCGTCTGTACCAGCAATGCACGCAAATCCCTGCGCCCACAAGAAATCTTCCAGCGAAAGCATTACCAGCAGACGTTTTTCTTCGCGCAGTGTAAACGTACCGTTTCCCTGCTTCAGAAAACACTCTTTTGTCATGCATTTCATCGTGGACATCAGCTCTACTTTACCTGTAGCGCCCTCCAAAGCGCAAGTTATCCTTGTGAGCCCCGCAAGGACAATCTGATGCTATATATGCAATAGCACTTTCATGACGCTGGAATCTTCCGCCCGGTTCATGGCGTGTACCGCGTCATCCAGAGGATAGGTCTCTGTTATCATTGGCCTTGTTTCGATAGTACCCAGCGCCAGCGCCTCAAGGGCAGGCCGAAAAGGGCCACACCGGGAACCAAGGATTCGCACCTCATTTACCACCGCAATCTTCGATTCCACTGTTGTAGGTTCGGCGCACGTTGTCTTCAAAAATACAGTACCCTCGGAACGCACAAGCAATAATGCCTCCTGCAAGCCCTGTGAACTGCCCGTAGTATCGACTACGATATCGGCCTGCCCGTCAATCGCTGTTCTATGCAATACTGTGGGAATACCGCGTGCTGACAACATCTCCAGTTTCCATTGATGCTTGCCAACGCAGAGCAAATTTTTGGAATACAGCCACAGCGTCTGAGCTACCAATTGTCCAAGTTTACCGTCCCCCAGGACAATGATTCGCGTATCGGAAGCGATATGAATTTGTTCTGTTATACGAAAAGCAGCCGCCAGCGGTTCGGTAAAAGAGGCTACGTCGTCCTGGAGAACCTCAGGCACAATATGCAGATTTTGCTCGGGCAGGGTGATATATTCGGCAAAAGCGCCCGGACGATTGAAAATTCCCAATACGCTCCGGTTCAAACAATGATTGGGCATTTCCATCCTGCAGTAACGGCACTGCCCACACACGCAGTTAATTTCACCGACCACACGCTTACCGATAAGGTAATCATTGGAGGCATGCTCAACAAAACCCACGAATTCATGTCCCAGAATACCAGCATAATTCATGTATCCACGGCGAATCTCAATATCCGTATTGCAGATACCCGCCGTCAACACATGAACCAGTGCTTCACCCGGTCCCGGCACTGGCGCTGGCACCTCTTCAACATGTAGCTCTTTATCAAAAATAAGCGCTTTCATAAAAGAAAAACCTTGCTTGATGACATAAAGGTATTGTACACGCAGCAGCAGGGTAGTGGCTAGTCTAAACGACTATAGAAACAATAATAGCCAGCGGATGAAGGGAAAAGAAATGGTCGGGGCGATAGGATTTGAACCTACGATCTCTTGACCCCCAGTCAAGCGCCTTATCCGGGCTAGGCCACGCCCCGACGGTATTCGGAAACGCATTGCTCCGACATACTGTTATATTAACAGAAATCCTATGTAGAAGTAAAACTGGCCAATAAATTTTCTGCAAAGACACG
>CAZBNU010000007.1:30011-41709 GCA_964493075.1 uncultured Nitrospirales bacterium | reverse complement strand
CTACACCGACGGTCCGGAGAACGCTATTCTCGATCTGCTGAAATGCTTTGACGGATGGGCGTAAGAGTATTTTATTTCTGAACGGCTGCTGCCGTCATTGCGAGGCACGAAGCAATCTCATTGTAGTTAAGAGCATCGTGTCGCCCCAGATTGCTTCGTTCCTCGCAATGACGGTGGTAGCGTTTATCGTGAAGATTTATGGACTGCAGGCAGTGCCTGCGAACGATACATATCACAACACCGGAGAAACATCATGAACAAACAGATATCCAGAAGAACTTTTATCGGTGGCGCGGCTGCGTTGGCAGCAACAACCATGTTGCCTCGCTATTCCATGGCGGAAGATGCCAAACCCAACTCGAATTTTAACGGCGTGCAGATAGGCGTCATCACCTACAGTTTTCGTTCTATGCCCAGCAGTGCCGAGGATTTGCTTAAATACATCGTGCAGTGCGGCATCAGTTCCGTGGAGTTGATGGGTGACGCCGCCGAAGGGTTCGCGAAAGCGCATACCTCGGCAACCGGAATCGGCGGCCCTATGGACGGTTATGAGGCGTTGCGTAAACTTTACAACGATGCAGGCGTGAATATTCATATCGTCAAATTCGGCAATA
This sequence comes from uncultured Nitrospirales bacterium, assembly GCA_964493075.1. Taxonomy (GTDB): domain Bacteria; phylum Hydrogenedentota; class Hydrogenedentia; order Hydrogenedentales; family CAITNO01; genus SLFT01. The sequence goes on along the minus strand of CAZBNU010000007.1, from coordinate 41,095 downwards.
TCGGTGATGGTGATATGTCCGATGAACAGATGGAATACTATTTCCAGGCGACAAAGGCGTGCGGCGCAAAGGGCATTACCCGCGAACTACCCAAGGATGAAGCCCTCGCCAAAAAATTGGGTCCGCTTGCTGACAAACACGAAGTCTATATTGGTTTCCACAACCACACTCAAATTACACCTACCACCTATGACGGCGACCTGCTTTCCTACGGCGAGCATTTGGGTATTAACCTTGATATTGGTCATTATGTGGCGGGTACGGGCGAACCGGCCATTCCCATGATTGAGAAGAACAAGGATCGCATCATCAGTCTGCATTTGAAAGACAGGAAAAAGAAGTCGCTTCTTTCCGGCGCGCCCAATATGCCCTTTGGCGAAGGGGATACGCAGGTGGCGGATGTATTACGTTTTCTGAAAGAAAACAATATGACATTCCCGTGCGACATAGAATTGGAATACGACATTCCCGAAGGTTCCGATGCGGTCAAGGAAGTGACCCGTTGCGTCCAATTCTGCGAGGAAGCCCTGGCCTAAGCAACTGTCTGCCATTAAATATAACCAAGGAATTGTAGGCTGGGTGAAGCGTAGCGGAACCCACCTTCCCATTGTGTATCACGAAAGGTGGGTTCCGCTACGCTTCACCCAGCCTACAATTATTCATCCCAATCATGCATCCCGGAGGGATGAACAGACACAAAGTTCGTATCCAGAGATCAGAAAACTGAAATTACGATTCGGGATCAAGCGGCTTTGACAGGGAAGCCATCAGTTCCGAAAAAACCGTATTTCTTTGTTCGCGTTCTTTATTTGCTTTTTGCAATGCCTCTGGACTGGGGCCTTCTTCTTCAGCCCCCGTTTGCGGCGTAACTGTTTTGTTTTTTACCGCTGGCTTTTTCTTTGCTGCGGCAGACTTCTTTTTGGCTGCACTTTTCTTCTTCGCAGGCGCTTTTTCGGCATCAGCGGTTTTTTTTGTCGCGGCTTTCTTCTTTGCGGCAGGCTTCTTTTTTGCCGTTGGATTCTTTTTTGCAGCGGGTTTCTTTTTTGTGGCGGCCTTCTTTTTTATAGTGGCCTTTGCTACTTCTGTTGCCGTCGGTGTTGGTTCTGGCGCAGCAACGGCTTCGTCGTCGTCGTTGTGTTCGTCTTCCAATTCTGCTGCCGTGTCTTCCGAATCTGTAATATGGGCATACGCATTTCCAGAAAGAATTCTGGCGCGTTTGTCGTCGGTAATGTTACTGGCGCTGAACCGTTTTACCTCTTCTTCTATGGATGCGCGTATGGGACATTCGTGTGTCGCAAGCCATCGCTGTATGGGCTCGAATATCTCCTGTGCGGCGTTTTTGCTGAACGCGAGATCACAGTGACTGTAATCTTCGGCGTATCCCTCATCTTTGGAACATACCACCATTTTTTTGTCAGGGTTTTTAATATTGCCAAACCATTCCTTTGCGCGCTCGATATTGATGAAGGGGTCTTTTTTCGCAAAAAATGCAAACAGCGGAACCGGCAGGTTTCTAATATCCGAAGCGATGTCCAGATTCCCGTCAAGCAATTTATAATCACGGGAGACTATCCATTGGCGCACCTGCTTCATCAAAAGGGGCAGAGGATCTTCCAGCATATTGATAAGATGTCCTGCATTGAGGGAAGCAGGAAGGTTTCGTTGATTGACAGGAAACGCGACAAAACCGATATGCAGGGTCTTTAGTATGGGAATCAATCCTCGTATCAGATTGCCTGAAACTGTCGGAAATTTCTCCGCTGCGGTAAGCAAAAACGCGGGTACTTTTCCGTGGGCGTCGGAAAAATCCAGTGGAGAACCGAGTGTCGTTCCCGATGCGATGCTGTCGCCTCCATGATGCAGGGTATAGGCATAAAGCAACATGCCGCCCATGGAATGTCCCACCCAATGCAGTTTTTCGTAATGGGTCATTTTCAATATATGTTCGATTACAGCGGGCAGGTCTTCCCTGAAGAAGTCTTCCATGCACACGTCGTCACGGGTGCGTTCAAAGGGCGGCTCTGACGAACGGCTGCCGCGCAGATCCACTGTCCAGCAGTCATACCCTTTTTCCGCAAGGTAATCCACCAGGCAGCCGTCTTCCGGCGATGTAAAGTTGTGCTGGTTGGCGCCCATGCCATGAACCAGCAGCACGGGTTCCCCTGTGGCACGCTCCTTGCGGTAGCGGCACACCCTCAATATCCAGAGGTCATTGGTGCGGACGTAGAAAACTTCGTCAGTACGAATGGTCTCGGGATACAGTGAACTCAGCAATGACATATACAACGCAACAAGCAGTACGATACCTGCAACAACAACTGCGGCAAACACGATTCCAATCAGTGTCATATTCTCATACCTTTCGACGGGTTACATTTGCTGCAAAACAGTCACTTCTCCGCACCTAGTGCGGTCACAATACCCACTGCAAGTTTACCACTAATACCGGGGACAGCGGCAAGTTGTTCTACGCTGGCTTTCCGAATCCGGGACAAGGAACCGAAGTGGGACAGCAACGCACGAGCGCGGGCGGGCCCTATGCCGGGCAGCGTCAGCAGGGTTGTGGTCAGCGTTGCTTTTTTGCGTTTAAGCCGGTGGTATGTAATAGCAAAGCGGTGGGTCTCGTCCCGGATACGTGCCAGCAGCAGTACCGCCGGGCTGTGTTGGTGCGGCACAATGGGGTTCATGCGTCCGGGTATAAAGAAACGTTCCGCCGCGGCTGCGCCGTTCTTGCCAGCCCGCGCTTTGGCAATCCCGGCACAAGGCAGGGTGTTCAGCCCCAATTCGCGCAGTACGGTCACCGCAACATTAAGGTGTCCCTTGCCGCCGTCAATCAGCACCAGATCAGGAAGATCGTTTTCCGCCAGCGCGCGGGTATAGCGGCGTCTGAGCATCTCGCGCATCGCTTCAAAATCGTCCTGACCTTCCGTATCACGTATTTCGTAGCGTCTGTAACGTTGTTTTGCTGGAAGCCCACCCTCGAACACTGTCATAGCGCCCACCGTTTTGTTCCCCTGTATTGTGGAGATGTCAAAGCATTCAATCCTTTCCGGTGTGACAGCGAGATGCAGCGTGTCCCTTATTTTCTCCAGGGAATCCTGCAGCGCCTTTTCCTTACCCCGTCTCTCGGTAAAAGAACGAAGCGCATTGTTGTTGGCGAGTTCGACCAGTGTCAATAATGTTCCACGTTGTGGACGGCGCACAGTTACTTTCCCCTGTTTCTTTTCGCCCAGCAATGTGGCCAGTACCTGCTGATCTTCAAAGTCGATCGGCACAAGAATTTCAGAAGGAACGCCCGGCGCATTGTTGTAGTATTGCAGAAGGAACGAACTCAAGAGTTCTTCCAATGGCATTTCAACATAGTCGAAGGAGAAGGATTTGCCGCCAATCATGGCGTTGTTGCGGTAATAAAGAACCTGTATCTCGATGAACCGTCCTTCGTGATGAATGCCGAACACGTCTTTATCCATCGAACCATGATTTATAATAGCGCGTTGTGGCTGGATAGTGGCATTCAAATCGTGCAACCGGTCGCGGAGCGCGGCGGCTTCTTCAAACTTCAACGCGTCCGAAAGTTCATGGATACGCTGGCGCAGTTCCTTTTCCAGATCCGTGCTGCGGCCATCCAGAATCAACAGCGCCTGCCGCACCAGATCAGTATACGCCTCCGGGGTCACCAGGCCAACACAGGGGGCAAGGCATTGCTTGATCTGGTAGTAGATGCAGGGGCGGGTGCGATTATGCAAGACATGGTCGGAGCAAATACGCATGGGGGCAAGACGCTGCAACTGTTTCAGTGTTTTGCGTGCCGCCCGTGTGTCATGGTACGGGCCGAAATAGCGTGCGCCATCATTTTTATGACGTCGTACCACTGTCAAGCGCGGGAAGTGTTCTCTTGGGTCCAGGCGTATGCTGATATAGGTTTTATCGTCCCGAAGTCGCACGTTATACCGGGGTTTATGGGCCTTAATCAGGCTGTTTTCCAGGAGCAGCGCTTCCTTTTCGGACTCCACCACCAGGAACTCAATGCTTGCCACGCGCCGCATAAGAAACTTCACGCTGTACCTGCTGTCCGTTTCATTGATATAATTGCGCAGACGTGTCCGAAGGTTTCTGGCCTTGCCGACATATAGAATTTTGTCGGAGGTATCACGCATGATGTAGCAGCCGGGAACAGTCGGCGCGTTATTAATGTTAACTGCAACGTCAGTAGATTCCACAACAATGCGCGTTGTATTGGTGGAATCGTTTTCTGGGCATTTCATTTTTTCAGGCTCTAACATCAAACACATACTTCGCGGTAATAATTAAGATAATCACTCACTGTCCCATGCAGTGTTTGCAACAACTCAATTGTACAGCAATCGAACAGGACCGAACCAGATGAAGCAACCTGCTATAGTAAATGTTCCCGGAGAACCCTCAGCGCATACTCTTCGTTTTCTTTTCAACATGGGCCATACCCTGCTGATTGTTCTTCTCGGAACATGGGCGTTGTTTTTCTATTATCTGCGTGATCCCTATGACAAAACGTTTCTTGCCGCAGTGTTTCAAATTTTTGGGGGACGTGCTTTTGGTGTGGGGTTTGGATTCAAGCAGGGCCTGTCCCCAATGTTCATGTTTTTTCAGGTAGCCATGGTGGACTTTATCTTGATGCTCTATGTATATCCCGTTTTTGTTCGGGGCTACCAACATTTAACCCGCGTCCCTGTCATTGGAAACTATCTTAGTAATATACACAAAGCAGCACTCAGTCACAAGGCGCGCATGGCTCCCTATGGCGCCGCCGGTCTCATCGCATTCGTAATCTTCCCATTCTGGAGCACAGGCTGTGTGGTGGGATCAGTAGTTGGCTATCTAATCGGATTACCGACATGGCTTTCCTTGTCTTCTGTAACACTTGGAAATCTCGCCGCCATTGGCGCATGGATTATGTTTTATGACCGCCTTACAGAGTGGAACGAAACGGCCGCATACGTTTTTTTGCTGATTCTTATTGCCTTGGCGTTGGCCGGATTCATTTTTTCTTGGGTGCGAAAAAAAATCACATCGAAGACCCAAAGCGAAGCTGTGGAGGAAAAGGATGCAACGTCAGCTCCAGCGGCAACCCAGCAAAGCAGCGACAGCGATGAGTTGCCAGAGCAATAACCATACGGGCCTGTGTCTGCCTCAAATAATCTTTGTGTTTCTTGTGTTCTTTGCGGTTCGTAAACTAATCCTGGAGAAATATACCCATGCCCGACACAGTCCCTAAACCCGATTTTGAACAGTTCCTACATGTACTCCAGCGGGATGAGCCGCCTACACATTTGCCTTTCTATGAGCATATCGCCAGTCCGGGCTTTATAGCCGAACGTACCGGCGTTGATATAAGCGCCCTCGACTGGAACACCGCAGAGGCGTGGCAGGTTTATGTGGATTTCTGGATCAATATGGGCTTTGACTGCGTGCCCATGGAGATTCCCCCGAATCTTCCCGTGGAAGCCCACGAGAACAGAACAACGCAGGTGTCACAGGGAAGTGAAGCCTACGTCGCCATTCGTAACATGGAGGACTTAGAGCAATATCCCTGGCCCAACCCGGCAACAGCCGTGGAGTTGTCTCATTACGAGCGGGCGGCATTGTGCCTACCTGAAGGCGCAAAACTGGTGGCGGGTGTCTGTGCCGGTCCCTATGAATGGGCCTCCACACTCTTGGGTGTGGAAGGATTGTCCACTGCGATTTATTTGCAACCCGAACTTGTGCAGGCGGTGTTTCAAAAAATCGGCGAAATTCATACCACAGCATTGCAACAGATTGCATCCCTGGAGGCCGTAGGCGCGTGCCGTCAGGGGGATGATCTTGGTTTCAAGACCTCCACCTTTTTGTCCCCCGAACATCTGCGCGAATATGTCTTCCCCATCTACAAAAAGATGGCCGCCATTGCCCACGACGCCGGCAAGCCTTTCATCCTGCATTCCTGCGGCAATCTGGCAAGCGTATATGACGACATCATCACTGGATGCAACATTGATGCCAAGCATTCCTTTGAAGATGTGATCCAGCCGGTGACGGAGTTCAAGAAAGAGTACGGAAACCGCGTTACCCCATTGGGCGGTCTTGATGTAGATTTCATCTGTCGTTCCGAGGAAAAGGAACTGCGGCGCTATGTGCGCAAAATTGCCGAGGTCTGCTTTGCTGATGGGTTCTGGGCACTCGGCACCGGCAATTCCCTCACGGACTACATGCCCGTGAAAAATTATCTAATTGTTCTGGACGAAGGCATGAAAATTACTGCCTAAACCAAATCTGTTAGCGTAGTCCCATATCAGCCGCCTGCTATCTGTGCAACGCCCATTGCCGTGGCCGCTGTCCGTGACACCGGCGCTTTTTGGTCGGGATACCGCACGAATTCCACATGGCCGTCCATATACAGCACGTTGGCGCCTCCCGGCACGTGGTTAAAATCGCTTGGGTTCACCGAAAGAATATCGAACATGACCCATATATTGGTTTGCGCCTGTGCAGAAGCGCCGGGATTGTTAATGTCCGTGATCATGAATCGTTCCACCCCTTCCCGTAAGCGGTAGATTTTGGTAGCGGTTGGGCCGCCATTGCCTGAACCCTCTGCTACGGTGACATCACCGTCCAAAACGTTAAACACATCTTCAAGGGTTATAGGGCCTGTCTGCGACCACTCAAGGAAATTTGTATTGGATTCCACCATGAGCGCCATCAGCGCATGCAGGAACTGAAACGGGATATACTCATCCGCGTACTTGGCAGGATCGATATCCCAGTTTGCTATGCTATTGAGGGACGCAACGATCGGGCCTGCTTCCGTTTTTGCATCATCCTCGTCGCACTTATCCAACACCCATCCCAGGTAAAAATAGGAAAACATCGCGTGCCACCACGATTGATAGCCATCTGGCTTTAACTGGGATAACACGCACGTACCGTCATCGTTATACATCTGGTCAACTGTATGAGTTGCGCTCGAAGGACAAACGTAAATCGCAGGATCGGTAATGTATTCCGGATACATGCCATAGGCCAGAGGCGTTAGCAAGAAACCGGCATTATTGGGCGGTTGGTGTGTTACCGGCGGGAACTTTTCGCCCGACGATTCATTGGCATACATCTTCAACGCAAGGCCAAACTGCTTCAAATTGTTGCTGCAACTCGACCGTCTCGCTGCTTCCCGCGCACGCGCCAACGCTGGCAATAAAATTGCCGCCAGAATCCCAATGATGGCAATCACAACAAGCAGTTCGATCAAAGTAAAACCCGGCTGCTTCCTCGCAAACATAGCGTTACACTCCTTCATGTTGCGTAACCGTCCAACAGAACCATCTTTGCGTTTTATGAAGTGCTGGACGGATACCATGCTACTTCAAATTTATGTACAACCTATCGAATGTGATAATAACACAAATGCAATAAAAAAACAATCTCAATCTTAAGCCTGACAAATCCCATAAATCCCATAAGCCCCATGTTTCCTTGGTTACTTTGTTCACTTTGGTGGGTTTGTGTTGATAAAATGGACGAACTGAAAGTGGGCAAATAACAGGAGTCAACAACATGGAACTATCACAACAGTCCTGGCAGGAAATGAAGGCGGCGCTACGTGAAGTGCTGGAAGAGGAATTTGATATGGGGAATTACCATATTGCCCAGAAGTGGAAAGGCGGCAAAATGGTACTGACCCCTTTCGATTCCACGCTTCAGTCCAAAGAAATTTCAATAGACGTGGTATTCAAAAAGATTACGTCGGTACGGGAGAAACTTCGGGTACTGGAACAAAAGATCAACAACAACGACAATTTGTCCAATGAGGAAAAAGCCGAATATCAGGGCTTGATTACCCGTGCTTACGGCAGCCTGACCACATTCAACCTGCTGTTTCGTGACGATCGGGACCGCTTTTCCGGACAGCGGTCAGAGGAATAGGAATGCTTGTCACCGTTTCGGCGTGCGGCACATCAGTTCTTCAATGACAGCGGCAACCGTTTCGTCATCGGCTTGTTGTTCAATATAGACCTGTTCCGATGTGTCGTCCGGAACCCAGTTGTGCTTGCCTGTCTTGGGGTCCATCTGCAGGATGCGTCCCGTGCGTGGTTTGAAAAGTGCATCGGGACCTTTCACGGCGTAGTAGACCGCACACTGATCCCAACTGGAACGAAGATGGTCTTCCTTTTTCACGTAAATCTCGTAGATGCGTCGCACTGGATTTTCTTTGGGTGATTCCGCTACGAGTTTACCGCCGGTAAGGATGGTTTCCCCGTGGGGCATGACCGCCATTGCGACGGGCCAGTTGTTGATCACTTTCGCGGCGCTGGGAATGTCGCAAATCCAGTTAAAGGTATCCCGTCCTTCCGGCCAATCGCCCCGCGCCATGGTCACCAGCAGGCGCACCTTCTGTTTTACCAGTTCCAGACCCGACAAGGGAGAGAAACCGTCGCCTTCCGATTCCAGCAATCCCGCAAGACCGGTCAACTGGCCCACCGCACAGATAACCACGGAATTATCGTCCACCCCGGAGAGGAGTTTCCTGTAAAGCAGTACGCTGTCCAATATGATACGTTCACTTTTAAGCGGGAATTCCCGAGCGATGACTGGTAGATAATCCCTGCTGGAATTTTCAATATAGGCCGCCCCCTTGCGATACTTCTCGTAGTGCGGTGCAGTGGCATAATCCTTCCAGGTCATGCCGCCGACAGGAATATCGCCTCTGTCGTAATAGCCGTTGATGGCGGTCACACACTGCGGCCCGTAGGGTGCAGGGGAAGTATGCACCACGCCGAGGATAGTGACCAGTCCTTCATCAGCAAAAGCATGCAGCACGGCCAGTGCTCCCGCGTCGTCGCAGTCTGAATGCATGTCTGTGTCGTAAATAATGTCTATCGGGGCAGGAGCCACAAGTAGCGACAACATTAACAGGAATGACATGTTCGTCTCCTCTTTCGGGATTGGGTTTATGCAGCTTCTTCAGTGCTGCCTGTGCGTTTAGTAAGCAGCCGTTTCACAAGAAAATACAGGCCGACAAGGATCAATATCAGAACAATCAGGATTACAAGCAACGCAAGATACGCCCAGCCGAGGATGCCGCCCCAGGGGAATATCTCGTGAAACAGACGCGCCTTGATGATGATGCCGGGCATGCGTATCATGTCCCACACGCCGAAAGCCTCGCGGGTTCCCGGCGCAACCCAGAATTTCCCTTCCTTGCCGGACGGGATGTAACTGACCATAAAGTAGGTTCCATCTTCCGGCAGTATCACCTTTTCCTGTTTGAACATCCAGTCTACTGTGCCGGTAAATTCTTCATGGAATACTTCCGGTTCCTGGCCTTCGGTTGTAATCACCAATGCGCCCATGCCTTCGGGGACAGGGAACGGCAGCGTTGTTACCGGTGGAAAACCTGCACCCAAAAGCGTTGTTGCCGGGCGTATGTCGGCATAGCGCTCCAGTTTCGGGACGCCCATCTGCAGGTTAATTTCTTGTCCTGCTTTGCCTTCAAAGGTCAGCCATAAAAAGGCCTGTCCGTCCTTTGCGTGATGATAGGCGACATGGCTGACCGTAACATCCGGGATATTGTAGGCGGTTGCCGCATCGGTCGGGCCACCGTTAATCGCGATGGGGTTGTGTGCCCAGGCGATATGGAAGGAAGAGTAGAACACTACGATGGAGAGGAAAATAATAAGGCGGTATTTATTTTTCATGATGTAACCTCGCTTGTGCTTCGTACCAGATTATTACCCAATGTGCCCGGCCTGTTCAACCTGCATCATGTTGTCAGGAACATAGATACTGTAGCGACTTTCCATACCGCATTTAAGGTATTTAATGAGGCGCTTTACTTGCTTAAACTTTCGTAATATCAGTAAAAACAATTATTTATGGTGTGAAAACTGTAAGGACTGTCCTGGCATGTAGTTTGCTATTTTACAAACGAATCTCATTCGTGAGATTTATGAAAGTTGAAAGTGGTTTGGTTGCTCAACAAAAGCATAAACAACACAGGAGGTATATGCCATGAGTGAAAACACCGCAGATCGCAACAACAGAATACTGAGCCTTTTGTTGGTCTTGTTGATCGTCGTTGTGGCCGTTCAGGGGTATTACCTGTATCAGGCCTATAGCGATACCCAACAGGACAGCGTCCATGCATTGCTGAACACGGACGATTCAATTCAGGACGAGGACTGGCAACTCGCGCCGGGCGCCGGAAATTCCAACACTTCCATCAGCCCAAATCCCTTGCCGAATAGTCCCTTTGATCCCAATGGATGGGACCCCTTCAAGGAAATGGAGGAAATGCACAAGCAGATGGAACAGATGTTTCAAGGTGCGTTCGGTCGTTTCAATGCCAGTCCGAAATTTAATGCATTTTCGCAAGGGCTTTCCTTCAATCCCACGATGGACATTGAAGAGCATGACAAGGAATATGTTGTGCGCATGGATATCCCTGGTGCGGACAGTTCCAAGATTAACGTGAGTATTGAAGACCGGGTACTGACCATTTCCGGTACTCGTGAAGAGGAAGTTTCTCAGCAGGGGCCGAACGCCAAACAATTGCGCAGCGAAAGGCGACTCGGCCAGTTTGAGCGCGTCATGACTCTGCCCGGCCCGGTGAAGCAAAGCGAAATGAAAGCGAACTACGAGGACGGCGTCCTGACGGTCACCGTCCCCAAGGGTGATACTTCATCGAAAAGCAAGACGATAACAGTCCAATAGAACCAATTCTTATACTGAACAACCCCATGCCGAAGTAGGAACGGTCATCGCACTTTCGTGTGGTGGCCGTTTGCGTTTCTCGAAATATTTAATAAAGTTGAACCTGATTAGTGAACAGTAATACTATTATTCGGCGATAAAATAATCTGATGTTGGCACACCAATAACCGGAGGGAACACGCCATGCACGAAGCGTTGAATAAAAATCTGTTTGTGGTGAAGGAGCATTTGGGTCTGTTCAAGGCATCGAACAATTTCGACATCTATGATCCGGAATCAGGTGAAATAGTGTTGCAATGCCGGGAACCGAATCTGGGCATGTTCACCAAGGTGTTGCGGTTTACCGACTACAAACGGTACAC
>CAZBNU010000007.1:21553-29911 GCA_964493075.1 uncultured Nitrospirales bacterium | reverse complement strand
GCTCACGTAACCAAGAAATGGTCCGGACTCGGCAAGGAACTGTTCACCAGCGCCGATAACTATGTGTTGCAGATTGCCGACGAAGTTCCTGTGAACAGTCCCGCACGACAGCTGATACTTGCCGCCGTGATGTGTATTGACATGGTGCTGAAAGAATAGATAGGGTTTAGGGTCTAGGGTCTAGGGTCTAGGGTCTGGTGAAAAAATCAGTCGAATTGAACGGGGCATATAAGCATGAAAACAATCAGAACCTACAGTAATCTCTTTCAGGCACAATCCGCAAAAGCCACACTGGAGTGTGCGGGAATTGAAGTATTTTTAAAGAACGAAAACACCGTGGCAGTACAGCCTTTTTATAATGTGATGTTGGGCGGCATTGAATTGCAGGTTGACGAAAGCGACATTCCCCGGACCTTGGAACTTATTGGCGGTGAAGAGGGTACACGGGAAGAAGTGCAAAAGATTTGCAGGGAAAGCCGCAGCATGTTCCTGTACGCATTGGGAATAGGCCTGTTTCTAGGCAGTGTGTATACCGTTGGTACGTGGGGCGATGCGGAAACGTTAATAGCTGCTTTTGGCGTTGTCCTGTTTTCAACACTCCTTGCGATGATAGCATTATCTTATCTTTTCAAAGAACAAAAAACATCAACAAGTAAAGAACCCTTACAGATGATCATACGCGATGAAACCCCGCAAGATTACGACGCCATAACGGAAGTTACCATTGCGGCCTTTAAGACCCTGCCTATCAGTAACAACACGGAGCAGTACATTATCCACGCATTACGCAAGGCAGGGGCGTTGACCCTGTCCCTGGTGGCGGAGGTGGACGGTGATGTGGTGGGGCACATTGCTTTTTCGCCCGTAGCCATTGCGGACGGCACACCGGACTGGTACGGCCTTGGCCCTGTAGCGGTGTTGCCGGAGCTGCATAAACAAGGCATCGGAAAAGCATTGATAGAAGAAGGTCTTGCCCGGTTGGATGAACTGGGTGCGAAGGGGTGCGCCCTTGTGGGCGATCCCAACTACTATACCCGCTTCGGTTTCCGAAACATCACGGATATGATCCACGAAGGCATCCCGCAGGAATACTTTCTCGTCCTGCCCTTTACCGATGAAATCCCTTCGGGCATTGTTTCCTTCCATGAGGCGTTCCAGGCAACCGATTGGTAATAAACGTGTAATGTTCCTGTTTGGGTGTTTATTGCTGTATTCCCGCCTTCCACTTGCATTATCATAGTACCTTGCGTTAACAATCTGGATGCAATGAGGAAATATCATGACTCCAAAGAAATTTTATGACTGGCAGACAGCCGGGGGGACGGACGATGTCATGCGCATGGTAGACTGTCTTGAACGCTGTGACTTGCCTTGGTGTGCGATTGGCGGCATCGCTGTAAATCACTGGGCCGATGAACCTATGGTCACACAGGATGTGGATATTGTTGTTGCTGCATCTGTTGTTGAAACAGCCATAAAGAAACTTGAGGAAGTGGGCTTTAAGATGGAACGTTTCCCTTGGTCGGTTAATTTTCAGGGCGATTCTGCAGTCAGTATTCAATTGAGCACGGCAGACTTTTATAGAGAATTCCCAAACCGAGCCGTGCCTGCCGATGTTCATGGAATTCTGATGCGAGTCGCCTCTTTGGAAGATACGCTGCGGGGGAAAATACAAGCGTGGCGTGACACTGAAAGAAGACAGAGCAAAAAATTAAAGGACTTGGGGGATATCGCACGGCTTGTGGAAAGTCATCCCCAATTGTGGGATCTACTTGATGTAGAACTTAAAGCACTGATTAAGCAACCATAAAAGCGGCTAGAGGATGCCAACATGAAATGTGTCTCCATTCTATTATGGTTGCTCCCTGCTGTGTTTGCTGTTGCGCAGCAGCATGAAGTATTTTTCAGCGATTTTGAGAATCTGGACGGCTGGGTGGATGATTCCTCGGAGGGCAGTCCGCACGCCTATCAGATTGAAGACGGAAAACTCCGCATCGTCACCAGACCGGAAACACGGGATCGCGTAAAAATAAGGACGACGAATCGTTTTGGTGCGGGACGCTACACCTGGCGTGTCTATGTGCCCGCTATGGGTGTAGGCGATCAGGCAAGCATTGGCGCGTTCCTGTATCATGATGACAAGCATGAGGTGGATTTTGAGATTGGATACGGCACGGCAGCGTTGCGTGAAAAACTGAATGCACAGGAAAACGACCTCGTTTGTTATTGTACCTGTCAGGCATACCCGTACAGTTCCAGCCAGATACTGATCACGCGTGAGGCATGGTACAACTTGAGTATGGATATTGCCCACGGCAAGGACGACAACTACCTGGTTACCTGGTTTGTGAACGACCGGCAGGTGAAACAATTGCAGACCCGCTTCGGCGATGAAATTACCTTTACCGTCCATTGCAGTGTGGAAAACCTGACTTTTATGGGCGACCATATCCCGACTCAGGAAAACTACGCCCTTTTTGATAGCTGTCGAGGTGAAGCCCTGCAATAAGAAGTAGAAGAGGCATCCCTGCCTCTTTAACAACGCGGCAGAGATGCCGCGTCTGCGTTTTGTCATTGATAGTCTGGAAAAAAAAGCCAATGGAAATTGCATTCGACATATTCAGGCATAGCGTCCACTACGGGTTTCATTTGCTGTTGCCCTTTGCCTTCGGGAAACTGTTCTGGAAAGAAAACTGGTGGAAGGCAGGCCTTATCATGGTGGCAACAATGGCCATTGATCTGGATCACCTGCTGGCAGACCCGATTTTCGATCCCAACCGCTGCAGCATCGGCTATCATCCCCTGCATACCCTATGGGCAGGGCTGGTTTATGCAGCCTTACTCCTTATCCCCAAATGGAAATGGCGCGCCGTGTCCGTGGGCTGCCTCTGGCACCTCTGCACCGATGCCATTGATTGCTTTCTGAATGGACTTTATTAGTAAACTGAAAGGATAAACGTATGCGAAACCATTCTTGTCATCTATTTTGTTCCGTGATTTTAGTCGCAGTCTTTTTTGCCTTATGTTTCATCCCCGTTCTTGCCGAAGATGCCACTATGCCACCCATCGAAAAACTCGATCCAAACTTTGCAGTTGCGGATCCGAGCGGCGAGTGGCTGTGGTATGACGCGCAGCAGTTGGAGATAGAGGGGAAGGGCTGGACGGAAACAGAAGCCTTTTATCATCGGTTGCCCGCAAAGGCGAAGGGCGTGGTACGGGATGCTGTATGGAGTCTGTCTACGCACTCGGCGGGGATTTGTGTGCGCTTTGTCACGAATGCGGACACCATAGCGGCGAAGTGGGAGGTGGTGAATGCCGACCTGGCCATGCCGCACATGCCTGCTACCGGTGTGAGCGGTCTTGATTTGTATGTGAACGATGAAGGGGTGTGGCGTTGGATTGGCAATGGGCGGCCCTCGGCACAGGCCACGCAGGCAGTGCTGGCATCGGGCATTCCAGAAGGCAACCACGAGTACATGGTGTACCTGCCCCTGTACAACGGCACGAAGTCACTTGAAATCGGTGTGCCTCCGGGTACGGTCTTGTCGAAACCGGCAACGCGTCCGGCAGGCCACAGCAAACCGATTGTATTCTATGGCACGTCCATCACTCACGGTGGGTGCGCATCCCGTCCGGGCATGGCGTATCCTGCCATCCTGGGACGTCGTTTTGGATGTCCTGTGATCAACCTCGGTTTTTCCGGCAACGGTATGATGGATCCGGAGGTGGGCGAGTTGCTTGCGGAACTGGATGCAGCGGCCTATGTCATTGACTGTGTGCCCAATATGAATCTCGCGATGGTTACGCAGCGGGCTGTACCCCTGATAACGGTGTTGCGGGCAGCACGACCGGACACGCCCATCATTCTTGTGGAGAATATCCAGTACCAGGCAGGCGCCTTTCTTCCTGAGAAGCGTGAAGCCTATGAAAGCAGGAACAAGGCATTGCACGCAAGTTACGAACAACTCCTGGCGAAGCAAGTTCCGGGATTACACTATGTGCCTGCGGAAGCGTTGTTGGGTAGCGACGGCGAAGCCACGGTGGACGGCACCCATCCCACCGACCTTGGGTTCATGCGCATGGCTGATGCGCTGGAACCGGTGTTGCGTGAAGCACTGAAGTGATGATTACAGGGACGGAAGGGACATAAAGGACAAAAGCGACTTATAGGGTAGGCATCTGTTGGGTTAGAGAAACGTCAGTCTTTTTATATTTTTTACATCCTTGCGTCTTTGTCTTTTATGTCTCTTTCGTCCCTTATGTCCCTTTTTATCTATCTACAAACCTTCCCTATGCCTTCTTCGCCACTTTGATTTTCTGGCGCAACCAGACCAGTACGCCCAGCACCACCACAATGGTCTCAATGATATAAAAATTGACGAGTGCTGAGTAGCCGCTGCTGGTGAATCCGTAACTGTGCAGGCCGACGCCGAGCATGTTGACGCCAAACCAGCAGAAGGCGATAATGATGCTGCCGATGACGGCGGCGATGTTAATACCGTGGTGCTTGATGATGCCGTCCAGCCGCGCATGCATGATGGCGAGTTGCCAGAGACAGATCATCAACGCGCCGTTCTCTTTGGGGTCCCAGCCCCAGAATCTGCCCCAACTTTCGTTCGCCCAGATGCCGCCCAGCACGGTGCCGATGCACACAAAGACAAAGGAAAAACACAGGGCGCCGTAGACCATGCGCGTGAGGTCGCGGTAAAATGCGGGGCTGTTGCGTTGGAAGCCTATCAACTGTCCAAGAATAAAGACATGGGCCAGTCCTGCAGCGAAGAAGCCCGCACCGTAACCGATGGCGATGGTGGTTACGTGCAGCGCGAGCCAGAAGTTGGTGTCCAGCACAGCGACCATGGCCGGCATGGTATCGCCGCCATAGCCTACTTCGTACTTGTTGGCAATGAACATGCCCAGTACACCCAACAGGGAACCCATGGAAATGGCGAGTCCTTTTTTGTTTGCCCATTCAAGGAACAGCGCGGTTCCCACCGCTACCAGGCACACGAACAGGATCGTTTCATAGGCGGTGGTGACGGGCGGTCTCCCCCGGATGATGCTGCGCATGATAATGCCGATGAGGAGCAGCAGGGTGGGCAGCGAAACTGACGCGAAAGCGCCCAGACGCAGTATGCGGCTGTGGGGTCGCAGCCAGGTGCACGCCACCACCAGAAAACTGAGGATGTACAGCACCAGGGCACGGTAGAACAGGTTAAGCCGGTAGAAAGTCACTTCCAGTGGAATCTGGTTGTATTCACCCCGGCTCTCTGCCATCGCAACGAGGTCGCCGGTGAATTTCTGCGCTTGTTCCTTGAATACCTCCTGGTTGCTTGTGCTGTCCGCGAGTGATTCAAGTTGCGCCAGCAGATCAAGATAGGGCGCCACGTCATTTCCAGAAAACGCAATCATTGTAACATCTGCCGGCGTCAGCCACGTTCCATTCTCCGAATCCGCAGGCGGCGGAAAAAGGGCGATTGCTGTGGCGTCACCCGTCAGAATTTCCATTTCATTGAGAAAAGCCGTCAACGCCGCCAGTTCCGTCTGGTTTTCCTGTGCCTGCTGTTCCAGTTCCATATAGGCCGCAACCAGTTGAGGTCCTTTGCGTAACAGTTCGCTGAGCCGTGCTGTTGTCTGATTGGGAAACAGAGGCGCCAGCGTGCTTAATGAGCCAACTTCAAAAGGCTTCCTTGCGATGAGCGCATAGGCGGTCAGTGTTTCAAATACCCGCAAGTTTATGGCCAGGGCGAGGGTTTCCTTCTCAATGGCCGTTCGATCCTTGACTTCCTTATCCGAAAACTGCCGCGCCAGGGTCATCAGTTTTTCCCTTACCGGCAGCATATCCTTGTAGGCGTAGTTGTCACGCTTCTTCTCGGGCTGTAATCCGACGGCGCCCAGCACTTCGGAGTTCTCAACGCGGAACACCTTGTACTGTTCCGCAATGTCCGGACGGAATAGGCAGTCCATCAACCATACAATGGCACGCACCTTTTCGCCGTTGGGTGTTTTACAGGTTCTGCGTCCGTTTAATTGCATTAGCGTAAAGGAAGCATAAGTGTCCAGCGGTTTCACGCGGCCGCCGTCCTGTACCGGAATACGGGCAAACATATCCACAGTTTCCGCATCCCATGCTTCTGCTGTTTGGCCTGCTGCGACATTGGAAAACAGGCTGATCACAATGAGCAGGAGCGTCGTTATCTGCAGGGTGGTTTGGTTCATGATTTTTGCGCCCTTTCCTTTTTGAGATACAAGGCAAGTTTTCTTGCGTAATGCAGCATCAGGCCAAGGGTTGTGATGATACAGGCGTACAGGGGCACCTGGTCCGCCGGGTTCTTCATGGCGGAAAGCACTGTATAGACGCGGCTATCCATGCCTTCGCCCTGCTGTCCCCAGGAAGATTGGTAAAAGGTAAAATCACCGTGTCTGAACGGTTCATTGAGCGTTATCTTGAATTGCTGGCTGATCCCGTCCTCTATCTTGGTGATTTCGCTGCTGAATTCACTGGGCGTGCTGGTGCCGGGATGGGTCTTGCGCACAAACTTATCAAGATGAATGGTGAAAGGGAGTTGAATTCGTTCGTGCCGCAGGATAATTTCCCATTCCTTGCCGACAGCATTGATTCGTGCAGGCTGCGGATTTCCCGCCCATGCACTGCCAATATGTTTGACATCATTCGCCGTTTCAATCAGCGTTACCTCTATGCCCGCCAGATTCTGTATATATTCTTTTTCCAGTGGACGTGCCATCAATTCTCCCGTGAGATTGCCAGCACTCTGCAACGGGGCGGCGTTAGGCATGAAATTGCGCAGTTCGAGAGCAATGGGTAACCCCGGAAAAGTGAAGCGGCGCGATTGGCCACCGGTAAGGCCAATGAAGTCATCATGGTGTATGATATGTTCCAAAAGAGCGCCCTCGTCCGAGAGGGCACGCATGCCGATTTCCCATCTGTAGAGATTCTCAATTTCATGGGATGCTTCGCCCTCAAAGAGCACCATGCGTCCTTCTGTGGTGTAGACATAGGAAATAAATGCGCCTGCCAGCATCAGGAGGATTCCTGCGTGCATCAGCATGAATCCGACCTTTGCCCACTGGAATCGAAAGCGGGTAACAGCGCCCCAGAACATATTGATAAAGGTAGCTATCATCAGTAGATAACCGCCGGGCAGGGGGACGGGGAAAACACCGTAAAGCCAGTGTACCAGGAAGATTGAACTGAAGTATTTCTGCTGGCTCTGGTAGAGGCCGTGTTCTACCTGGTACAGTGTGCCCAGGTAGGTGAGTACCAGCAGCAACAGGAAGAGTACACACGACAATTTATAGGACGCAAGGAAGGCACTTATTTTTTTTAATACGATCATGGTGCGGAGTTACTTTCCTGTTGCAGGGAAGAACAGAGCGCCTTGAAATTTTCCTTTTCTTCCTGGATAACAGCGGCAGGGCCGGTCATTTTAACGAAGACCGTTTCGTTGCCCAGAGGACAGACCACGCCAAGCATCATATAGTCCGACTGGGCTTCGCCTCTCATGTTCCGGAACCTGCCTGTAATTTCAACATAGGTGCCTGATTGCCCCAGCATTGACAGCACGGGCAAGGCCGCGATTTCTTCCGGGGACAGGGCGGGCTGTGCCATCTGTTGCTGCCAGCGGTTGATATTTGCCTCTACGCCGCCGCCGGTGCCTGCCAGCACACTAATGTAGCATTCCGAATCAGGCGAGGCGGCAAGGGCGAAGTTTGCTGCGCGCATGGGCGTGGGCGGTTGCGCCGTCCAGCCGTCTGGAAGTTCCCACTGAAAACGCCCGGTTGATTTGGTGTCATTGGAAGGCGCTATGGGTTTGGGAACGGATGGCGTTTCAACAGCACTTTCAGGCGCGGGATCAACGCTGCGTACTTCGGTGATTTCCTTTTCTTTTTCGCCGCCGCATCCCCAGAGGATAGAGAGGAGCAATAGGATAAGCGTAGTTTTTTTCATGGGTATTACTTTCTTTCGTTTTTGCCAACATCATATTGTGCGGGAAAAAAGTTCCTGCTTTTGCTGTTTCAGGTAAGCGTCGAACACCATGCAGATGTTTCGTATAAACACAGCACCCAGTGGTGTTATGTTCACGCTGTTCGTGTCATTGGTTAACATGCCTTCACCGGCATAGTATTTCATCGGTTCACTTTCCGCTGCAAAAAAGGAGTCAAAGTCTACGCTGAATTTTTCTTGGAACGCCTGCTTATCCACACTGAACGTACACATGAGTTTCCGGATTACCCAGCGGCGGATAAGGTCGTCCTTCGACAGGCGCATGCCCCGTTCCACAGGCAGGTTTCCCGATTCCACTGTACTGCACCAATGCTCCACTTCCTTCAGGTTCTGGG
>CAZBNU010000007.1:1985-21453 GCA_964493075.1 uncultured Nitrospirales bacterium | reverse complement strand
AGGTTTCCCGATTCCACTGTACTGCACCAATGCTCCACTTCCTTCAGGTTCTGGGCATAGCAGTCTGCCACTTCGCTGATGGCGGACGCGCCGAAACCGATCTGATCCGGTGCCTGCTGTACGGTGTAGCCCATGAAATTACGGTTAAGTGTGCCTTGTCCCAGCGCGTGAGCCAATTCATCTTCTGGCAATGCGAAATGGTCCATGCCGATGGCAAGATAGCCTGCCTCCAGCAGACGCTGCCGTGCCAGGGCGAAGAGTGCGTATTTATGGGGTGCATCGGGTCGCGGCAGCGCATCCAGAGGCTTCTGGTGCGGAAACCGGGCAGGCAGATGGGCGTAACTGTAAATGGCAATGCGGTCGGGACGCATGTCAATAATCTGTCCGATGGTGCGCGTCCAGCCCTGTTCCTGCTGCAGGGGAAGCCCATAGATGAGGTCAATGTTGATGCCCCGGAAGCCGAGTTCACGGCACAGGTCTATGGCGCGGCGCGTCTGCGCTGCTGTTTGGTTGCGGCAGATGGCCTGCTGCACCGCTGGATCCAAGTCCTGTACGCCAAAACTGATGCGGTTGAAACCGATTGCGGCAAGACAGCGCAATTGCTCCTCTGTCACCGAGGTCGGATTCGTTTCAATGGCAATTTCAGCGTTCGGTTGAATGTGAAAGGAGGAGGCAATGGCATCCCTAAGCAGATGCATCTGGCTTTCATTGAGCGTGGTGGGGGTGCCGCCGCCCCAATGGCACTGGGTTAGATGTTTTCGAGAGCCCAACAGCGTTGCAACCTGCCGGAGTTCCTGTTGGAGGCATTCCAGGTAGCGGTCAATTTGCGGTTCTGCATTGACTGCGACATTACAGCCGCAGTAGGCGCAACGGCTTTTACAAAAGGGAATATGCACGTAGATGGACATGGGCGTATCGTCTTGTTGCGCAGCAGCAACAAGGGCGTCCCGGTAAGCGTTGGCATTGAATTCACCTCGCCATTCCGGCACCGTGGGATAACTGGTGTATCGCGGCCCAGGCCGGTCGTATTTTTCCAACAGCGTTGCTGTAATCGGAATATCCGTCATGTGTGAGGCTTTCATTTATTCTTGTCAACAAACTTATGATTGGGATTATAAACGATTCCAACCGTATGGTGCGAACATGGAGATAAAAGGCGTCCATGCGAATCCTTTTTGGGATAATGGTGTTACTCAAAAGTGAAAAAAGCGTCCCAACGCATGTCCAGTTTTTTGAGCGCCTCCTTAATGGGAAGGGCAGAAAAGCAGCCGTCCTTTTCGGTTACAATTCCCAGTCGCGTTAGTTTTTGCAAGGCATCATCAATTTCAAAATCTACTGGCGTGTCCCAGTGGGTTTCCAGCCATTGCTCAATTTTGTTGTCAAGGGGCGGTCGTTTCATGGGGTGGTCGCTTGTAAGCAGGAAGTAATACGCCAGCAACGCTTCCTTGCATTCCTCTTCCTCGGCATCGTTGGCAATGCGATAAAAGACGCCCGCATTGTTGTCCAGATTCTTGAAATAAAGGTTCTGGGTCAACGCCTGCATGAAGCGGAGTTTCCGATTCTTGAAATTGCTGAACTGCTTCCAGAGGTAGCCGCCAAGGGCAATAATCCCGGCGCCCAGAGCAGCAAGGGTAGTATTGTTCAGTTCTACCGGTTCACTGTGGAGTCCGATCCAGAAGCCCACAAGCGAGCCGAGCAGTACCAGCGAAGTACCCAGTTTGGTGGTGAGCACTATCCCGCCACTGATGACAGCCGGAACGCCGATGAGCAACTTGTCAATGAGTCGCATACTGACACGGGTATTGGGGAACAGCATTTCAATGTCGGATTTGGGCACATTCTGGAACAGTTTGAGGAGTGTGGCGCCGGAACGGCACGAGGGCAGGGCAGCATGTGATGGCGCGTAATCGTCCTTGAAGCGGATATACATGACCACTCGGTCGTAATTGATAAACGAAATGGTTTTCGACAGCAGCCCCATACAGTAAGGGGCACGTTCCTCTCGGGTGGACACGCCGCGGTAGAAGAGCAGTACTTCGGAATAGTCGTTCAGGTCCACCCGCAGCCGGATATTGAACAACGCCGATTCCTGCAAGGCCAGGTCGAGTTCCTCTTTTGTGACACGTTCGTAATTGCCCTTTTCGAGGAGATATTGCAGCAGTTCGAAAAAATCTGCTTTCTGTCGGGACTTGTTCGGTGGCTCGTAACACTTTGTGGCGGCATCTGGGTCTATGGGGGCATAACTGTCTTTTAGGGACTCGAGCGTCTGGTGAAACTCGAAATGAAAGGTGTTGTCCAACATGCGGTACAGCATGCGGAAATCCTCTTCCTGTCCGGCCAGAGATCCTTCCTGAAGGCACATCTCCAGAATATCATGCTTGCGGAACGGGATAAACCGAAACCGTTTGTCATTTGTTGCTTGGTCCATAGGCATAGATTATACAGGGTTGAGGGGAACCAGTAAAAAAGTATCAGAGAATACCGATCACCTTGTACTGTATAATGTCCCCGCAGTATATAACTTTGTCGGATCGGAACCGCAATAAAAAAAAACAAGAAGTTAAATTAACACGAGGGTTACCGTCACCGTCATTGCGAGCCTTGATCGCCGTTGGCGGCGATTGGCAAAAGAAAGGTAATGCGAAAAGATTTGGATTTGGATTTCGATTTGGATTTGGACATAGACTTCTGCAACAAGTCGAAATCGAAATCGCTATCCAAATCGAAATCGTCAAAAGAGCGTGATTTTTATGCGTCCTATTTTGTAGCGGTTATGATACGCTTTCTTGGCAGGCACGAAGCAATCTCACCCCCGCCATTGCAACCGCGTCCGTCATTGCGAGGCACGAAACAATCTGATGTTATGCGAGGGCCTGTCGGTTAACGAGATTGCTTCGTGCCTCGCAATGACGGTGCTGCTGATGTTGTTCGGGGGTGCGGGAAGAGTCCGGTTAGAGAAGTTTTTTTGTGGTGCAGGCTTCCAGCCTGCTTGTGCGATATGTGGAGACAACCATGACACTTGCATTGACCATAGCCGGATGGACGCTCTTTGCCATCGCGATACTTATAGGATTGGCATTAAACCTCATTGGCTTGTTCGGAAACTGGGTGATTCTCGGCAGCATTGCCGCCGTCTGGGCCGTCACGGGCTTCCAGCATTTTTCCTGGTGGGTCATGCTCTTGTTGCTGGCGCTTGCATCCCTTGGCGAACTGCTCGAATTGCTTGCCGCTAGTTATGGCGCAGCAAGATACGGGGGTGGACGCGGCGCGGCAATCGCCTCTCTGGCGGGATGTATTGTCGGCGCTATCGTGGGTACGCCCTGGTTTCCCCTGGTAGGCACGCTGGCTGGCGCTATTGTTGGCGCATTTGCCGGGGCGCTGCTCTATGAATTCGGGGTGTCGGGAAAGAGCGCCGAAGATTCCTTTCGTACCGGCGTTGGCGCTGCCTTGGGTCGTGTTGGCGGTGTGGTTGCAAAACTTACCGTCGGTTTTGCCATGCTGCTGGTGGCGTTACTGGCTTATTGATGCTGTTCGGCAGGGGATGTCGTGTTGACGTTTGAAATTCCGAGATTCCGCGTGTTCTCCACGCCCGACTCGTAGGTGATGGGTTCTCCCGGTGCTTCATATTTGATGATATTGGTAATCACTGCATCGGAGAGGGAGCCCGCTATGAGGATGGTATGTTGGGCGCGGCTGATGATGTTGTTGAGGATGATTCTGTAGGTATCTCCCAAAGGCGTGACGCCGCCCCATACCGGGTTGCTGTCCCCGATCTTTATGGCGGCGCGACATCGTTTTCCCGTACCGGAGGTGTCTATCAGTCCGTCCAGAAGCACGTCATGGATTTGCAGGCCGCCAGCATTCAGAAATCGGACAATATGATGGCCGCCAGCGCAGTGGCCACGGATATTGCGAATGATGATGTGACGTATATCGTCCAGACCATCGCCCCGGTTGTGCGCACCACTGACCATAGTGGATTCTGTGGTGCCAGCGGTTTCGTTGCCCATGATATTGGTTAATGCAACAAGGTCGTCGCCCGTGTAGCCAGTAATGTTTTCAATGGTAATATCATGACATCCCTGACGCAAGTCTATGCCGTCCTGATTCAGAATGGTCTCCGAAACACCATCAATCATTTTGTGTCCACTTGACGCAAAATCAATGTTACGAAGCGTTCCGAACGCACACCGTTCCAGGGAGATTGCCCAACAGTGAGAGTCCTTGATATGCAGGTTTTCGATGCTGAAATGATTCACAAATGCCATCAGGATACCGATGTTCCGCCAATCGCCTGTGGGACTTTCATCCGGTTTCGACGCATCAGTGCCATAACTGCGCTTCCCCAGTTCTTTTGCGCTGTCCCCTGTGGCACGGGGATGGTCGGCGCCCTCCAGCACGACATTGCCGATGCCCCGGATATGAATATTGGACATGGGGGCAATGTCGACAATGCCAACGCCGCAGTTGCCGCTGCGCATGAAGTTGTCGCGGCAGGTGTCCGATAGTTTTAAGTGGCAGTTGTCCAGTTCGAGGCAGGTATTACTCTGAAGCAGTATTGCGGAATCCAGAAGCCATAGATTTTTATCCCCTTTCTCCGTCTTGTTGATTTTGGGGATGACGACGCGCTTTGCTTCTGCAACGGCTGCCTTGATCGCTTCGTTGATGCGTTCACTGTCCGAACCCGTGAAATCGTTAGGTGTGATTGCCGAAGCGTTTGCAAGTGAACTGTCCTTTGATTGAGATAGGGCTTGTGCTGCTGTGGCTGGGAGTGTCGTTGAAACGATAACGCAAAGGCTGAGGAAAACAATAAAGATACGCATGCCATAAACTCCAATTGGGATTGTTGTAAGTCACATGATGATACCCCATAACGCTGTAAAGAAACCATCAGTTATTCGGACTAGGGGCTAGACAGACATGTTTTTTTTCTTGAAATTTTGGGCTGTTGTGGGTATAGTCTTTTCATGGTTACTGGATTCAGGAGTTTGTGAATAAGGAACTTGATAATGCTTACATATAATACTCGTTGTACTCTGATATTTTTGGTCATGCTGGGATTGCTGGTTATGACATCGGTTGCTGCGGAACCTGCTTCTTTCATGGTGGGTCGGGCGCAGGAATGCATTACGCCGCCACTCGGCGTAGGGCTGGCAGGCTATTTTCATGTCCGTGAGGCAAAATCGGTTCGTGATGACCTCTATGCCCGTGCTGTGGTTATTGATAACGGGGAAATGTGCGTGGCGTTGGTATCCTGCGATCTGATTTGTATGACATCAGAAATAAGCGATGCCGCCAAAGTAATTATTGAATCAGAGACTGGTATTCCGGCAGCGCATGTCATGGTCTGTGCCACCCATACCCATACCGGGCCTGAATTACGAAAAAATAGAACCATATCCCGTGATGAGGCATGGGTGGAAGCGTTGCCCCGCATTATTGCAGATGCCGTGAGCAAGGCCTATGCGGCAAAAGTATCTGCCACCTTACATGTAGGTAAAACGGAACTAACCGGGTATTCATTTAATCGCCTGTTCCGTTTGGAAGACGGTTCCGAGGTCTTTGGGAAAAGGGGAGGGGATAAGGAGGTACTTGGTCTTGCGGGACCCATTGATCCTGAATTGCAAACCTTGTCTGCAATGGATTCGGAAGGCAGACTGATTGCATTGCTGGTCAATTTTGCGCTTCATCCGGATGTGATTGGTGGTGGAAGTGCCGATTTTATTTCCACAGATTGGCCCGGACTTCTGGGCGATGTTATTGCACAGGTCTACGGGGAAGAGGTGGTCACCCTGCTGCTACAGGGCACTTGTGGGGATATCAACCACCGGACGCATGCGCCCACGGCATTGCCCACAGGCGGGCCGAAAAAAGCGGAACAACTCGGGCGTGCTCTTGCCGGCGCCGCTATGGTGGCTTTGGAACGGGCGGAGCCGATGGAAGATGCCCGACTTGCCACGGTCACTGAAGTGCTTTCGATTCCATACTATACGCGAGACAAAGATTTTTATGCCGAAATCGAAGCCCTTGAGAAAAAGGAAAACCCCAGTTCCTTTGAAACAAGCCTTATAAAACAGGGTAGAGAATGGCCCCATGATGGGCAGATGGCGACAGTGCCTGTGCAGGTATTGCGTATTGGCGCTTTGGGTCTGGTTGCCTTTCCCGCTGAAATCTTTGTGCGTATTGGGCAGGAAGTGAAAAGATGGTCTTCTGCACCCCATACCTTTGTGGTGGAATTGGCCAATGCACGGGTGTCCAACTATGTGCCCGACCCTGGGCAGGCGGAACGGGGGGCGTACGGGGCCAAGCCCATCTTGTCGCGATACCTGTACGCAAATGCCGGACGCGACCTGGCCGACACCGCAATTCAGTTGTTGCACACACTTTTTAAGGAACTGGGAGAAGCGCCATAACTGGATGGGTTAGGATGCGGCCATTCAAACGAGTTGTATTTTTTGTGAAAAATCATTAGAATTACCTTCACCATGAGTATTTTTCCCTTCGCCATATCCTCCGGTCTGCCTGTGTTCACCTATCACAGAGTTGGTCTTACGCCGCCCTGAAGTGTTAGCCGCGATTTATTCTCTTTCTCTCTCTTAATTTTTTCTAATTGTCTTGTTTCGCGCCAGAACTCTTTTTCGGGCCGGACGGATTTTGTGAACAACTGAAACCTTTTTCTGGAGCCTGTCCATGACGGATCATCATACGCTTGCCTATGAGGTTGAGCGGCGACGTACTTTCGCCATTATTTCGCATCCTGATGCGGGAAAAACAACGCTGACCGAGAAGTTTTTGCTTTACGGCGGGGCGGTGCAGCTTGCCGGATCGGTCACCGCACGCAAGCAACAGCGGGCCACCACCTCGGACTGGCTGGAACTGGAACGCAAACGGGGTATTTCAGTCAGTTCCACTGTGCTTCAGTTTGAGTATGGACGGTTCCGCATCAATTTGCTGGATACGCCGGGGCACCACGATTTTTCGGATGACACCTACCGTGTACTCACCGCTGTGGATGCGGTGATCATGGTCATTGACGCGGGTAAAGGCATTGAGGCGCAGACCTTAAAACTATTTGAGGTGTGCCGACGCAGGAATATCCCCATTTTCACTTTCATGAACAAAATGGACCGGCCTGCACGTGAACCGATGGACCTGCTCGAGGAACTGGAAGAGATGTTGGGTCTGGAAGTTTATCCGGTTAATTGGCCACTGGGCGCGGGCCCCGTTTTTAAGGGGGTGTGGGACCGGCGGACGCGGTTGGCGCACTTTTTTGAACGCACCCCTGGTGGCGCTTATCGGAGTCCGGTAAGCACGGTGGGGCTAGATGATCCAGTCATCCGCGAACGCCTGGATGAGACATCGTATTGTGCGGCTTACGATGAGATCGAACTGCTCGACGGCGCCGGTACAGATTTCGATCAGGAAGCCTTGGCCGCAGGACGAATGACGCCGGTCTATTTTGGGAGCGCTGTCAATAACTTCGGCATTGCGCTTCTGCTTGACGGCTTTCTGGAGTATGCGTCGCCACCCCATGGACGGAGCAGCCGTAATGGAACTGTGGTATCGCCCTGCGGTCCGGCCTTCTCCGGATTTGTATTCAAAATACAGGCAAATATGAACCCAATGCATCGCGACCGCATTGCCTTTATTCGGGTCGTTTCGGGCACCTTCGCCCGTGATATGACGGTGACCAATGCGCGCACCGGACGCAAGATGCGCCTTTCCAACGCGAGCAAGGTTTTTGGGGCGGAACGGGAAACACTGGATGTGGCGTATCCGGGCGACATTGTGGGTATTGTTGGCAAGGATGCTTTTGCCATTGGCGATACGCTCGCCGAGAACGTAGGCGTGGTATTCGACGAGATACCTGAATTTGCTCCTGAATGCTTTGCCTATATAGAAAGTACCGTTCCGTCTGAAGCAAAGCGGTTCCGCACTGGTTTCGATCAATTATTGCGTGAGGGCGTTGCACAATCATTTGAAATACCGGATATGACGGGACGGGTTCGGTTGTTGGGCGCAGCGGGACCGCTTCAGTTTGAGGTTATGCAATACCGCCTCGAAAGCGAATACGGCGCTCACTCACGCTGGGAATATGCCCCCTGGAAGCAAGTGCGGTGGCTGGAGCCTGACATTATTGATACGGCTATGACATTGCCCTCTGGGATACAGATTGCGTTTGATCACAGGGGAAGGCACGTGATACTGTTTCGCGACGACTGGACCCGGCAGTATTTTGAGAAGAAAAATCCTGATGTCGGCTTGATTTTGTATCCCGGCGAGCGAGATAACGCAAATGTACTGGCTAACAAGGAAAACAGCGTATGAACCCTTCCTATAAAATACACATCATCTCGAATACGCACTGGGACCGCGAGTGGCTTCATAACTTCCAGGAAACACGAATGAAACTGGTGGAGTTTCTGGACCTGCTGCTGGAGGTGATGGAAGCCGATGAAGAATACCGTTCCTTTGTGCTGGATTCGCAGGTAGTGCCCGTGGAGGATTATCTCGCGGTGCGTCCGGAAAACGAGGCGCGCATGCGGCGACTAATCGAGGCAGGACGACTGTTGGTTGGGCCGTGGTATACCTGTCCCGAAGGCTTCGAGGTGAACGGCGAATCGCTGGTGCGTAACCTGCTGATGGGGCACAAGGTCGCGGCTGCTTATGGGCATGTCATGAAGGTGGGGCACACCCCGTTTTCCTACGGGCAAAACTCGCAGATGCCGCAATTATATGCAGGCTTTGGTATTGACACCATTCTGTTTTATCACGGTGTCAGCCATGATGATACGCCCAACGAATTTATCTTTGAGGGTGCGGACGGCACACGCATTCTCGGATCGCAGATGAGTAGTGGGGCACGCTATAACTTTTATCATGGCGTTTATCGGCCATCGGTTATGGGCAAGACGACAGCGGACCGTGAATATGAATGGCGCGAAGGCGGGCTGCCCTTCCATCGGTGTTCCCCAGGGCAGGCACTGGAACATTACCTGCTACAGTCCCCACCGCGAAAAGTGGACAAGAAAAGGCTCGCCGAATGTGTGCGTGCCTTGCGCGAAGCAGAGAAGAATACTGCCACCACACGGCATTTGGCGTTCATGATGGGGCATGACAGCAGCATTGCTGATCCGCTCGAAAAGGAGATGGTGAAACTCACCCGTAAGGCACTTGCTGAGGATGAGGTAGTGCGTGGCCATTACGAGGAACTGATGGCGGCCATCAAGGCGGAAGTGGACTGGGACAATCTACAAGTTTTGCACGGAGAGCGGCGCGTGCCCAAACCCATGCCGGCAACATTGCATCTATACAGCGATGTGTTGTCCAGTCGCACCCGTATGAAGTATCGCAGTTCCGAAGCGGAATATCTGATACAACGTCAGGTGGAACCCTTCGCCGTAGCAGCTGCCATGACTGGTGCGGCGTATCCCGACGCGCTGCTTGAACTTGCCTGGAAAACCATGCTTCAGTGTCATGCTCACGACAGCATCAGCGGCAGCGGGGTGGACGCGATTGAAGAGGACATGATGAACCGCCTGCGCCAGGTGCAGGACATCGGCGAAGGCCTGTATACCCGCTCCCTGGCTTCAATACAACAGCGCATTGACAACAGCAGCCTGCCTGATGATGCCATCGTGGTGACGGTGTTTAATCCATCATTGCATCCGCGCACGGAAGTGGTAACTGCTGTGGTGGACCTGCCGTGGGAAGGCCCGCGTCCACGGGGACAGTTCACCATGCGCGATGCTGTTACCGGGGAAGTGATGGAAACGCAATGTGCCGCCCGCAAACCCCACTGGGCAGTGGTAGATCACGCCTACGATGCTCCGTGCATGATGCGTAGTGAACGATTCACCATCCACTTCGAGGCAAAGGACGTGCCCGGACTTGGCTATGCGACCTACTATGTTGACCGGCAGGGTAAGTTTGCACAGGGAACAATGACAGATGGTTCTCGCATATTGGATAATGGAAATCTGGCAGTGAGTTTTGATGACAACGGGACGTTATGTTTTTGCTCTAAACAGGATGAATTCTTTTCCCAGGGACTTCACTATTTTCTGGATGATGGCGAGGCTGGACATGCCTGGATGCATGTGCGTCCAGCCTGTGATCGTGTTGTGGATAGTCGTGGCTTTCCAGTGAGCATCGCTTCGGAAGAAGACGGGCCGCTGTTGGCACGGTATCGCGTGGAATACCAGATGCGCGTTCCTACAGGACTGGATGAAAATGGCGGCGACCCATGGCAGCGACTTGATGGCGTAGGCAATCAAGCGTCAAGAGGCAGTGTGGAGAAGGATTTGAGTATTATCTCGCGGTTCACCCTTCGTCGTCATGCCCGATCAGTTGAGGTGGAGACCACCTTCGAAAACACGGCAGAATGTCACCGTCTTCGGTTGATGTTGCCTACAGAAAACATTGATGAGTATTGTCATGCCGAGAGTGCTTTTGACGTGGTTCAACGGGAAGTGGAGTTTGACGCAAAAAGCGTTTGGCAGGGTGCAAAGGGCGTTACTTTTCCCATGCAGCGTTTTGTGGATGTAGACGATGGTGAACAAGGGCTGGCCTTTATCAGCAAGGGATTGCATGAATACGAGGTAACCCCGGAAGATGAGCGCTGCATTGCAGTTACCCTGCTGCGTGCGTATGAGCTGAACCTGACCACGGTCAGTTTTCGCTGGGAATCCCATCCGGAAATGAAATTGACCCAATCGCCGGGTTTCCATAAATTTGAATACCGGCTATACCCACATTTGGGCGACTATGCTGCTGGCGGTGTGCTGGAAGAAGCGGATAATGTGGTCGCGCCATTGGAACCGGTGCAGTCCGGTGCAACCCGCGGCCATCTGCCGCAACGGCATGGCTTCATGGAGATTACCCCCTCCACAATTCAAGTCAGCGCGTTGAAACAGGCGGAAAAAGGGAACGGCTGGATTCTGCGTCTGTGCAACCCCTGCGAAGAAACAGCCACTTGCGTAATCAAGGTGCAAATGATAACACGTGCCACACAGGTTACTCTGGAAGAAGTCCCGCAAGGGGAACTTGCCGTTAATGACGGGAAAATATCAGTGGATATCGAACCGAAAAAGATTGTAACTTTGTTGCTGGAGTAAGGATTATCCCAAACAAGACGCATCGCAATTGGATTGAGAGATATTTTTCCCATTCAATGCTTGTATGAGTATTCTTGTATGAAAGAGATGATATCGGGTTTGCTGACGTGTCCTGATGTCAGCGAAACTACTATTTGGGTAAGGTCTTGTGGGGGAACGTCCAGTTCATAACCATTTATGAATAGAAAAACGTAGGCCGCCATTGTTCCAACACGCTTATTTCCATCTACGAAGGGGTGATTCTGAACGATATGGAAAAGATAGGCGCCAGCCATTTCATGAATGTCTTTGTGCAAATATTGGCCTTCGAAACTTGCTTGAGGTGTGTTAATTGCGGAGAGTAACAGATTGATGTCTCTTATTCCCGACTCACCGCCGTAGCGATTTATCTGATCCCGATGAATTGCCAGCACCTCAGCTAAGGACAAGAAGGAAATATCCATGAGTTATTCTGCTAATTTTTTGAGCGTCTCGGCGTATTTTGTGTTGCCTTCTTTCAAGGCATCACAAAACTTGGCATTAGATTCCGGATTATTTACAGGGGTAAGCAGCAGAACGTTACCGTCTGTAGCCACTTCAAGGACTGTACCCGGCTGTATGGCCAACTGGTTCAGAATCTGTTTTTCAATAATTAACGCCAAGTCGTTACCATATTGAACAAGATGTGTTTTCATTGTAGTTTTTTCCACAGACACAAACTATTGGTTAATGCAGGAATCTTATCCCTCGCCGATTTCACCAACGAAGCAGGGCTGGCTGTTTTTGACCACGATGACGAGTTGCTGGCCTTCGGTGCTGATTTGAATATCGTTTAGGTCGAAGTCGTCGGGCAACACACGTATGGATTCGATATTATTGCGGGGTACTACGTGTATGCTGGATTTCTTGTCTATCTGCACCCCAGTGGATTGTGAGCGGGTTACCATGCAGCCACGTCCTTCAATGACCACCCAGTAATTATTGAAGCCGGTGCATTTCCCCACGTAGGACTGAGGGCGTTGCTCATGATAGGATTTGTTGAGGCGTATGCGTATCATACGATCTTTAAGCATTGAACGTTCTCCATCTTGTGACATAATTGCATCTCCTTGATTTACAGTATACCACACTTATTTATTTGGCGCCCATCCATTATTCCAGGGAAATTGCCGCAAAAGATACGAAGCCGCCCACCGGGTCAGGGGCATAGTCATAGGCCAACAGTTCCCCTGTAGTAGCCGTTCCTTCGAGTGTTTTCACGGTTGCGTATATGGCGCCTAGACCACACACATGACGTTCGTTGCCGTCTGCCATGACAGCATCATAAAATTTTTCCGCATTGCCTGCAGAAACGTGTTGCAGATCGTCCATATCGCGTTTTTTTATCGCGGCGATCAAATCTTCAGACACATCCATATCGTCACCGAAGCGCCTGCCCACATGGGCAAGGTCTGCGCCTGCGATTACCGTTACATTGCGCCTGCTGTCGTTCGCTATTTTACCGCATGCCTTCAGGAAGTTGTTGATGGCGTCTCTTTCACCGTTCACCGTGTCGGGATGTTCGCCGGGAAATGCGCAGAGTATGGGCACTATGGGCACGTCGCTTCCATAGAGGTAGGCCAGCATGAGGGCCTGAAATTCCAGAGAATGCTCCATGCGATGCGCCATCTCCGTGGTGTAGGGGTCCCAGGCGCAGGCCTTTTCCAGTTGCGTAATGGTTTCCTGGTCGGTCTGGAGCATGCCCAAAGGCGTTTCAAAATGCTTGCGCGTCATCACAAAGGGACTTTCCGCACCGCAGTGGGCCACGCCAAAAAGAAGCACCATATCCGGCTTGCCGGAAGCGTACAGTTTTTGGTATGCCGCGCCGTATACGTTCCCACCTCGATCAAAGTCTATATGGGGGGCAACCAGTCCGCGCAGGGGTCTGCCCGTGGAAGGTGTTATCCGTTGCAGGCAACCGGACCCCTGATCATCTACAAAGAAAGTATCAAGGTGTTTGCGTAGTTTGGTTGGGGATGCTGGATACGCTTGGCCCGCCAGCTTGGCGCGGCGGGTGTGGCGCGCCCGGAAGGCGTTCTCCACCTTCCCTTTGATTGTCATGAAGTGTTGGGTTAACAGGAAGCCCGCCTCGTCCAGACTGTTGACGACATTCAGTATCTCTTCCTTTGGAGGTTCAAAGCCACCAAAGGCTTGAGAAAACTCGTGTTGTATCTCTTCAACATCGCGGGTGCCATCGAGGCAGGTAGCGATAAAGAATGCAGGCGGGGACAACACCATTTGATCTTCCACGTACCCCTGAGGGTCTGTGAGACAGATCATGTTCTCCCCTTTGATGGTGACGGGCACGGGTTCTACCTGTCTGAGCGGCGGCAAAACAGCCATGATCCAATTCTCCCGAGCGGACACGCTCTCCAACTGCAACAGAAAATAATTATAACTCTTTGATGTAAATGTTCCGGAACTGCACAAGCGATGGCGGTCCCTGCCATTCCCCGTCTTTCAGGCTGCCATGATGCTGCAAAGCGATGGGGCCCCGTTCCGGAAGATCGGGCAGTTCAGCGTTTTCAATGACCGCGATACCATTTAAAACGACAGTAAGCAGATTACCCTTAACGGTAATGATAAAGGTGTTCCATTCGCCGATGTCATTGTCCGCCATGACTTTTGGGGTGACGCCAGCCCGTACTTCAGGCGGCATCTTCTTGTCCATACGGTATCCATAGACTTCGCCCGAACCCACTGGCCAGCACCAGATGTTAATCTGCGCTTTCGAGGTGCCCCGCACATAAATGCCGGAATCGGAATCCGGTATGGTCATGGTGATCTCTCTGCCTTTTTCGTTCTTCTTGTGAGAACCATCCGGTTTCACCACAGGCACACGCGGATTCAGGAAAGGCGTTTCTTTGATGCGCCAATCCATCTGGATTTCGAAATCGCCGTATTCTTTTTCTGTCCAAAGGCATTTGTCTTCTGGCGCTTCGCTTTGTGCATCGTAATCAATGACGCCGTCCACAATGCGCCAGTGACCATTATCCCCCTCGGGAACGCGCCAGTTAGTGAAATCCTCGCCGTTAAACAGTAGCGTATAGCCTTCCGGCGCGATATTGAGGGATTCTTCGCTCCAAGAAACAGAGCATAAGAGTGCAACAACAAATACAACAGCAAATGCGAAGCGTATCATGATTATAATTCTCCTCCGGTTGAAAACAACGCCAACGAAAACTGCACACATACAGCCAACATAGTAGCATAAAAAGCGAGGCAATGAACAATGAAATTTCGTAACAGTTTAGGCGAATGGCGAAAGGCTATGCTCTTTTTGTAGTATCCGTCTTCCAGTCATTTGGACGGGATTACAGGATTTACAGGATAAGAACTCTTTATCCTGTCTAAATGAATGAAACGCTCGAATTGCTTATAGCATCGTGGCGGCGTTGCGTGAGGCAAATATTTCCTGCGCTTTGTGCTATGGTATTTCCCAGAAAAGGATTCTATCCATGAAAATACATAGAATATACAGTGTGTTCCTTGTGGTGCTGGTTGTTGCCCTGTCCGCATGGACGGAACCGCGCATCCTGGTTGTGGGCGACAGTTGGGCGCAAAGCATCTGGGTGCCTGGTTTGGTGGACAAAGCCCTGGACAGTGCCGGATTTCCTGATGTTACCGCTGTCGGCAAGACCTGCGCCCTAGGCGGTACCCGTGCGGAACAGTGGCTGAAGCCGGAATATCGCAAAAAAATTACGGATGCACTGGCGGAAAATCCAACCGTTGACATGATCCACCTGATTATCGGCGGCAACGATGTGTTGCGCCATATCAAGCAACAAAACGTGTATGACGCTTGGACGCCTGAAAAACGCACACGGGAATGGGATACCATAGCCCGCAACATCAGGCGGATTGTTAATTTCTGTTTGGAGCAGGAACAGATACATCATGTTGTTCTGGCGGGATACGATTACCTGAATCCTGCCACGGCCAAGGAAGTGTTTGCTGTTTTGGGCCAGAACTTCGATTTCGGTGGGATGACCCAAACGCAGGTGAATGAATGTTTCATTGAACACGAAAAACGAAAACGCGACCTTGCACAGGAAATTGAGGGATGCACCTATGTTCATAACCTCGGCTTGATGCAGTATCACTTCAAGGAACCTGCAGACGCGGCGTGTCCTGGCGGCCCGCCGGACTACCAGCCCTTTCCCGGCGGCAATCCCACATTGCCTATGCCTGATACCGCATTCATCCAGGTGGAATTCGCCGACAGGACCTACCCAGGCGACGGCATCCATCCCAACGAAGAAGCCCACCTGGTCATGCTTGAGAATGCCATGAATACCATCTACAAAAGGTTGCTTTCAGCGTCTGCAACAACAGGAAAGTAACAGCCTGAATAATCTGGATTCGATGATTAAGGAGTTGCTACATTGGAAACAACGTATAGTGATATGAGAAAATACCAACACGCGCCTGTAGCTCAGGTGGATAGAGCATCTGCCTTCTAAGCAGAGGGCCGCTGGTTCGAGTCCAGCCAGGCGCGCCATGACAAAATGTGAAAGAGCAACCATGGTGTCACTATGGTTGCTCTTTTTGTCTGCCAGACATGGCATGAAGCAAAATCCCATAAACCCGGTTCACAGGTATGAATCGTCGAGAAATGAACGAAACCGCCGTGGTACCGAGCAGGTATGCTCGATAGTGTGGGGGAGGGGGGTAACTCCTCCCCCCTACTCAAATTTCTGTCAGGTATTCAATCAACCCCGAACCGGTGGCTGTTCCGGGCCATCTGCAGGCAGGTTGAGTTTAGGGTCGAGTTTTTCGTTGGCGGCGAGCATCTGGTCCCAGGTAACTTCTTCTTCGGTATAGGCCGCCATGCGCCCCAGGATGCTGGTCATGGTGCTGTGGGCGCATTCTTCCGTGTTGTCTATGGGCGCGTTGTTTACGATGCTGTCGTAAAACATCTTGATGTTCGCAATGGCGCCGTCCTGATAGATGGAATTAGTTTTCCCGCCTTCCCAGGTGTTGCTTTTGCCGCGTATGCCGACATCGCCGCCGTAATGGGAATCCACAGTGCCTTCGGAACAGTATAGACGCATGCACAGATCATCATAGCCGTAGGTGAATTGGCCGGAACTGAAATCCACCAACACGTCGTCGGGGTAGGTGTAGGCTACGGTGAAATGATCCCAGCAATCGCCAACGTCCACACGCGCTTTGCGTCCGCCCCTGCCCACCGCCTTCAGCGGATGTCCTTGCAGGTACCAATTGGCAACGTCCAGCACGTGGATGTTCTGTTCTACAATGATGTCGCCGGAGAGGGCAATATCAAAGAACCAGTTGCGCAGGCGGGATAATTCGGAATCGCCCTGGCAGCGTCGGTTCAGCCGTCCGCAGTAATAGTAGAATTGCCCACATACCGGCTTGCCGATGAATCCGTCGTGAACCCGCTGTGCTGCGCCCTGGAAGAACTCATTGGCGCGGGTCTGGAAATCCACCCAGGCGCTTAATTTCCCATTGCTCTTCTTTGCCGCTTCCACAATGGCCATGCAACCGGGCACATCTACAGCAATGGGTTTGGCCAGATACAGGTGCTTTCCCGCTTCCAGCGTGGCAACAGATTGTTCCGGATGGTAGTAAGGCGGACTCTCTACGGCAACAGCATCCACCTTGCTCTGCACCAAATCATGATAGCCGTCGAGTCCCGTGTAGCAGCGGGATTCGTCCACATCCACCGCACGACGCGCTTCCTCAATGCGATCCTTGAAGTAATCGTGAAGCGCCACCACTTTGAAATTGGCGTGCTGTTCGAAGAGGCGTGCTATCCAGATGCCCCGTCCGCCGCATCCAGTCAGGCCTAGTTCCACCTTGCTGTTTGCCGTAAGTCCGCGCACGGTTGCCGCTGGCAGTATGGTGAACGCCGTGGAAGCCGCTGCCGCCTTCAAAAAGGTGCGTCGCTGAATGTTGTTTTTATTCTCTTGAGACATGTTAATTCCCTTTCCTGTTAAAACATGCTGCGTGCAAATGCAGCGTTTTTAGTGAATGTGCCCACGAGGTCGTTTTCTTGAACGGCAGTCTCAAGCACTACCCAACCATCGTAATTGATATCGTTCATCGCCTTCGCCACAGCGTCCATGTCCACCTTCCCTTTACCGAGGTAGAAGCCGCCGTCCTTGAAATGAATCTGACATATTTTCTTGTCCAGCATGCGTATTTCGGCGGGCACGTCATAACCGTTGTAGGTGGAATTGCCCACATCGTAATAAACCTGCACGGAGTCATGGTTCACCCGGTTGATGATAGACATATTCTGCTCTGCGGACAGGGTATTTTCCAAGCCGATGATAACCCCCGCGTCTTTTGCAATTGGGGCTGCCTTGATAAGCCGTTCTACTACTGCGTCCACTTCCTTTTCCTTCAGGCCGCCGCCCCGTCCGAGGAGTCCTTTCTTTTCCAGAAGATCGCCGTCACTGAAGAACGCGAGCAGGATGACCTTTGCGCCAAAGTCCGCAGTAGCTTCTATGGTTTGTTCCAGCCATGCCGGGGCGCGCTCATCGGTGGCAAAAGGATAACTGTTCAGGTGTCCCATGGCAACGGAGGAAATCACCAATCCGGTGCGTTGCGCAGCATCCTTGTATACCTGCCGCCACGCCGGATCGGCAAGCTTCATGGTATCTCCGACGTCAGCGGTAGGCGATATTTCCAGACCATCCAGCCCAATCTCCTTGGCAATGTCGAACCCCTTGGGATCGCTTCGTGCGCCAATGGACCAGTCGCAGGCGCTTAACCGGATATTCACGGTGCCGCTTGCCTTCAACTGCAACAGGGCGGCCAATCCCGCCGAACCTAGCGCAGTCTGTCGCAAGAAACCTCTTCGTGTCAGTTCCATATATCATCTCCTTGTTTGTTGTTAGTTGTTACCCTGGTTAAGGAACAGAAACAAGCCGTCTTTGCCTGGTGCGAACACATCCAGCCAGCCGTTACTGTCAACATCAGCCATCCAGAAATAGATGCCCGCGCCGCTTGCCTTACCCGCAGGGCCGTAGTCAATATCGAAGCGCTTGAACTCGCCTTTATTAACTTCGTAGTAGGAAAGAAACAACGGGTCTTCAGCGCCCGGATCTTTCCCGTTGTGGGCATGGTAGCGTTTTCCTGTTATCAATTCAATTTCGCCGTCTTTGTCAATATCCGCCAGTTGCAGGTCGTGGAACTGGGAACGTTCTGTATCAATATCATGTTTTTCCCAGGTGCGCTTACCGTCCGCATCTTTGCCCTGTTGCACCCAATACAACCCATAGCCATGTCCGGTTCCCACGATAAAATCGGGCAGGTTGTCTTCATTCACGTCGTACACAATAATGGGAACGCTGGCATGCGGAAAATCATATTCTTCGTGCCATTGCCATTTATCGAGATTGTTCAGCGGGTCCTCCGGCGCTTCCAGCCAGCCTTGGCTCAGCACAATATCTGCACGTCCGTCCCCGTTAACATCCCCGGCGCCCAGGCCGTGTCCCTGCGGTTTTTCGGTGATCAGGTACATCTTGAACTCGCCTGTGCCCTTGCCATTTGCATCGGTAACGAGTTTGAAAATGCGTACAGGGTTGCCCGGTGTATTGGGAATGACTTCCATGATGCCGTCGCCGTCCATGTCATGAAAAAAAGCGCGTTCCACATTGCCGATATCGGCAATCTTATGATTGGTCCATTCCCCGTCGTTACCGGGATTCTCGCGCCAGAGCAACGCCTGGTTCCACCAGCCGCCGGTAACAACATCCAGCAACCCGTCACCATTAACATCCATTGGATAATTCGAAAAATCGTCGTAATAGGTATCCTGACCATCAATTTCGGTAACCTTGTGCGACGTTTTGAAATCCGGCCCGGCATACCAATAAGCGCCTGAAAACAAATCGAGCACACCGTCGTTGTTTACATCGAAAATGGAGGCCGCCTCATAGGTACGTTCGCTGATGGGCACACGTTCAAACCGTAATGCGCCCGGTTCCGCTAATGTGGTTGTTGCGAGAATAATCGTTACGGCAATAAGTTTATACATGGTTTACTCCTTGTTCATGTTCTATATCAGTTTGGCTTATCGTGCCTTCACGGTCTGCGCGGTCAATCCCTTTTTGAATCTTTTCGATTACGTAGAGGTGATATTGTATATCTTCTCTCGTGCAGTCATCCGGAAGTTTATCCAGAAGCGCTCTGACTTCAT
Source organism: uncultured Nitrospirales bacterium (assembly GCA_964493075.1). Taxonomy (GTDB): domain Bacteria; phylum Hydrogenedentota; class Hydrogenedentia; order Hydrogenedentales; family CAITNO01; genus SLFT01. The sequence goes on along the minus strand of CAZBNU010000007.1, from coordinate 2,145 downwards.
CCTTTACAGTACTCATATTCTTTCCATCCTTGTAGGTCTGTGTACGTCCGTGTTCGTCCGTGTCCCTACGACGAAGCCTTTTCCGCCAGTTCCCCAAAACGGTGTACCACGGCCAGCGCCGGGTCAAGGGGTACTTCGGCATGCTTCGTGCCGGGCGGTG
>CAZBNU010000007.1:0-1885 GCA_964493075.1 uncultured Nitrospirales bacterium | reverse complement strand
ACCACGGCCAGCGCCGGGTCAAGGGGTACTTCGGCATGCTTCGTGCCGGGCGGTGTCGGGATGGCCGGTGTGGCTTTCAGGGGCTTTACCGCGAACTGGGGCAGCCATTGTGCTTCCGCTTCCAACATCTCCGCCACCATGTCCCGAACTTCTTTCAGGGTCAGGCATGCACAGGTGAGCGGGTCAAGCGCGGCGGCAGCTACCACGAGTTCCGGGTCGCCGGTAAGCGCCGCTTCCACCGTAAGCCCCTGCGCGGTTACGTTGGTCTGGTTAAGCGCGGCCAACTGTGCGGGCAGCGCGCCCACACGCACCGGGTGCAATCCCATCTTGTCGGCAAACACGGGCACTTCCGCGCAGCAGCCCTCCGGCAGGTTGGTGATATAGCCGTCGTTGCGCACATTGCCCTGGAACTTGAAGGGTACGCCTGTTTCCAGCGCTTCCAGAATGTACGAGCAGTATTCCACACTACGCTTGGGAATGGTGGCCGGTTCTTCTGCCAGCATATCTACATCTTCGAGTTTGTCTGCAATCAGTCGGCACCAGCCCAGGTAGGCGCCCGTTTCGCCGCCGAAGGCCGGTTCGTCGCAGTAGGTATCCAGCGCCCTTTTACTGCTCCGGAACCACGGCACATATTCCGAAAGATGGCCTGTGCTTTCGGTCATGAAATAGCCGAAATGCCGCATAACTTCGATGCGCACCTTTTCGTTGATGTAGTATTCGGGCAGTTCGCACTTCTCCTTGAACAAGGGATAGAGGTCCTTGCCCTTGTGTTCCATTTTCAGGAACCAGCCCATGTGGTTGATGCCCGCCGCCATATAGTCAATGTCTTCTTTCGGCAGCCCGACATAACCGGCGATCAGATCGAGCGTGGTCTGCACGCCGTGGCACAGTCCCACATATTGCAGGCCGGGGTTTTTGCCCAGCGCCCAGCAGACCGACGCCATGGGGTTGACGTAGTTCAGCAGGGTCGCGTTCGGGCAGAGTTCTTTCATATCCTTCACAATGTCCATCATCACCGGGATGGTGCGTAGGGCGCGGAACAGGCCGCCAGGTCCCAGGGTGTCGCCGATGCACTGGTCCACACCGTGCTTCATGGGGATTTCGTAGTCCAGCGCGAAGGCGTCCACACCGCCCACCTGCAACATGACAATGACGTAATCGGCGTTCTCCAGTGCTTTGCGGCGGTCGGTGGTGATCATGGCCGTAGCTTCGAGATTGTTCTCGCTGATAACGCGGTCTGCGAATTTCTTCATCCGCTCCAGTTTCGGCAGGGTGCGGCTCATGAACCGGAATTCGCTGTTCTTTAATGCGGGCGTCGCCACAATATCCAGAAACAGGGTTTTGCAGAATACAATACTTCCAGCACCAATCATTGCAATCTTCGGCATAATCAGATTCCTTTTACCGCCGCTGCAGGCGGGTTACGGCGCATCCACCGCGCCATTTAGCCTTCGCTAAAAAATACGCACAGACCTTACTGTCTATGTCAATTAACACTTTCTCGAACTGTAAATATCTGCTTTTTTATGTTTTCGGAAAATATCAAACCCTGAATCTCTTCGAATCAGTGTAGCAAGTTTTTGCAGGGTTTCACAAACCGACGACTATGATGATAGAAAGAATATTTAATCCGTAGATGACGCAGATTTGCGCAGATTGAATTTTTAAAAATCTCCGTATCTAGAATTGATTAAGATGTGGGGTTCTGATAGTATTCAAGGTACAAAGTCTGGTGTTTGTGTGCGTGTGCATAGACATACTATTGAGGAACCGCCAGTGGTTGGCGAGAGTGAAAGGAATACTGTATGGGACGCCTATTGATGGTCAGTATTTTATTAAGTTCTTTGGTTTTGGTTTCAGCCTGTCAACGACAGCAGACACCCAT
>CAZBNU010000006.1:0-43753 GCA_964493075.1 uncultured Nitrospirales bacterium | reverse complement strand
CGCCGTATACTTTACGCGTTAGCCCCTGTTGAAAGCAAAAAGAACAAGGAAAACGGCTTTAATTTGCTGCTTTAGTAGGCGTACCTTCCCAGGTGCGCCATCTTACAACGCGGATTTTGGCGCACCTGGGACGGTACGCCTACTAAAGCATGTATTATGGCATGTCGTACCATGAGCCCGCAAAATCACCGGGACGATATTCACGGGCCAGATTGGCACGAATATCTTTTTCATAATATAGAGTGGGCCGCATTGTTTCCGACGCAAACAGTTCCGCCTGATCCGCGTAATGGGGCGAGTCCACGTCGGAGGCAGCCGTACCGTACTGATGCACGCTTTCCGAGCGCATTTCCCCATCTGCTGTCCATTCCACTATCTGGTAGAAGCAATCCCCATTGATACCGACAAAACGACCATCCTCCTGCAATTTGATGTCCACAGCGCGCAAGCAGTCCGGACACCCGCCAAGGGCAAGGTCTGTATTCCCCCGTCGCAATCGCAGCATCTCTCCCCAGGGCACGTCTATCCGGCCGTGCTTTTCCAGCATGTACTCCACTGCACTACGCAGCTTCTTCAGCGCATCCGGCTCATCAGCAGGGGAATTTTCTGAAGGGCCCAATTCCATCGCCAGCATAGCCAGCGCTGTTTCTTTGCGGTCAGGGGTTCCGGACAAATCCCAACCGCCAATCAACGCCACCGCTTCAGCGAGATCCGAATCAGGGGCCAGTTCCGCTGCCGCCACGTCCCGCTGCCAGCTGGCAAACCGGGAAACGGGGGTGTAGACTTTGTCGTATTTGTAAGCGTAAAACTCCTCCCTGGTGATGGAAGTATCTCCGCCATACAACGCAAGCGCCCGTCCAGATCGGTTTGTCCGATGGGTCTCAATGCGCATGTCCGGGGTGAACTGTTCCGGCAAAGGATTCCCTTCTCCCACCGTGGTATAGAAGGGACCACTGTTGCAGCTTTGTATAAATGCCGAAGGAGGATTCAGCACCTGGGGCGCGTCACTGAAAGGGTGATACGCTGTCCAGATGGCTTTTGAGGTATTGCCCGGCAGTATTTCATTCCAGTTAAACTCCTGCGCACGCACCGGAAATTTTCCTACGTAGGCGTAAAACAGGTTGCCATCCCGATCGGCATAGAGGGTGTTAAAGGATAACATTTCCCCCATATTCATGGCTGCCATAAAATCGTCAAGATTCTGCGCCTTGTTCATGCGAAACCATTGTTCCAGGGGACGTGCTTCGCCATAGCCTACAAAACGCAACGCCAGCGTTCTGTTCCCCTGACGCACTACGGGACCATGTACAGACCACAAGGTTTCCTTGCTCACAGGAATAATGAGGTTGCCCCACAGGCGCACGTTCATCCGCGCCGTGCCCCGTTCGAGTTCTTTCCATTCCCCGTCCAGTTCGTATTGATACGGGTTATCCGGATTCATGGTGAGTTCGTATATGTCTGCAAGACCGGGCCGGTTGATGGTATGACACCAGCCCATGTTCGCGTTATGCCCTTTGAAAATCATGGGGCCACCGGGGAAGGTGCCGCCGATAACGTCCCAGCCTTCTTCGCTGTGAAGGTGCGCTTCGTACCAGGTCACCTGTCCCTCCCACGGCATGTGGCTGTTGATGGCAAGGCGCGTGGCCCCATCGGCACTTCTGGCGGGTCCCACCGCCCAGGCGTTGGAACCAATGGGCAGGTCGCGACTGAAAGGATTGTCCCGAAGGGCGTTAAAAGCCACAACGCCTGCTTTGTCCATTTTAATGCTGCCGCTTTCAAGCATCTTTTGAAGTGCCCGATGTAATTCGTAAAAGAAAGGTGCCTTCAGCATGACCCCGGCGATGATGTCTTTACCCGTGACCGGAAGTTTTATGTGCGGCATTTTGTCGGGATTAAGCGCAGCAAAGTGCGTAATACCCGCAGCGTATCCTTCCGCTACAGCACGCAATTCATCACTTATCTCGGTATCGTAGTGTTGCTCAGTAAACTCTCTGACTCGGAAAAGGGAAACGATATAATCGAATTTTGCCCAGTCCCGGCCAAGTTTACGTGCAAGTTCGCCACGCACGGTGAGAATAGTCTCTTCCATATAAACGAAATCATCTTCGCTATGGGCAAAACCGAGACCATACGCCGTATCAGCATCACGGACACCGTATATATGCGGTGTTCCCCAGGTATCACGCAGGATACGCACATCGTAAAGCCCTTTTTCTGGAATAAAAGAGGCATAGTCCTGTGGCTGATCCGTGCATCCAAGAGTTAAAAATAGCAGGCAGAACAGTGGTGTCGTACAAAGCATCCCATTGCGTGTGAAGTATCTCATGTCTCCTCCTTCTTTTGTTCCTGCCATTATACTCCAGATTGATTCGTAATTTCAGAGAAACTGTCACGCAGATCGCTTAATGTACCTTAGTGACAGCGAAATACCGTCATTCCCGCGAAAGCGGGAATCCAGAAAACAGCGGATACACTGTTGTTATGGCAATGGATTCCCGCTTTCGCGTGAATGACGGTATTTTTGAACGCACAATAACCATAGATTGCCAGACTTACCGGGCAATTACATTTCAGTAAAGTTTTCCGACTTCAATTGTAAATTGTATTATCAAAAGTGTCTGTACAACAATCTGAAATTCGTGCTTGAAAATCAGGATGGGTTGTGATAGAATAAACTTGGTTCGTAAAGTTGAAAAGTGCTTAATAGTGGCGGTAAGCCTTTTTGTTCATGTAACACAGGAGGAATTTGGAGGCTTTTTCCTACACCATGCGGTAATTGATTACCGTCCGCTGTTGTCACGACGTCTTTTTGTCTTGTGTGTGTTGTATGCTTTTTGTATCAAAAATAAGGAGAAATCAAGATGCTAAAAAAACACAAAGGATTTACGCTCATTGAACTGTTGGTCGTTATAGCCATTATCGGTATTCTTGCCGCCATTCTGCTCCCGGCCCTTGCACGCGCCCGTGAAGCAGCGCGCCGCTCCAGCTGCCAGAACAATCTGAAACAATGGGGGCTGGTATTCAAGATGTATTCGAATGAATCCAAAGGGGAATCTTATCCCCCCATGTGCGCTGCCCCAGCTTGGGATGGTACTTCTGATTGCAATAATGAAGGTGGAACCTCAAAGCAGTTTGTGATTGCCGCCGGTGCTTATATGGGCAGCCTCTATCCTGAATATCTCACGGATCCGGCAATTAATTATTGCCCTTCTGATCCTAATAATGACCCAGGAGATGCCTTATGTAAATCGCCGTTTGTCACCAATAGCGGCGCAGTCGTTTCGGTTGGCGATCCCATCTTTAACATCATGTGCACTGGTGGTTATTCGGGTATGCAGTCTGCTGATGACAGTTACTGGTATATGGGTTATGTTTTTGATCTGTTTCCCAATGACCCTGCTTTTATAACGCAGATTCCGATTAATAGTGTTAACGTGGATGCGCCTACACAGATGGTCGCAACTGCTTTAGACCGCGAATTAACCTTGCTGCTTAATTCCGGGGCCGATGCCAATACAGCTGATTATGTATTTAAAAAATTACTGGATGATGCCACTGTTCCTGCAGGATTTGGTAATGGCGGCGGACCGGGCAGCACAAGCACAAAGGTATATCGGTTCCGCGAAGGTATTGAACGTTTCATGATTACCGACATTAATAACCCCGGCGCTTCGGCAATGGCACAGAGTACACTTTTTCTCATGGCTGACGGTGTTTCCACCAGCCTTCAAGAATTCAACCACATCCCAGGCGGCTCCAATATTCTATACATGGACGGCCACGTTGAATTCATGCGCTATGAAGAATTTGGCCCCGGACCAATTAACGGACCAGTTGCCAGTTTCGTTGGTGGTTTGATGGCGAACATCTAAGCAGAATCTGCTTGCTTTAAGTAAGCAACCATGACTGAAATTATCAGGCTTTTGTCTTGTGCAAAAGCCTGATTTTCTATTGTCCGACTGAACAGGGCATAATATAAAGACACTAACTTACAATTGAAAGACAATATTGAGTACTCACGCCAACAAAGATAACGATGCTTTCCGCAACGATTTTACAATACTCCGTGTCCCGATACAGGGTAAATTGCCTGCTTACCTGGACAACGCCGCTACGACCCAGAAGCCCCAGTGCGTCATTGACGCGCTGGTGAACTTTTACACCTGCCAAAATGCCAATGTGAATCGTGGTCTGCATTATCTCAGTCAGAAGGCTTCCGAAAGCTATGATGCTGCACGAAAAACTGTCAGCGGATTTCTAGGCGCCGATGCTGGCTACGAAACCGTGTTTACTTCCGGTACCACGGAGTCCATAAACTTGGTGGCTCATGGATTCGGACAATCCTTCTTGCATGCCGATGATGAAATTCTGATAACCCAGATGGAACATCATTCGAATATCGTGCCCTGGCAAATGCTGTGCCGGTCAACAGGCGCGAATCTTCGGGTAGTTCCCATCACCGAATCGGGGGAATTGGTCATGGCCGAATTTGACCGTCTGCTGAATGAACGAACGAAACTCGTAGCCGTAACGCATATATCCAATGTGCTCGGCACAGTAAATCCTGTTCGGGATATTTGCAGCAAGGCAAGAAGTCAGGGGGCAGTATGCCTCGTGGATGGCGCCCAGAGTGCGGCGCACCTGAAAATTGTTCTGCAGGAAATGGGGGCAGACTTCTTCTGTTGCTCCGGTCACAAAATGTATGGTCCTACCGGCATCGGCGTGTTATGTGGGCGCACAGAACTGCTGGAAGCGATGTGTCCCTTCCAGACCGGCAGTGGCATGATCACCACGGTGACTTTTGATGAAACTACCTTCAGAAACGCCCCTGAGAAGTTTGAGGCGGGCACGCCGCACATCGCCGGCGCTGCAGGATTGGCTGCTGCTGTTGAGTACCTTGAGGGTATCGGTATGGATAGCATCATAAAACACGAACAGGAATTGTTGCAGTATGCGTCGGAAGCGTTGACAACAATCGAGGGGCTTACCATACTCGGCACTGCAACCCACAAATCCAGTGTGCTATCATTTACCATGGACTGCGCCCATCCTCATGATATTGCCCAGTTATTGGACCATGAATGCGTAGCCATCCGTTCCGGTCATCATTGTGCCCAACCGCTGATGCAGTTTTATGGCATACCGGCCACAGCCCGCGCCTCATTTGGCCTTTACAACACGAAGCAGGATATTGACACTCTGGTACGCGGGCTGCACCAGGTAAGAAAGGTTTTTGCGTAATGTCGGAGTCTAATGTGCTCTATGAACAGCTGATTCTTGAACATAACAAACATCCGAAGAACTATTCCAAAAGGGATGATGCAACCGCCGTGATTGATGCGTATAATCCTCTGTGCGGCGATACCTTCAAACTGTATATTCAACTGGAGAATCAGACATTTTCGGCAATCACCTTCGAAGGGAACGGATGTGCCATTTCCAAGGCAAGCGCCTCCATGCTGACAGAGATATTACAGGGCAAAACCGTGGATGGGTTTCATGCCCTTTATCAGGCGTTTCATTCGATGCTTCAGGAATCGCCCGATGCACCTGTTGACGAGGCTGCGCTGGGTAATCTGGCGGCTTTCGCTGGCGTACGCGCTTATCCCATGCGCATCAAGTGCGCGGTGCTGCCGTGGCGAGCGTTGGATGAGTTTCTCAAGAGCAATACTGCCAAGTCCGGGGAATAATTGCCCGTTGCGCATGGTTACTGTGCCAACTAAATGTAAACAGGAGAACTCTATGCATTTCCGTGTTCTGGCTTGCGACGTACTCACCCGTGAGGTATGCTGGTGCGCCGCACGATCGCCCAACACCCTAGACCTGTCCTTTTTCGCAAAAGGAGAGCATAACCACCCTTCCCGATTGCGGGAACTGTTGCAGGAGCAGATTGATGTCGCCGCTGAGGGCGATATTGCCTATGATGCCGTGCTTTTGGCTTATGGCTTATGCGGCAATGCGACCATCGGCCTTACTGCCAAACGGTTTCCGCTGGTGATCCCCCGCGCCCACGACTGCACCACCCTGTTTCTGGGATCGAAACAGGCATTTGAAGAACACTTTGGCGGCAATCCCAGTCAGGCATGGACCTCGGTGGGGTATTCAGAGCGCGGCGATTCTGTTTTCTCTGACGGAGACGCCCGTTCTTTCGGTCAGGGCGGACAGTCTTTCCTGGAACTGGCTGAAATCTATGGCGAAGAAAACGCCCGTTATCTCGTGGATGCCCTGACGGCACACCATGATAGCCCGGACATTCCGTTAATTGATGTTCCTGAAACCCATATAGACGTACTTATTGAACGGATAAAAGCGTATATGCAGTCGGCAGGCAAAAACATGCAACATCTGCCGGGGAGCATTCGTCTTATTGAATCTTTGATAACGGGCAATTGGCCGGAAGAACAATTTCTGGTGATTCCGCCGGGCGGGCACATTGCAGGGGTTTACGACTACGATCAGGTGGTTTGCAGTAAAATAACCGACTAAAGGTGTCATCTTTTTCGCCTGCGCATACGTTTATACCCAAATTTCTGCTGATAACCCGCGAAACAACTACAGGAGCAAAAGCATGCAACAGAACAAAGACAAACAAACAGACCGATGGCGGTTGTTCAATCCGCCTCCCGAAGCCCAAGCCATTCTGGAAGCAAGTCCCAAGGTTACTGTTGCTGCAACTACCACGGAGCTGGTAGACCTTGCCTGTGGTGGTGCGGACAGCGACTATTTTGAGGTGGGCTACGATGTGCCCGGTAAAGGCACTGTGGTAGAGGCAACTGTTGCACGGGTGCGCAATGGCATCTGCGCGAATTACACGGATATTTATATGCGTCGCCGCGATCCGGACTGCATGGTAATCGGAGACGATTTGCCTACCGACAAACCCACCTACGCGGAACGCTTCAACGGTTCTTTTGAACCGTTGCGCCAGGAAACGATGGCATGGCTGAAAGAACAGGAACTTGCCGTATTCGGCTTTGTGGCGGGTCGTCGCAAGATGGGCATGGATGCGATGGTAATTGCGCCCGCCAACGCAGGGTTCTTTGCGCTTGGACTCGCCATGCTTCAAGGGATCATCCCCCCCGAAGACCTTCCCTCCAAATTCAGTCCGCAACTTATTCTCTATATTGCGCCGCCCTTCCGGCACACCCACTTCGACGGCAAACAGGTTGTGGTGCATAAACGGGGCAAGCAAAGCCATGAAATCTTTGCGTACAACCTGTACCCGGGACCGAGCGCCAAAAAAGGCGTATACGGAAGCCTGCTGGGACTCGGTGAACGGGAAGGCTGGGTGACGGCCCACTGTTCGGTGGTACAGGTGGTGACCCCTTACGACAACACGCTGACCATCATGCACGAAGGCGCCAGCGGTGGCGGCAAAAGCGAAATGCTGGAAGTAGCACACCGCGAAGCAGACGGACGTCTGTTGCTGGGCGTGAATACAGTTACCGATGAAAGACGGTTTCTGGAAATCCCGCGTGGCTGCGCACTGCGTCCCGTAACGGACGACATGGCGCTCTGCCATCCCTCCATACAAAAAGGCGACGGCAAGTTGACTGTTGTAGACGCGGAAAACGCCTGGTTTGTCCGTGTAAATCACATTGACAGCTACGGTACGGATCCGATGTTTGAGGCATTAACGGCACAACCGGAAGAACCACTGTTGTTCCTGAATATAGATGCCGTACCCAATAGCCGCGCCCTTATCTGGGAACACACCATGGATATGCCCAACAAACCCTGTCCAAACCCGCGGGTTATCCTGCCGCGCCGCGCCATGCCGGATGTTGTAGAAGAGCCGGTTGCGGTGGACATCCGCAGTCTGGGCGTGCGCACACCGCCTTGCACCGCCGCACACCCCACGTATGGAATCATCGGACTGTTCCACCTGTTGCCGCCGTCGCTGTCCTGGCTGTGGCGACTTGTGGCGCCCCGCGGCCATGACAACCCGAGCATAGTGGATTCCGAAGGAATGACCTCTGAGGGTGTCGGTTCCTACTGGCCCTTTGCGCCGGGCTTGAAAGTGGAACATGCCAACCTACTCTTGAACCAGATACTGGCGACACCCAAGGTGGTTCATATTCTGTGTCCGAATCAGAATGTGGGCGCCTGGAAAGTCGGCTTTATGCCGCAATGGATCACCCGTGAATACCTTGCGCGACGGGGTATTGCGAAGTTCAAGACCGACCAGTTCCGTCCAGCCCGATGCCCGCTGCTGGGGCATGCCTTGCAGCATGTCACCCTGGAGGGTTATTCTGTACCCCGCTGGCTGCTGCAGGTAAACACACAGCCCGAAGTGGGCGATGCCGCCTATGACGAAGGCGCCGAAATTCTGACGGAATTCTTCCACCGCCATATCCGCCAGTTCATGGTTCCCGAACTGCACCCCCTCGGCAAGACCATCATCGAGTGCTGTCTGGACGGCGGGCAGGTGAATGATTATCAGTCGCTCATAGCGACCACCTATATTGCCCCGGGACAATCATAAATTACGAAGTTGTTTCGCTGTCCTTTGGTTCAGCAGCAAACAACGCCATAAGCCGATCACGTTCCTCCGCGGCGCGGTTGCCCTCAAGGTTTACTGCGTCGCGGATTTCTTCTGCCTGTTTCTGGAACCCGTGGCGGATGTCGCGAACGCCATAGGTGTCGAGCAGTTCCTGATAGCGTTTCTGCATGGTCTCCGGGATGCCATGGATCCGGTGCGCCACCTTGCGCGCCGGGTTGCCGGACCAGACCTCGAAGGGCCTCACGTCTTTTGTCACCACACTGTGCTGGGCAATCACCGCGCCGTCGCCAATGGCAACGCCAGGCGAAATATAGCACCCGCTTCCGATGAGACAGCCGTCGCCTATCACGATGGGCTGCGAGATGTGGGGTGTAAGCCGCCAGTGTTCGGAAGTGCCGATCACCGCATGGTTCGTGTCCCGGATAACGCAAAACTCGGCAATGCCCGTGTACTTGCCTATCTGGATGATAGTACGCGCCTCGAAAACACAATTATAACTGATTCCGGAATAGGTGCCGATCAGAATCTTGCCGCCGCCGTTGGTGCGCATGATGGTGTTGCTGCGCACCTTGCAGAAATCTTCCAGTTCTACATGGCCGTCAATTTCAATGTTGTAGCCATCAATACTACAACGCTTGCCGACGCGCACAAATTTACGGCTGTTAACCCAGCGCCGCCATTTTCTTCTGAGAGACATAGGGGTTCTCCATGATTCATTCAGCCAACTATTAAACCCGTCATTGCGAGGTACGAAGCAATCCGGTGCACAGTAATGACATGAGAGTTGTTGAGATTGCTTCGTACCTCGCAATGACGACCACTAAAGGGAATTATACCGTTTCCAACAGGTATAATAGAAAAGCATAGTCGCAATTACAAAACTTACTGCAGATTGGAGAAACGAACATGACACAAACATTTTACGGCACAACCGTATTATGCGTCCGGAAAAACGGTGTTGTCGCCATGGGCGGCGATGGCCAGGTAACCATTGGCGACACGATCATGAAAGGGAATGCCACCAAAGTGCGTCGCCTTGCTGACGGCGAAGTGCTGGCAGGATTCGCGGGCGCTGTGGCGGACGCCTTCACCCTCTTCGAGCGTTTTGAAGGCAAACTGAAGGAGTTCAACAAGAACCTGCTCCGCGCTGCCGTGGAACTGGGCAAAGAATGGCGTACCGACAAATACCTGCGCCAGTTGAACGCGCTTCTTGCCGTGAGCGACCGGAATATGTCGCTGCTCATCTCCGGTGGCGGTGAAATCATCGAACCGGAAGACGGCATCCTCGCCATCGGGAGCGGCGGCTCCTATGCCCTCGCAGCCGCCCGCGCCCTCTCAAACCATACCGACCTCAACGCCCAGGAAATCGTGGACAAGTCCTTGCGCATCGCCGCAGAAATCTGCATCTATACGAATACACATATCACCATTGAGACACTGTGATAATTGTTCTGGTATACTGTGTATAGCAAGGAGATACCATTATGACAACGATAACGATAGATTTTCCGGAATCAGTTTTTGCAGCACTTCATGTGCCGCCAGAACTCTTTGCTAGTGAGTTGCGCATTGCCGCCGCCACAAAGTGGTATGAACAGGGAAAAATATCTCAGGGGAAGGGCGCGGAGATTGCCGGACTTTCACGTTCAGACTTTATCACCGCGCTTTCAGAAGCAAAAGTATCGCCGTTTCAGTATTCAATGGATGAATTGTTGAGAGAATCTGCAAATGCCGATTAAGACTATTGTTGTCAATGCCTCTCCTCTTATCAACCACGTCTACAATCATCAGGAATATCACGCTGTACTTGATGATGCCCAAGCCCGCCGTTGTGCTTATTCCTTAGGGCTATCAGTAATTGGCACGGGCGGCATTATTCTCATTGCCAAAAAGAAACAGGTAATCCCTTCGATAAAGATTGGTCTATCATCATTAAAACAGGCCGGTCGTTTCATCGCGCCAGTACTGGAACAAAGACTATTGGATGTTGCTGGCGAAAAGAAAGATATTTAGTCGTAGGGTGGGTGAAGCGAATGCGGAACCCACCATGCACGATATAATCGTATGTTTGATGGGTTTCGCATTCGCTTCACCCACCCTACATTTTTTCTATATTCTTCTTCTACCAGAAAATGTAGTACAACACTATGGTCATCAGAATAATGGCCGTACCTGCCACGGGAACGACTTTCGTGTGTTCCATATTGAAGTCTTTATTGACAGGCATGACGACAGGCTCTTTTAGCGGTTTGATGGCAGTTACAATCGCCATGATCAGGGTAAGGCAGGCGGCGGTAATCGCCATCTGGTTCAGGAAGGCGACACTGCCCACGCCATCTTCGCTCATGGAACCCATGAAGGGTACTGCTTTCACTATGGCCGTTTGTACCGACCCAAAATGCAGGATTCCATAAATCGGTACATTAGCAATCATGGCGGCAATGGCGGCAGTTGCCGGTGTACGTTTGATAATCAGGCCAAATACGAAAGCGGTAAGGATGCCCGGCGAGATGAACCCCTGGAAGTCCTGAATATATTTGAATACGCCGCCGAAACGGGGGTCTGCCAGTTGCGGGGCAATAAGGCAGCCGATGACCACAAAGATAACTGTCGTCAACCTGCCCGTAAACACCATTTGCTTGTCCGTAGCGTCACGCTTTATGAAACGCTTGAACAAGTCCATCGTGAAGATAGTGGACGCAGAGTTAAGCATGGAGGCGAGCGAGCTCATCACCGCTCCGGCCAGCGCCGCAAGCATGAAGCCGCTGAGTCCAGCTGGCACCAGATTTTTTACCAACAAGGGATAAGCGGCATCCTTTGCCGTTTCACCGCCGCCCAATTCTGCCGGATACAGGATCCATGCCATAATACCGGGAATTACGATAACGAAGGGAATAATTAGTTTCAAGGCAGCGGCAAACAGAACGCCTTTCTGGCCTTCGCTTAAGCTCTTAGATGCCAGGGTACGCTGCGTGATGTATTGGTTCAAGCCCCAATAGTAGAAGTTCGGAATCCAGATACCGAAGAACAGAGCGGTGAAGGGCAATTCCGGGTGGTCGTTGCCTAAACTCATGTGCATTTTGTCGCCAGCCTGCTCCATGAACGAACCCCATCCTGCCACAAGTCCGCCGTCCGGTGTCATGGCATGTAACCCGAAATACAGCACGATCGCGCCACCAAGGATGAGTGCAGAACCCTGTATGAGGTCAGCCCAAATAACCGCTTTCAACCCTCCAAAGGTTGTATAGGCAGCGGCAAGCACACCTATAACCCAGATACTGGGAACCAGCGGCCAGCCAAATATAGCGTGGATCGTAAGCCCACCGGAATAGACCACAGCAACGATGGTTACGCATACATACACCACCATGAGAAAAAGAGACATCACCGTTCGCGCTGCGGCGTTATAGCGGTATTCCAGATATTCGGGAATAGTGAAAATGCCGGCACTCAGGAAACGGGGCAGGAAGAAGATAGCGACAAATACCAGCGTAATCGCTGCAATCCATTCATAACTGGCAATTGCAAGTCCGGCGTTACCCGCGCCAGCGCCGCTCATACCCACAAACTGCTCCGTAGAAATATTTGCAGCAATGAGTGAAAAGCCTATGAGCCACCATGTGGCGCCGCGGTCCGCCAGAAAGTAGCCTGCGCTGTCCTTCTTTTGACGACTTTTATACATGCTTACGCCAAGCACCACGCCAATAAAGGCCACAATGCTGATATAATCAATAACAGTTAAAGACACAGTGTAATCCTCCATGGACTTTGTTGTTATTTGCCCAAAGAATGCGGGCATCACTCCTGTCAACTGCCTTATAGAATATGTTTATTTGACATGCGATTGCAATTTTAACGTAACGATAAATACAATTAAATGAACGAATCGAAGGGAATTGCCGCAGGATGTGGGATGTTTCTTTTGATGTTCGTGAATATTTAACCTTTTCAGATCGTCTAATATACTGTAGTGATTAACAGAAACATCCTACACATCAACAATAAGGAGTTTGGTTATGGATAGTGCAGCAGCAATGTTTTTTATGATGTGGACTTTTGTGATTTCCTTAATCCTGACCGCGGCTTTTTCGCAATAGTGGCGACGGTTATTGTCCGCAGATTACGCAGATATTCGCAGATTATTAAAATCACTTCATATCGTCATAATCGGTATAAATCTGCGTAATTTGCGGACAATAAATCTTTGCTGTACTTGCTACTAGACCACCCCCTAATCACAATACTGCAATTCATAAAGCGTTTTGTACAGCCCATCTTGCTTCAGGAGTTCTTCGTGGGTGCCTGTTTCGCGGATGCGTCCATGGTGCATTACGATAATGCGGTCGGCATTGCGGATGGTGGAAAGCCGGTGTGCGATGACGATGCTGGTGCGGCTTCGCAACAGTTTTTCGATAGCTTCCTGTATGAGGTGTTCTGTTTCGGAATCCACGCTTGAGGTGGCTTCGTCAAGAGCGAGTACTGCAGGGTCGTGTGCAATGGCGCGGGCAAATGCGATGAGTTGCCGCTGTCCGGTAGACAGATTACACCCTCGTTCACCCACATGATACTGGTAGGCGCCAGGCAGGTGTTCAATAAATTTGTCGGCATTGACATAGGAAGCACATTCACGGATTCGTTCCATGCCAAGGTCCATATTACCCAGTCGAATGTTGGATTCGATGGTACCAGAAAAGAGGAACGGTTCCTGTAACACTACGCCTATCTGTTTTCGCAACGACCGGAGTTGGTAATCCCGAATATTACGTTCATCAATAATGATGTTGCCCTGTTGCACATCGTAGAACCGGGACAGAAGATTCAAAAGGGTGCTCTTACCCGCTCCGGTATGGCCGACAACCGCTACATGTTCGCCGGGCTGTATTTCCAGGGAAATGTCCTGCAATATCCAGCGTTGCTCGCTTTTCTCTTTTTCATCTGGACTGTCATAGGCAAACCATACCTTGTCGAGTATAATCCGACCTTCAAATCGTAGCGTGGACACAGCGTCTGGCACGTCCTGTATTTCTGGTTCTGTGTCCAGGAGTTTGAAAACCCGCTCCGAGGCCGCCATGGCTTCCAGCAGCAGGTTATAGCGGTCCGCCAGAGCGCGTATGGGGCCGAAGAAACGGTCGGACAGAAGAATAAAGGCGAAGATGGTGCCCACAGAAGCAAAACCGGTTTTTGCTTCGCCGGTAACAATGAACATGGAACCACAGTACAACATGATCAGCGCCGTTGACAAGGTGCTCAAAAACTCTACCGCCGGAAAATACAAGGCGAAATTGCGCACCTGCTGTAGCCATTCATCGCGGTGATCCGCATTACGTGCTTCAAATTCCTTAAACGCATGGGACTCCCTGCCAAACAATTGCACAATGCTGATGCCGCTGATGTGTTCCTGCATCCAAGCAGTAATACGGGCTATCTTCCGACGCACTTCCAGAAAAGAATGTTGTGCGTACTTACGAAATACGATGCTCGTCCCCAGAATAAAGGGGACTGGACTGAGCGCGATAAGGGCCAACTGCCAATTCACGTAGAGCATAACCAAAAGCACTACCACAATGGTGAGCAGATCGCTGATAACAGCCACGACACCACCTACGATGGTTTGTTGAATCTTTTCTATGTCATTGGTGATACGGTTTAAGAGACGCCCCACGGGATTGCGGTCTATGAAAGATAATGATTGCTTTTGCAAGTGATTGAACACTTCAAGACGCATATCGTACATACATTTCTGGCCAATAACGTTCACCATAAAGACCTGAAAATAGCGCACCAATGCCTGGGCAAACAGCAGTAAAGCCAGCGCGGCTACCACCAGCAGCAACCCGTGCATATCGGCCTGCACCATTTCAGCAGTCTCTGCAGTATCCCCTTCCAAAAGAACACGGGCAGGATTGTTGATGTAGCGGTCCACCGCCCGCATGATAAGCAATGGTGTAATGTTATTTAGCACGGATAGAAGTAGCAAAAGAACCGTGGCCACAATGAACCCGCGCCGATAGGGACGGGTATAACCCAGCAACCGGCGCATTAACCTTCCATCATAGGAACGTTGCTGCAATTCATCGTTTATGTGGTAGCCGTCATTCATCTTTGTCCAGTTTCGCTTCAAGCATTTGGCGTTTATACATGCGTTTGTATAAGCCGTTACGGCTTATCAGTTCCTCATGCTGTCCCCGTTCCACAATACGGCCCTGTTCCAGAACAATAATCTGGTCAGCGTGGGCAATGGCAGAAACACGATGCGATATGATGATACTGGTGCGGGCAACCAGCACACGCCGCAATTCATGCAATATGGCCTGTTCTGTATCGGCATCCACGCTTGACAGCGTATCATCCAGAATCAACACCACCGGGTCGCGGGCAAGAGCCCTTGCCAACATAAGCCGCTGTTTTTGACCACCTGACAGATTGATGCCCCGTTCTCCGAGAAGCGTATCCAGACCGTCTGGCATTTCAGCGATGTCACCCGCTAAACAGGCTACCTCACAGGCATGTTGAATGGCGGTATCGTCAATATCAGGCTTTGCCATGCGTATGTTCTCGCGGATGCTGTCCGAAAACACAAAACTATCCTGCGGCGCACACCCGATCGCGGAACGCAAGGCCTGCAGCGGATAGTGTCGCAGTTCTCGGCCATCAATATAAATATGACCCTGATCCGGATCATAGAGGCGACACAACAACGAGATGATGGTCGATTTTCCTGATCCGGTCTGCCCGACGATGGCCAGCGTCTCCCCTGCCTTAACTTCAAAGTCAATGCCTTCCAGTGTCCATGAGGCATTCTCCTCCTGCTGTGAGTGTTCGTTGCCGTACCGGAAGCACACGTTTTCGAAGCGTATGTGTCCTTGTTCGATACGCGCTTCGTGAACAGTACTGTCGTTGTCCTCTATTTCCACAGGCGTGTTGAGCACCTCACTGATGCGGTTCATGCTCACCGATCCCCGCTGATAAAGGGTTAATACCCACCCAAATTGTACCAGCGGCCAGGCAAGCATGCTGGTCACCACCATGAAGGCTGTGAAATCACCCAGCGCCAGCGTGCCAGCGATAACCATGCGCCCGCCCTGAAAAATAATGACCAGTATGGCAATACCTATAAGCAGATCAATAAGCGGCCAGGTAAAGGACATAACCGTAGCTAGTACGATATTTGCATGCTTATACTTTTGCGAGACCTCCTCAAAAGCCTTCAATTCCCGGTCTTCAATGGCATAAGCACGAACAACCCGTGCCCCTGTGAGATTTTCCTGGGCACGGTCAGAAATGGTTGAAAATATTTCTTGCACAATCTGCGACTGTCGGTTCATAAAACGGATGAAGAAATACACAAGTATGGTGAGAGCGGGCAACGGCAACAGCGCATAGACTGTAAGGGCCGGACTGAGATAAAGCATCATGGAAAGCGTGAAAGGAATGACAAGCATATCCACCGTCCCCATGATCCCCGGTCCGATAAAATCACGGACATGATTGATGTCACTGGTGGCACGCGCCATAATGTCCCCCGTAGGCATACGATGGAAAAAGCGGGACGACAGGGTAAGGATACGGTGAAAATAGGCGTTTCGCAGGTCATACTCAAACATGCGTGATGCGCCGATCATTAGCGTTCTCTGGTAATAACGGGCAATTCCGGCACCAAGCGCTGTAGCCAGCAAAACGCTGAAATAGAACGCCAGACGGCTGTAGGTGAGTTGTTGTTCTGAAAATCCAAAAACAATAGCGCGTACCACCAGCGGAAAGACAAGGTTTATAACCACGAAAAACAACGCCAACAAAGCGCCCGCCAGGTAACGGCGCACGTAGGGCAGGTTGAACCGCCAAAGCGTAAGGAAGGGCTTTTTCCTTTTTACCTCTGGAAATTTGTACGTATCAAAAAGACTGTTATTCGTAGACATTCGGAACTTTCGCAGTCAGGAAAACATCGTAAGAAAATAATCCCTGTTTATAGCCCAAATACGGTTCTGAATACAAACCAGAACCATCGCAGGATCAAATAAACCGGGAATACCCCGATTGTGCATCAAAGGCACGAACAACTGAAATAATATCGTCGGCCTTGAACGGCTTCAACAGATATCCATCGGCTTCGCTGTCACGAATTTCATGGGCTTCGTTCTCCACGGATTTTGCCGTGACAATGTATACCTTAATGCCCGCCAGATCAGCATTGTTTTTCAAATTGCGGCAGACTGTCCAGCCATCCATATCCGGAATGGCAACATCAAGAAGAACAAGCCAGTACTCCCGGGTTGCAGCAAGGGCGAGAGCACGTTCGCCTGTGGAACAATACTCGGTTTCATATCCCTCATTTTCCAAACATCTTGCAATGAATATCCCAATTTCTTCATCATCATCAACACACAGTATTTTTTTGCCAAGTTGACGATCCTTTGGCGCTCCATGGCTAAGTGCGAGATGTATGCCACTTAGCAACGTGCTCTTACGAAAACTACGTTTGACATGCGCAACGACATGTCCTTCATATTTCCTATATAGCGTGTCGTCATCGGTAATCATGATTATGGCTGAATCAATCTCAGATGAACTTTCCACAATAGCATCAAGCACAGGGCTGGCAGAAGCATCCATTTCGGTATCTACGAGAATACAATCAGGATTATACTTATGTATCATCATCAATGCAGTTTCAGCAGACAGCGCATGGATAATATCCATGCCTTCCGATTGCAGAAAATTTCGTATTTGTGCACTCAAGGCTTTATCCCTGGATACCACCTCTACAAGCAACCGAGTTTCAACGGGTAAAACGGACGTATCAGGGGCCACGCCGGGTATGTCGGAAGGCATATACAAAGGCAATGTGAACCTGAATGTGGAACCCTCCCCCACCTTACTGGTCACCGTAATACGGCTCCCATGAAGTCGTATAATATCCTGTGCGATTGCCAATCCTATTCCTGTGCCGCCATACTTCCTTGTAGAAGATGCATCACACTGATAGAACCTGGCAAACACCTTATCGAGATCATTCTCTTCAATTCCAATACCCGTATCACTGACTGCTATATGGGCGGCATCTTTTCGTACTTCAATGGTTACAGAAACCTTGCCGCCATTCTTGTTAAATTTTACGGCATTTGCCAGCAGGTTGTTAAATACCTGACCCAGTTTTCCCTTGTCACCTTCCACTATCAGTGACGCCGCGCCTTCTTCATTATCAGCATTAACAATGGACAGAAGCAGTTCAATTTTTCGACCATCTGCAACAGGCTTGACGCTTTGCATGCTGGCATGAATACAATCAACTAGATTAAAGCGGGTGAATACCATTTCTTCTGTCCCTTTATGAAGACGTGAAAAGTCCAGAAGATTTTCGATGAGAGAGACGAGCTTTTCCACATTGCGCAACGTAATTTGCAAATACTCACGCTGCGTTTCAGTGGTCGGCCCGGCTTTGCCATTGAGTACCATGTCTGTGTATCCCATGACCGCAACCAGCGGTGTGCGTAGTTCATGGGAAACATTAGACAGAAGGTTGGTTTTCATTTCATCAAGCGACTTGAGTTCTTCGTTGGCTGCATGAAGTTTCTCCCGTGCCTGCGTAGCTTCTTCCAGCGTTCGCGTCAAGTCTTCAAGAAGTTTACCATTGCGAATGGCGGCAGCCAGGTGAGGCGACATCTGTTCAAGCATGCGCGCATCAATCTCTGAGAATCCGGCTTCTTTGCGAGACCCAAAGTTCAATGAACCAATAATTTTATTTTCCGCATGAAGAGGCACACAAAGACAACTGCGTATATCCTCGGGGAAATTACGCGCAAACTCACTGGCGTCATCCTCCAGTAGTGGAATGAGCAGACAACGTTTTTCTTTGGAAACCCATCCGGAACAACTTTCCATATCGTCCATTCGTGGAAACTGCTCGCGCCCTTCACGGGGTTCAGGCCATAATTGCCTGGTCTCAAAGGAACCATCATCCATATACAGGGAGACTGCAGCGTAGTCAAAATTTACCAGCCATCGCACTTCTCTGGTGAGATTTTCATATACACGACCAGCCTCAATACTCGAATTAACTACGTTTACAATCTGGTTGATTGCAACCATACGTTCTGCCCGATCAGAG
The DNA here is from genome assembly GCA_964493075.1 of uncultured Nitrospirales bacterium. Taxonomy (GTDB): domain Bacteria; phylum Hydrogenedentota; class Hydrogenedentia; order Hydrogenedentales; family CAITNO01; genus SLFT01. The sequence continues at coordinate 25,145 of CAZBNU010000006.1, read as the reverse complement.
ACCTCCTTTTCAAGCCGCACGTTACGTGTAACATCCCGAAAAGATCCATCAATGCCGGTAAGTTCGCCCCACTCGCCAAAAAGCCGGATACCGGACATTTCCACGCAGACCGATTCATTATCACTCTTTTTAAGCCAAACCCGAACACTTTCGATAAAAGGCTGTTCCGAAATTTCCCCAATGACATGTTCAAACTCTTCTTCGTTGAGAAAGAAATCATGCAGGGACTGCCCGAGTACATCACCGATTTGATCGTATCCGAGGATTGCCGCGCCTGCAGGGTTGATAAAGGTGATAATATTGTTTTCACCTGTCTGAAAAATACCATCGCGCATGGATGTCACAAGACTACGGTATCGTTGTTCAGAAGAACGCAAGCGATGTATGTTTGCACGAAGCGCTGAGGCCATCTGATTGAATGAAGAAGCCAATTCCTCTATTTCGTCTCCCGTTTCAATCTTCAGTTTCAGTTCCAGATCACCCTGCCTGATAATCTGTGCGCCTTCATTCAGCAGGGATACCGGCCGTATAATCGTGTTGTTAACAATACGGTATCCAATCGCACAAAAGATCATGATGACCAATGCGCTGGCAAACACAGTTATAACAGCAGCCTGATTGATGATGGTGAATACCTGAGGCGTAGGACGATGTACTGCAATATAAATAGGCAAATCCGCAGTAAGCTTTCTGTAAGCGATTAGTACAGGGACATCCTTGCCGCGGGAGGTATAATTCCAAAGCATGAAGGCATCCTGATCCTTGGCCTCCATCTGGGCCAGTCGTTCTTTCAGGCTGGGGTGAATGGAAGCAAAGGAAGGTGGCGGTGGCGTAATATCTGAATTCTCATCAAGATATACAATAAATTGGGTGTCATCATCATATACCACCACCTCATACCGGTCATACTCGGTTTGATTGGCAATAGCCTCTTTATCAAGCATAAAGGCAAGCAGTTCATGAATATTCTGACTCTCGGCCAAATACCCGATTGTTTCTTTGCTTTCGGGATCAACTATGGGCGTGACCAGCAATGCCGCATACCGGTTTTGCTCTGGCAGGTACTGCAAATCAACAAAGCGTGGCCCGGTAATCCTGGCGATGTTGGAAATTACAGGAGCGGTAAGACCTTCCTGGACCGCAAGCGGCTCTCCATTACGATCATAAAGACAATAGATGGACTTGAGTACGCTACTGGTCGCTGATTCCTTCTCAAAGAGAGAAAGGACATCCTCTATAAGCAAAGTTTCACCAGAATCCTGTGCCCCCAATACCGACATGATTTCAGGCATTTGGGCAATACGCTGTATGACTCGTTCCCGCTCACGCACCGCCAAACGGATGCCGTCAACCGTTTTATTTGCCGCAGTGGAGAGATTCTGGAGGACGGACAGTTGCTGTCCCTCCCGCGCCGCAAAGTAGCCGATAAGTAGGGCGAGGGTCATGGGAATAACGCCCACCCATAGAATGGACATTACAAAACGTTTTTCAATACTGGATCGTTTTGTTTTTTTGTCCATGTTAATCCCCAAAAACTAAATGACCAGCATCCCCCAACTCCTTTGGAACACTGGTCATCTGTATAGATATTTTCAGATAAACGACATTGAACCGGGCAAATTTCACTATTCGCGGGTTTCTTTTTTGGTCAACAATTCACGGACTTTACTGACAAATAGATCAACCTTAAAAGGCTTGGGCAGGTAATCGTCCGCGCCACAGGCAAATATCCTCTCAATATCATTTTCTTTGTCCAAACACGTCACCGCCATAATTGGAATATAACGTGTAGCTTCGTTGGTGCGCAAGGCACGACACACTTCAAATCCGTTTATCTCCGGCATCAGGAAATCAAGCAGGATAAGATCGGGAGCCATCTGTACTGCCTTCAAGCCTACCTCGGTGGCGTTACTTACCTTGATCAGTTCGCACCCCTCATCGAGCAGTATTCTTTCCATGAGCGCCAAGGCATCGGGATCATCGTCCACTATCATAACCTGCCGATTTCCAATAACTTTATCTCGTGGAAACATATCGTACTGCTCCCGGAAAGCATCCAAATCGTGTTCCAATATTCTGTAATGACCACCGGGAGTACGGGAAGCTTTGATCAACCCCTGCTTGATCCAATTCTTAATGCTATGATGGGTGACGTGACAGACTTTTGCTGCCTCAAACGTTGTATAGGCCTTTGCTTCTCTTTCCATCAGTACGCCTTCCTTAGTAGTTCTGCGAAGTCTTTAACAGTTTTGTAACAAGATACATACGCGCAATAAACCGCAAACTTCACAATTTCCAACAGAACAGATATTAAGATGAATTATACGCGATTATCCAAATGCTTGTCAACTACCTGCACAAGAATCTTACAAGAACACGGTTATTCACAAAATTGAAAAACTTTACAATAATGACAAACCGATCCCCTTCTTTTTGCGCTATCACTTCCTAATCATCTCACTATTGTCTTGACTATGATTGGAACAACGGTGTGGATAAATATCGCTCGCCGGTATCCGGTAAAATAACAACAATCGTTTTATTCTCATATTCCTCTTTTTTGCCTAAACGCAATGCCACCGCTGCCGCAGCGCCACAACTGATACCGCAGATAATGCCTTCTTCTTTAGCAAGACGTCTGGCAGTGTCAAAGGCCTCTTCATCAGATACTTGCTCCACTCGATCCACAAGAGACATATCCAAAACATCCGGTATAAAACCTGCGCCAATCCCCTGAATCTTGTGTTTGCCTGCCTTACCACCACTGAGAACAGGGGATGTTTCCGGTTCCACAGCGACAGTCTGTACATTCATGTGCTTTTCTTGCTTCAAAAAGCGGGACACCCCGGTGATGGTGCCGCCTGTGCCGACACCTGCTACGAAAACATCCACTTCCCCATCTGTATCCTGCCAAATCTCCGGTCCTGTTGTTTTGAAATGTATTTCCGGATTGGCTGGATTCTTAAATTGTTGCGGTAAAAAATACTCCGGGTGTCCTTCCGCGATGCGCTCAGCTTCTGCAATCGCGCCGGGCATGCCCTTTTCTCCAGGTGTAAGAATCAATTCGGCGCCAAATGCCTTTAACATGGCACGACGCTCCAAACTCATCGTCTCCGGCATGGTAAGCATCAATTTGTAACCTCTTGCGGCACAAACATAGGCCAACGCAATTCCTGTGTTGCCTGAAGTGGGTTCAATAATGGTTCCGCCTGGTTTCAAAACGCCACGCTTTTCGGCATCCCAGACCATGTTGGCGCCAATACGGCATTTTACGGAATACGCAGGATTACGTCCTTCAATCTTCGCAAGAATCTGTTTAGCGCAACTATCCTTTGCCAGCGTGTTTAATCGTACTAACGGTGTTCTGCCAATCGAAAAACTGTTGTCCTTGAAAATGTTCATTCAATTATCCTTTATCAATTATTGGTCGCTGAAAATCTACAAGTATTGCAACATTCCAGCATGACCTATACTTAAAACTAACACCAACTTCCACAAGTAGCCAACTAAGTGGCAGCAACATACAGCATCAATGCGGTTATTCCTACTATACCACTTTGATTTATCATATATCAATGCTATTTGTCTCGATTTGGCTTGCCATGCCCACTTCTGCTATAATCTGCATTGTGATCGTTGAACTGAAGAAAAGTTGAAAACTGATTTGTGCTATAGGCGTTATACAGGACAGTGCTTATCGTGTTGGTATTTACATAGAACAATGCAGTGAAACTATTTGTCACCATGATGCTTCTTTCTAAAAATCTATTGACGAACGCCAGCGTTTCAAAAGAAACGTGGCCTTCCTCTGTATGCTGGCCACGGACACGCACGTTCAGCAGCCAGTTGGCCCCTGCGTATCAAATGACCGCAGCCTTTTTTGAGGCTGCGTTTTTTTTTGCCATTACCCTACAACTTAAATAAAGGTCCTCAGTTTTGATAGAACTACTCGAACTCCAGAAACTGGACATGAAGATTGCCTCGCTCAAAGAGAGCGAGCGTGAATTGCCTAAACAAAAAGACAAATACGCCATTCATCGCGATCGGCTTGCTTTGGAAATGAAAAACAGTGAAGAGCGCTGCAAACGGCTGATACTGGAACAACGTGAATGCGCCGGTGATATCGAACAGCGTCAGGCACAAATAGCAAAGTACGATGCCCAGTTATACAGCATCCGAAAAAACGAAGAATACAAGGCATTACTTTATGAAATGGAGTTGCTGAAAAAACAGATAGCCGTAAAAGAAGAACGTATTCTCGCTTTGATGATAGAACATGACGAGGCAACGGTAGCGCTGGCAGCAGACAAGGAACGTATTCAGGGGGAACTAAAGGTCATAGACGCAGCATGTGCCAAGATTGACGCAGAACTGCATGTTTTAACCTCTGAACGCAAGGCGCTGATTAAGTCTCGTCCACCCATTGCAGAAAAAGTGAATAAAGGTCTGCTCAACCGCTATGAGCGCATCCGCAAAGCACGCACACCTGCAGTTGTGCCGCTGAACGAAGAAGTGTGTGGCGGCTGCTTTATGTCGGTGCGTCCGCAGGTTGTAAACGAAATAATGGCCAACGATAAGGTTCATACCTGTCAGCACTGCGGGCGCCTGCTTTATTTTCCGGGGAACCTTCCCCAAAACCAGCCCGCGGCATCGATCGAGGAAACCTGAGAACTCATGCCCTTGTTTTCAAGAAAACGCTTTTCACTTCGCAACAGCGCCAAGAGCGACATTCCAGAAGGCCTGTGGATTAAGTGTGACGCCTGCCACCAGACCGTATACCGTACTGACGTAGAAGAGAACATGCAGGTTTGCCCAGTTTGCGGAAAGCACTATCGTATTAATGCCTGGAAGCGTATCGAAACAACTGTTGATCCAAAATCCTTTTCGGAAACCCATACTGGTCTGACTACGGTTGATCCATTAGGATTTTGCGCGGGCGGTGAAAGTTATGACGAGCGGGTGGTTCGCGCACAAAAAGATTCCCAACTAAAGGAAGCGCTACTTACGGGCACCGCAACAATTCACGGTACCTCCGTAGTTCTGGGAGTAATGGAAGCGGAATTCATCATGGGGAGTATGGGCTCTGTAGTTGGTGAAAAATTCTGCCGCATGGTGAATGATGCCATAGAGTACTCAATACCCCTTATTGTATTTACTGCGAGTGGCGGCGCCCGTATGCAGGAAGGGATTCTGGCGCTTATGCAGATGGCAAAAACTGCGGATGCCGTGAAACGCATCAACGATGCAGGCATTCCCTATATTACGGTGCTTACCGATCCTACAACTGGAGGCGTCTGGGCGAGTTTCGCCTCACTGGGCGATATTATAATCGCCGAACCAGGTGCTTACATCGGGTTTGCCGGGAAGCGCCTCATCATGGGCGCGTTAAAGGTAAAATTACCGGAAGGTTTCCAAAGCGCCGAGTACCAGTTTCAAAATGGATACATAGATGCCATTGTCAAGCGCCAGGAAATGCGGGGTTACCTGGGGCGGCTTGTGAAGTATCTGACACCTCCCCTTTCGCACTCAGGTAACGGCCATGGTACTGCATAACCCCTCTTCACCAGCGGCATTACTTCAGTACATGGACTCGCTGATTGTCCATGGCATCAAACTGGGCCTTCATAACATTCAGCAATTGATGACGCATGAGGGCAATCCGCAAAATCGCTACCCCGTGGTGCATGTGGCAGGTACCAATGGCAAGGGAAGTGTACTCACGTTTCTGAATGCCATTCTCCGAAAGGCGGGATACCGCACCGGACGCTTTACGAGCCCACATCTTATATCGGTAAATGAGCGCTTTCTTATTGATGATATGCCCATAAGCGACGGTGAACTCTACGAACATCTTGCGGCATTACGTTGCACGGCGGAGAAAACTGAAATTACACCGACGTACTTTGAGATGAACACCGCTATCGCTTTCCGTTGCTTTGCCCGGCACGAACTGGATATTGCCCTTGTGGAGGTAGGCATGGGCGGACGTTTTGATTCCACCAACATTGTGGATCCGCTAGTGTGTGGCATCACCACAATAGACTATGACCATACACAATATCTTGGCGAAACGCTTGAGCAAATTGCCTTTGAAAAAGCAGGCATACTCAAAAAAGACGTGCCTGCTGTAACGGGGCCCATCGCAGCGAGTCCCCTGACCATTATCAAGGCACAAGCCCAGCGGGTAAATTCAACGCTATCTCTTCTGGGCGAAGAATACCAGATTTTCCCCGGCGGCGACGTACTGCACCCCACAGTTTCCTATCATGGTCCAGGCTTCGATATTGAAGAGGCACCGTTAGGACTTGCCGGTATGCATCAGGTATACAATGCTGGGGTGGCTATTGCCCTTGCCGGACTGATTCGTGGCAGTTTTCCCAAGATAACGCCAACGGTTGTAAGCGACGGTCTTAAGAGTGCACGCTGGCCTGGCCGCCTGGAATTGGTGATGGATGCACCCCCTGTAATCATGGACGTAGCCCATAATCCCTCAGGATGCCAGGCTTTGGCTCAAGCCCTGCCGCACTGCGTAACGGTGTTTTCCGTTTCTTCCGATAAAGACATCTCAAGTATGATTAACATCCTGGCGCCGATTTCGTCCCCCCTTATTCTGACCCAGTACTCAGGGGGGCGCTGTCTGCCCCTTGAACAACTACGAACCCATGCAGGAGACATTCCGCACCAGATATCCCCCACCCTTGCACAGGCGCTTGAGGAAGGAATACGTCTCGCTACGAAGGAACGTCCATTGTTAGTTACCGGATCCATATATGCCGTAGGAGAAGCACGCCTTATCCTGATGAAACGCTATGGGGCTAAGCCAGTTGTCTTTTGATGTCGGCAATATGTCATTATGCTTGGGTAGTACCACAACCGCGTTGGCAAGGATATAACAGCAGGCAGTTCTGAATATGCCCTTAAAAAAGAACAACACCTTATCTGAGAACAGGCCGCATAAAGGCATAACGGTTGATACACATATTTTCTTATGTATCCTTCTGCTTGCACTTGGAACCGGTGTACGCCTTTATAATTTGGGCGGTGAATCCATTGATCTCGAAGAATATGCCTGTGTCAGTGCGTTGGGAACACCGGACTTTTCCGCCTTTTTTGAACAGCAGAGAGACCTGTATCCTTACGGCGCACCACTAACCCCTGCCTTGTTCTATTTCTGGACAAAAATCGCGGGCGATTCCATTGCCCATATACGTCTATTGTCCGCCCTTGCCGGAATCGCCGTTATGTTTTTGGGATATTGTGCAACCCGCCTGCTATTCCAGCCCAGCGCCCTCTCCCGAAAAGCCGCCCTGGTGGTACTGACCTGCATCACTTTTTCTCCCGTTCACGTTTTTCATTCTCAGGAAGCGCGCATGTATGCGTTCGTTTCGCTGTTTACCTTATGCGGCATGATCACCTTTCTGCTGGGTTTGCGAACACAACACCTGCGCTGGTGGTTCCTGCACCTTCTATCCAATGGTGCACTTGTTTTCAGTCATTACTTTGCCGTGTTTCTACTGCCGGTATATGGTGTGGTACTTCTACTTGCAGAACGACGTCTAAATTTCAGGGCATTTTTATGGGGGCTTAGCCATGGGCTGCTGATGGTCGTATTGGTTGCCTGGGTGAGCGCTATTCCACAGCAGGCCGAAGAACTTTACAGTTACTACGAACTACCTACGCCCTCCACGGTATTCATTCATACTTTTTCCGGGGACAGCACTTCCCTTTCTGCGACATCTTTCTTCCCCTCCACGGTTTCCTGGTATTTTATGCCTGCCCCTTTTCAACAATGGATACGGGACAACCACACTATATTTGATGGACTTCTCGTTTTGTTGTCACTGACATCACTCTGCGCCGGATTTTGGTTTCTTATCCAGGGCTTCAAAAAAAGAGAACGGGAGGCCGTGCTGCGCTGGGCACTGCTCTTATGTTGGGCGCTGTTGCCCGTAGCATCGATTACGCTGTTATCCTTTGTATGGCGACCTGTTTATGGTTCCCGGTATGTCATGTACAGCATGTTTGCTTTCTATCTGCTCGCAGGCGGGATGATAGGTCTCTTGACCCGCAAGCGCCTTTATCCTGCCGGGTTAGTTTTCATAGGAGTCCTTTACCTCTACCAACTTTCCATTGCCCTTCCTCCGCAAACCCGTTCTGCCTGGCGACAGAATTACGAACATGTGATCCAATCAAAAGAAACGGATGCTATCCTTCTTCTAGAAGACCCCTTTTTTCTCCCGGTATTGAAGATAAATATTGAGGGAACACCTCCCGTTCCTATTGTCGCCGCATTCAATCGGGGAACGCTCTGCGAAACTGCATCACTTTTGTGTATGCCATCAAATGACACGATGCCAGAAATCTGGATTCTTTTGGTGCTGACTACGGACTTTGATGAGACAACTTTCATGTCATGCCTGAAAAACAACCATCTAGCCTACGAGCGCCGCTATTCTCCAGGGGAGCGTGACCTTGCTCTATACAGAATATCTCCCAGTAATTTTTCTGCGACAGAGACAATAGAAGAAGATGGGAAAACTATTTTTAACAATTTGATCAATAAACTTGCTCAAAATGCGTCGCTTCCTCTCATTCATCACACGATGAAGGAAATTCAATATCTTCCCGACGAAGAAGGCGGATTTTGGCTGCGGTTGGGCATTGAATCTTCCATTGCCGGGTATACTGACTTGGCGGCTTCCGCATTTGCCAAGGCAACACAAAGCAGCCTGGTTGCAGCAACAAGAGTGTCAGCCCTTGCAACGTCACTCGATGTTGTTCTCAACTTGGAACAATTAGCGAATATTGCTCTCCGAAACCCCGGCACATCCTCATGTGATCAACTTAAAAAATACATGCCGACCGCATTTTACACGGATAACACGCCATTTATCGCGGCATTGGGAAAATTTGGGGCAGAACCCTCCCTGGCCTGTCCGGAGTCATTTCTCTACTTAGGAATTGCCGCCCATAAATCCGGAGACCATCAGAAGGCAGTTCACTTCTTCCAACAGTACACGGGTATGGTTCACAATATGCCGCCTGAAGTCATTGAAGCTTATGGCATCTCCCTCACAGAAACCAAATCCTATGAGCAGGCGGTTCTCCTGCTAAAAGACGGCATCGAAGAGTGGCCTGAATACCGGTGGCTTTACATGCGTCTAGGCATTGCGGAAGCCGCTCTGGGCAATCATCACGCCGCCGAGTCGGCATTGCGTGTAGCCCTTGACCATGCCCCTGACAATGCCTATATCCTCTATCTGTTGATGAACAGCCTTGTTGCACTCGGCAACTATGAGGAGGCGGCATTGCTGGCGGATAATCCCGTACTGCAGGCGGAACAGGATTCGTGGGTATTATGGGCACGGTGGCGTTCCTTCACAGGGGCAGGACAAGACAGCGCTGGCAGGGAAGTATTTGAAACGCTTGCCGACATGATGCCGGAACTCCTCCCCTTCTACAAGTCCTATTATGTAGACGCAAACCCAGCGCGTATTCGCGAATTGATGGATCAACTTGATGACGAAGATGCACGACACATATTTCCAGAGGCATTTATGCTGCTGGATCGCTTGCAATAATTCGGTTTGTACTGGATCAGCGGGTACTCCATTTGGGTTCAAGTTCGAGATACAGAGTCCGTATGCCGCGTTTTACCTTGAACACCACCGAGGTAATTTTCTCCGCGTTCATCACATTCATTTTTTCGCGCACATCGGAAACTTGGTTTATAACCGTCTCATCAATTGCAACGATGAGGTCGCCCACAGACAAGCGGCCAAGGGCCGCCCACCCGCCAGGCTTCACCTGTTCCACCAACACCCCTTCCTGCTTCTCATCCCAGCGTTCAGAGGCACGATCAAAGAAGGTAATGTCGCGCACGGTAAACTCGAAGACTTCGTCCTGATACTTCTTCATCTCCCGCGCTAGTTTTGGCGCCTGTGCCAACTTGACCTCCTGTACCAACTCCTTATCGCCCCGTTTAACTTTCAAAGATATTGTTTCATTTATCGGGTATTGACGTATGTATGCGGAAAGTTCCTCGTAATGTTCCGGCGAAGAAGCTGTCATCACCTCGTCGTCCACGGCGAGAATGAGATCACCCACGAGTATCCCCGCTTCTTCTGCACTGCTCTTCTTGTAAACGTGGGTAACACGAAATCCGGTCAAGTCAGCATCCCCAAGCAATTCGGCAATATCACGGGTGACGACCTGGTATTCCACTGGCAACCAGGCTTTCTTCACTTCCAATCCCGGATCACTCAATTCGCGTATGCCTACCTTGACCACCGTCACCAGACGGTCAGTTTTCCGCTCGAATGTCGTCAACACGGGAACCGGCTCCTTCGCATCCTTTATCAGCGTATCCGTTGCTTCCAGAAACTCCCGCACGTTCTTCACAGGTATGGAACCCACGGCAACGATTATATCCTTTTCGGACAGGGGTGGCCGTGCATCGCCAGAAGGGCCTCCGGAACGCACCGATGTCACCAGCACACCGTCAGTGTTTTCTCTTTTCATTTCGCGGGCCATCATAAAAGAAATATCGCGAATGGTAATTCCCCACTGCAATTGCTCAAACTGTTTCGGTTCATAGGGCTCCCGTTCTATAGGGGTTACTTCGACCGTTAGCGTTTCCTCTCCCCGCTTAATAACAAATGGAACGGGTTCGCCAATCGGTAGCGAGCAGACAAGCAGATTGAGATCAGGCAACTGCACAGGAAACTGGATATTCACCGGCGTACCTGCTATCGACAACAACATATCACCGGATTTAATGTCCGCTTTGGAAGCAGGCGAGTCCGCAATGGCGCCGCTTATGAGCGCCCCGGTCTGGTCCTCCGAAGATTTAAGACGGGGCTGTACTTCAAGGCCCACCCAGGCCCGGCGAACCTTTCCGGTAGCCATCAGTTCGTTGGCAACGCTCTTCGCCAGATTGCTGGGGATCGCTCCACTGAGTCCCATGCTGATTTCATTGATGCCGATAATTTCTCCGTTCAAGTTCACCAACGGCCCCCCCGAGTTACCGCCAAATATCTGGGCATCATGGGCTATCCATCGCACCAGCGCACCGACATCCTCGCCATCCATGGTAAGTCCACCATACTGACTCATCCACTCCGGCATAATCATTTCCGTGTTGCTGATAATGCCCAACGTAACCGATTGCGACAAGGCCAATGGACTTCCCATAGCCAGTACATGGTCTGCCTTTTGCACCAGGGCAGAATCTCCCCAGGATACGGTCGGAAAACGCGTACCTTCTTCCCCTTTCAGTAAGATAACAGCAATGTCCGTTAGGGGATCGGTGCCTACCAGTTCCGCCTCGTATTCTGATTTATCAGCGAACACACATTTCAGCTGTTTTGCGTGACCAGCCACATGATGATTTGTAATCACATGACCCTCAGGAGTGATAACCACACCGCTACCCGATGCCTCGTATTTCATCTCGCGCCCCTCACGATAGTACGCCTCTACCACTTGAATACGCACCAGTGCCGGGTTAACCTTGTCCACAGCGACTTTAATGGCATCAGACAAGGTTGTGTCACTGTGCGCCACCATGTTGATGCATAACATGAAGGCAACACTCAGAAATACGGCTTTAAAACGCATATACATTCTTTCACTCATGCAGGATAGTCCTTGTTGGCTGGCAATAGATACAATACGGTTACATAACCCCGTTACTGTAGTGTACGCAACGGGATACGGGTACTGCAACATAGGCAGTGATTTCAGGCTGCCAGTGGCTGTGAGCATATTTTTTTCAAATAAGGAAAAGTCCAAGATTCATCATTTTTCCACATAATTATACGTCTCCTTACCTCTGTTGCTTCATCCCCTCCAAACCCGTTATAGTGATGTGTATAATAGGTTGAGTTTAGTATTGCTGGAGTAAATTATGCCGCCAAAAGTAAGAGACCTTGTCAAAGACCTACTGAGTGCTGGGTTTAGTGATCGTGGTGGAAAAGGAAGTCATCGAAATTTCATGCATCCCCTTATTTCAAAACCAATAACAGTTTCCGGAAATATGAATGATGATGCCAAACATTATCAGATACGCGCCGTCCAATCGGCGCTCAGGGAGATCAACAAATGAAAGAAACGGATCGTTACGCAAAGATTATCGAATGGTCTGAAGAAGACAATTGTTATGTGGGCAGCGCACCCGGTCTATTGTACGGTGGTTGTCATGGATCAGACGAGAAGGAAGTTTTCGTACATTTGTGCGCTATTGTCGAAGAGACTATTGCCCTTTATCGCAGCGAAGGACGTAATTTGCCGCCAGCAACATCATGCCGCGATTATGCAAACAAAATGCAGGGGGTTGCCTGACGCATAGTATGGGCTTGAAGCCTGCACCACAACATATTTATCTGCCCCCTAAACAAAACGCAGCCGGCTAGTCATCAATCGGCTGCGTCAGTATTTTTTGTGCGTTACAGTCTATTCGGCGGGTGCTTCCGCTTCTTCTTCGAGGGGTTCACCCATGAGATACTTGTGCATGGCCTGCGCGGCAGTGCGTCCTGCGCCCATGGCGAGAATCACGGTTGCTGCGCCTGTCACCACGTCGCCGCCAGCAAATACGCCTGGCTTGGTGGTTTGCATGGTTTTTTCGTTTGCCACAATCGTACCCCAACGCGTTGTCTCCAGCCCTGCTGTAGTGCGCTGGATAATCGGGTTTGGCGAGTTGCCGATTGCGATGATGGCGAGGTCTATATCCACGACGAACTCCGAACCTTCCATTGGTACTGGACGGGGACGGCCCGACTTATCGGGTTCCCCAAGTTTCATCTGCAGGCATTCCACACCGCACAACCGGCCTTTTTCATCGCCCAGAAAGCGGGTTGGATTGGAAAGCAGTTGGAAAATGATGCCTTCTTCTTCGGCATGATGCACTTCTTCGGCACGGGCGGGCAACTCTGTTTTGGAACGACGGTAGATGATATATACATTCTCTGCGCCAAGCCGTTTCGCGGTACGTGCAGAGTCCATGGCGACATTACCGCCACCGAATACCGCAACATTCCTACCCTTGATGATGGGGGTATCGTATTCGGGGAACCTGTAGGCCTTCATCAGATTGTTGCGGGTCAGATATTCATTTGCCGTATAGACACCAATAAAATTCTCACCAGGGATATTCAAGAACAAGGGTAGTCCGGCGCCAGAACCGATGAACACAGTTTCGAAACCCTGTCGCATCAGGTCGTCTATGGTCTCCGACATGCCAACCACCCGGTTGCGCACCAGTTTCACGCCAATCTGTTCGAGCGCACTAATTTCGTAATGCACAATTTCCTTGGGCAGGCGGAACTCAGGAATGCCGTACACCAACACGCCGCCGGGACTATGGAAGGCTTCGAAAATCGTGACATCATGGCCCAAGCGTCGCATTTCACCTGCTGCGGTAAGCCCGGCAGGGCCGGAACCGATAATAGCAACCTTGCGGCCTGTTTCCTTGTCGGGCGGTACAGGCGCAACACGGTCGCGATCACGTTCATAGTCCGCCACAAAACGCTCAAGACAACCGATAGCCACTGGATCGCCCTTCTTGCCAAGAATACATAATTCTTCACATTGGCTCTCCTGAGGACAGACACGACCGCATACCGCTGGTAGCGAATTGGTGGTCTTGATAACATTAAAGGCACCACGAAAGTCTTTTTCTTCGATTGCCTTAATGAAACCCGGAATATCAATATTAACAGGGCAACCTTCGACACATTTGGGTTTCTTGCATTTCAAACAACGCGATGCCTCAGTAACCGCCTGTTCATCCGTCAAGCCAAAAGGCACTTCATTGAAATTATGGATGCGATCCATTGGCGGCTGTTCCGTCATTCTCTGTCTTGGTGCTTTTTCAGGCATTTCCGGTTACTCCATCCAGTTTGCATTTATGACTGTGTTCAATAGATTCCTGTTCCTGATCTCTGTAGGAGGTCAGGCGCGTCATCAATTCGTCAAAATCAACCTTGTGCCCATCGAATTCAGGACCATCCACACAGGTAAACTTGGTCTGGCCATCTACGGTTACACGACACCCACCGCACATGCCCGTGCCATCCACCATCATGGAGTTCAGGCTGACCATGGTGTGAATCTCGTATTTCTTTGTCAAGTTGCACAGAGCACGCATCATGGGAACGGGGCCCACGGCAACGACGATATTGACGGTTTCGCGCTGAATGACTTCCTCAAGCGCCTGGGTGACAAAAGCCTTGCGGCCATAACTGCCGTCGTCTGTGCACACAATAATTTCATCGCCAATGGCGGTAATTTCATCTTCGAGAATAAGCAGTTCCTGATTGCGGGCACCGATAATGTTAACCACACGGTTGCCTGCCTTTTTCATGGCGCTCGAAATGGGGTAAATGGGCGCCACGCCAATACCGCCACCCACACAAGCCACTGTCCCATAATTCTTGATCTCGGTGGGATGCCCGAGGGGACCCGCCACATCCATCAGCGAATCTTTGTCAGTGAGTTTTGACATGTCCGTCGTGGTCTTGCCCACAATCTGATAGAACAAGGAAATGGTGCCTGCTGCCGCATCGGAATCGGCGATGGTCAGAGGTATGCGTTCACCCGTTTCACCAACACGCAGGATGATAAATTGCCCCGCCTTACGGTGCTGGGCGACATAGGGGGCGCTCACCACCATTTTGGCGACGTTGGGGCTGATAAGTTCATTGGAGATGATTTTGTGCACGGTTTGTTCCTTCCTGTTACGCGTATGAATCCTGTTTGAGGATTCTGGAATTTGTGTAAAATAACATGAAAGCCCGTGATATTTCAAGATTTTAGTAGTGCCCCAACAAATTTTATGACAGATTCCGAAGCGTTTCGTTAATAAAATAACGAGACCTAGGAAGGTACCTCTGGAAAGTGCTACTTACTGGTAGTTAAGTGAAAGGAACCTGACACACTGCATACGACGGATCACCAATCCGTGCCTCCCGTTCCTCTATAGTAAAGGAATTTCTATCTAATACATTCCGCCCCTTGAATCAAAACTTGGAGTTATAGGATAGCACCCGCCAACATTTCGTATACTGCGTCAGGGGCCAAGTCAGCACCATTTGGCCAGCAAATAACGCCAAACTCATCGACAAAAACCTGACTGAACAGATGAGGGTCCTGAAGTGGTTCGAATACGGGTCCAAAAAGACGTTCAGAAAGATCTATACAGCCTTCCACGCCATCTTCAAAAACAACGTGTAAATGGTAATTGCCAAGTGGTTCTACAGATACAGTATGCCACATAGATTTATCCTCCAATGTACCTTACTAAACAAGTGGCTCTATGTTTTTCAGGGGCTGATGTTTCTCAAGGCGAGACCAGTTATCTCTCAGATCAGTTCGGTGTTCAGCAGCCCACTCCAAAGTTAGTGCAAGCGCACGACGTGGCAAATGCCCTTGCAATATTTCAAGCGTCTCAATAGATATTGCTACATCGTCACCACCATAATAGGCATGAAAATGTGGAATACCGTGTTCGTCATAATACATACGGACGGCAATTCCAAAAAATAGGCTTATAGTAGGCATGATGTTTCACTTCCTACAGGCATTGGAATACAGTACCTATACTCCATTTGAGAAGTATGCTATCTAAAAAAAGTTAACTAAATCTATATTTAGTATTGCACACAAGGTCAAGAAAGCGCAATCAGCAAGGGGATCTGATTTATAGTTCGCCTTTGCGGCGCAGCAGGAAATACTCGAAACTGTCCAGCAAAGCCATGTACGATGCGGTAATCAGGTTTTCCGAAACGCCGATGGTATTCCAGGCTTCCTCACGGTCGCTGGTTTCAATAAGAACACGGGTTTTAGCCCTTGTTGCCAGTTTCCCATCAAGTATGCGCACCTTGTAATCTTCAAGATGCATTCCCTCGATTTCCGGATAGGTATTCCATAACGCTTTGCGCAATGCGTTATTCAACGCATCCACCGGGCCGTGTCCTTCGGCAACGGTATGTTCCATTGAACCATCGGGCAGCACCACCTTAACCGTTGCTTCTGACAAGGTGGGCATATCCACGCGGGGTTGCGAAACGCGTGCATGAAATCCCTTTGTATCAAAGAAGCCGGGATGACGCTTTGTGGCGCGGCGCATGATAAGTTCCAGCGAGGCGTCAGCGCCTTCAAACTCATACCCCTCGTTCTCCAATTCCTTGACGCGGTTAAGAATGGCGGATGTGTCTTCCCCGTTTTTATCCAGGGCTATGCCAAGTTCAGCTGCTTTCTGTATCAAACTTGAACGACCTGCCATCTCACTGACAGCAATATGGGTGGTATTCCCCACCAGACCAGGTTCAATATGCTCGTAGGTTGTTTTTCGTTTACGCACCGCATCCGCGTGCATGCCGCCTTTATGCGTGAACGCATCACGTCCCACGAAGGGCGCATAATCGCGGGGGGTCATATTGGCGAGTTCGGCGATAAGATGGGACTTGCGCGTCAGCCGGGACAGTTGGTCTTCCGTAAGAACGTGGCAGCCCATTTTTAATTGCAGATTGGGAATCACGCTGCACAAATCAACATTGCCACAGCGCTCCCCATAGCCATTCATGGTTCCCTGCACCTGGGTGGCGCCAGCACGGACTGCGGCAAGTGCATTTGCAACAGCACATGCGGCATCATTGTGGGTATGGATGCCAATCGCCGTTTTTGGAAAACGCTTTTTCGTAGATTTAGTTACTGCTTCTACTTCGTGGGGCAGTCGCCCGCCGTTTGTCTCGCACAATATCAGTGCATCCGCGCCTGCTTCCAGCGCACAGCCCAGTACTGTCATTGCATAGTCGCTATCCTCATAATAGCCGTCGAAAAAATGTTCCGCATCGAGAAAGACCCTTTTCCCATGAGTTTTCAGGTATGCAACCGAATCGGCCACCAACGTGAGATTATCATCAAGGGTTACACCAAGCACATCACGGACATGAGAAACAGAACTTTTTGCGAAGATGGTCACCACGGAAGTGCCTGCTTCCACAAGGGCTTTCATATTCGGGTCGTCTTCACAGGCGCGTTTCCAGTGGCGTGTACTGCCGAAGGCGGCCATAGTGCTGTTCTTCAATTCAATATCCTGAACGCGCTTGAACAAGTCTGCAGCCTTCGGATTTGAACCGGGTTGTCCGCCTTCAATGTAGGTAATACCCAACAAGTCCAGCGCCTGCACGACTTCAATTTGATCTTCAGCAGAAAACTTCACGCCGGGGCCCTGAGCGCCGTCGCGTAATGTAGTGTCGTATATTTCGATTGTTTTTGGCATATACCTATATCCTGTGGCATTGAGATGCTGGAATTTAAACCCCTTAAGATGCCCCCCCATTCTGATTGAGTCTATTGTAGCATCTTTTCAGTTAAACAACAACGATCTGTTTCCTAACCCTTGAAGACCAACGGATTTTCACGGATAAACCGTTGGGTAAGCGTGAAACCATCGGCTACCAGTACGCCCGACTGCAATGCTTCACTTTCGCCGTATGTGGTGGCAGTGTCGGGTTTAACATTATGTCCGCAAAGCGCAAAGGGAACAGGACCACCTGCGTGAGTTTTGGTACTGATAAGTGTAAAGTGATCTGGCGCAACCAGAATACGCGTTTGAGGGTTCTCCTTCAAAAACTCCAGAAAGGGTCCTACAATTCTCGCATCGAATTCTTCGACTGCCTGAATCTTTAAGGCTGCATTTCCCTGGTGCCCGGCTTCATCTGGCGCTTCCACATGGAGGTAAACAAAATCGTGCCGGTTCAGCGCATCCTTGGCAGCGGCTACTTTTCCTTCGTAATCCGTATCAATCCAACCGGTAGCACCGGGTACGTTCAATACTTCCAAACCAGCACACACGCCTATACCTTTCACGAGGTCTACAGCGGAGACTACAGCGCCTGTCAGCCCAAATCTATCTTTATACGATTCCAAGGTCAATGCCTTGCCTTGTCCCCAGGGCCAAAGCGACGTGGCAGCGGGTTTACCTGCCGCGAGTCTTGCCTTGTTCACAGGGTGATCGGCAAGTATCTTCCGGGAGACTTCCATGATATTGTGTAACAACCCTGCTGCCGGACCTTTGGGCAAATAAGGGGAATACTCGCGATCGGAAATATTGTGCGGCGGCTCGCACAGCGTAGCAATCAGGTCGTCCACACTGCCCGCCTTCGAGCCTTTAATAACGCCCGTATGCCGATAACTTACTCCTGCATGAAAAACAATGGGGAACTCTTTGGCAAGCGTTTCGTTTAAGGTGGCAATAATTTCCCGCGCTTCATCGCTGGTGATATGCCCCGAGGTGAAATCCTGCATGATCTCATCACCCAAGGTAACAAGATTGCAGCGAAAAGCCACTTCATCTTCCGCCAGCATAATGCCCTGGTTTGCGGCTTCAATGGCAGCACGGCCGGAAAAGGATACCCGGGGGTCATAACCAAACATGGACAGGTTGCCCACATCGCTGCCCGCCGCCATTCCATCGGGTATGGGACAGAACAATCCGGTACACCCCAGTTCAACGACACGATCCATATTGGGGGTGTTGGCTGCTTCTATGACTGTTTTGCCAGCATACGCCTCCAAGGGATGATCGGCCATGCCGTCGCCTAATAATATGATATACTTCACAACATTAATTCCTTATGGGTTGTGCAGGTCTGATTGCTGTGCAATACAGTACCATTATAACGCTCTAGGTCGCAACGGAATTCCTGCATAATCTGTAAACATTATAGTTTTGGTACACATAAACGTAAGGATTTCTCTATGACCTCCAAAGAACGCCTACTGACAGCACTTGCGCGGCGGCCTACCGACCGTATTCCCATACAGATATATCTCACCCCGGAAATCGAAAAGAAACTGATGCAGCATTTTGGTTTTGCTGATCCAGAACAGTTGCTGCAACAATTCGGCGTGGATTTCCGCGGGGTGCACCCCGTCTATCAGGGAACACCGCCACCTGTGCCCGAAGGTTGCAGTTTCGCTGATGAATGGGGCGTTGGCTACATCATGTTTGACCACGGCCATGGCGGCGCTTATCCGGAGGCGAACTACCTCGCCCTGGCAAAACTGAAAACAATGGACGACGTGGAAAACTATCCGTGGCCGTCCCCCGACGATTACGATTACTCGCAGATTGAAGCGGTATGCGATTGCTATGCCGATTATGCCGTTTGTGCCGGAGATGCCGGACGGCCTGACATCCTGAATGGCGTCAGCCGGGGACGGGGCATGGAACAGGTCATGATGGATATCATGATGGAAGACCCCGTTGGAGTCGCCATCATAGACAAACGATGCGATTTTTATTACGAAGTTTCCCGTCGCACGCTGGAGGCAGGAAACGGCAAAATAGACATCTTGTGTATCGGCGAAGATACGGGTAACCAGTTGGGACCCATGTTCCCGCTGGAAGTATTTGATACTTTCTTCCGACCACGGCTGCAACGCTACATCGAACTGGCCCACGAATTTGGCTGCAAGGCCATGATGCACTCCTGCGGTGATACCAGTCGCCTCCAGTCTCGATTTATTGAGATGGGGCTGGATATTCTTGACGCCATGCAGCCCGAACCTGAGGGCATGCAGTTGAAGCTGCTGAAAGAGACATTCCACAACAAATTGGCCTACTGCGGTCTTATCAGCACGCAACAGACGCTGCCCTTCGGTACTGTGGAGGAATGCCGCAAAGAAGCACGACATCGTCTGGAACTGTTCAAGGAAGGAGGCTACATCTTCGCCCCGGCACACTGCATCCAGGCCGATAACCCCGTTGAAAACGTGCTTGCCGTTTTTGAAGAGGCGCTGGGACTGTCCCCTGGCACTTTCGGCCCCCTTTAAAACATCACTCGGCAGGTTTCCCGAAGAATAGCATAAGCGTGAACAAGGCACCTACAACAAGCGTGATCAGGGCCTGGATGGTAATTAGTAGCGATACGTTTTGTTTCATATTTTCCATGATGGCCTCTTTTGGGATTCTATCATACCGGGTATTGTATACTGCAAGTCTTGAACGTCTATACTGAAACACAAACTTGTGTACCATGTCAATGCGACATTATCCAAACCGATTGGGATTATGTTATGAATGCAAAGGTATCAATACCCTATAATCTCATAAATGAGTTTTGTCGAAAAAATCATATACTGAGGCTTTCCTTATTCGGTTCTGCACTACGCGAAGACTTCACGGATGAAAGTGACATAGATATTCTGGTGGAGTTTGAGCCAGGAACAAGAGTGGGGCTCAGGTTTTTTGCCATTGAAAAGGAACTGTCGCAAATATTGGGAAGAAAAGTCGATCTGAATACTACAGGTTTCCTGAGTGAACATTTTCGTTCAGAGGTCATCAAAAAGGCTGTATCGCTTTATGATGCTGCATGAGTCGCATATCTTTTACTCCTCCTTTTTGGAGAGGTAAAACATGATTTCCTATGTACTCCTCGATACCATTCTCCCTTTGCGTGAGGCGGTGATTATTGCAGCTACCAACCGGAACACACCGTATTTCCCGGGTGATGATGCCTCGGATACACTTCATGTCGGTGTGCTGGCGGATGATGTCTGCATCGGGTGCGCCACGCTGATGTATTCTGAATGGGAATCTGAACCTGCCTGGCAACTGCGGGGCATGGCTGTTTCCCCTGACCATCAGAAGCAGGGTATTGGCAGTGCTCTATTGCGATTTCTAGATGACACGCTTCCAGAAAAAGCGCCTGCTGTCGGTATCTGGTGCAATGCACGGGAAAAGGCGGTTCCCTTTTATGTTAAGGCGGGCTTTACGGTCGTGTCCGACCGGTTCCTCATTGAGCATGTGGGTCCCCACTTCCGCCTGTTCAAACCGTTCAACGTCTGACATGCAACGCAAATCCCTGACGTGATATAGTTATCAGCAGGGAATAGATCCCTGCAGGTGTCGTTGTTTCATTATTCATAACACCGGCATCGCATAACCATCTCCATTGGAAACTTTATGAGAGAAGCATTCGCAAAAATGATGAAGCGGCTGAAGAAGTCGCATCCGCCAGAGGCTCTGGAAGTAGTACGCCGCGCTTATCGCGTGGCGGATCAGGCCCATCACAACCAGTTGCGGGCCTCGGGTGATCCCTACATTTTGCATCTCATTGAAGTGGCCACCATTCTTGCGGCGCTTGGTCTTGATCCGGAGGTATGTGCTGCCGCATTGCTTCATGATGTTGTTGAGGATACGAGCTATACCATCGATATGGTCAAAAAGGAGTTTGGTCCGGATATTGCACGCATTGTGGACGGTGTCACCAAGATCAGCAGTTTCAATTTTACCGACGATGCCGTGGGACATGAACAACAGCAGGCCCAGAATATCCGCAAACTGTTGGTGGCCACGGCTAAAGACCTGCGGGTCATTATCATCAAACTTGCCGACCGTCTTCATAATATGCGCACCCTGGAGTATCTGGACAAGGAGACCCGGGAACGCATCTCCCGAGAGACGCTGGACATTTACGCGCCCCTTGCTCACCGTCTCGGCATTTCACGCTGGAAGTGGGAATTGGAAGACCATGCATTCCACCATCTGATGCCGGAGACATACAAAGAAATTGCGCGCATGGTCGCCATGAAACGCCGAGAACGGGAGGCCTACCTCAACCAGACCCTTGCCTTCCTTGAGGAGCGCCTCGCTGAAGCCGAGGTTGTGGCCCGTGTGATAGGCCGTCCAAAACATCTCTACAGCATTTATGAAAAGATGCAGCAGCAGGGCAAGGACTTTGCGCAGGTGATGGATGTGCTGGGCATCAGAATCATTACCCAGACCGATGCTGGCTGTTATAACGCCCTGGGCGTGGTGCACAGCCTGTGGACACCTATTCCCGGCAGGCTTAAAGACTATATAGCCATGCCAAAATTGAACATGTACCAGGCAATACATACGACGGTGATGCGTGAAAATGGACGTCCCATGGAGGTGCAGATTCGTTCCGAGGCGATGGACAAGATTGCCCGCGAAGGCATTGCCGCACACTGGAATTATAAGGAAGGGGAAAAACGAAAAGATGACAGGCTGGACTCGCAGATTGCCTGGCTGCAGAAGATGTACGACTGGCTGAAAGATGCAAGCGGCCAGGACCATCTTATGGACAGTATGCGGCAGGATTTTACGTCGTCCCATATTTATGTGTTTACACCACGAGGTGAACTGAAAGAACTGCCCCAGGGCGCCACACCGCTGGACTTCGCCTACATGATCCACTCCCATGTGGGACATCATTGCATCGGCGCACGGGTGAACGGGCGCATCGTCCCCATTCGCTATAACCTGCAGACTGGCGACTCGGTGGAAATTCTCACGTCTAAAAATCAGGAGCCTCATCTGGACTGGATTGATGTGGTGGTCACGGGACGGGCACGGACGCGCATCCGGCAGCGGTTGCGTGAACTGGGCGAACTGGCGCCCTCCGAAGAGCAGCCCACACCGAAACCGAAAGTACACCATATCTCCCCCAAAGTGGTGCCGCCAGCGGTAGTGCGTGAGGTGGACGAGGCGACACGCCGGAAACTGGTTCGTGTAGAAGGGTTGAAAGGTATGGAAGTGCAATTTGCCAAATGCTGCAATCCCATGCCGGGACACACCATTGTCGGCTACGTCACCAAGACGCCGGGCATCTCCATACACCGTACCAATTGCAAAAGTTTTTCCCGATCCGCCCGCGATCACTCACGAATCGTACATGCGACATGGGAAGGAGAAGGCGTGTTACTTGCGAAGATGCGCCTTGTTACCCGAAACCGTCCCAATCTACTGGCGGATATTACCAATGCGCTGCGCCCGCTGAACATTGACATCCTTAATGCACAGTATGGGCCCGGAGAGGACCAGAACAACCATTTTGATTTCCAGTTTGAAGCCACTGATGAAATGGTGATTGAGCGCGTTGCCCGAAAGGTGGAACGTGTCCCAGGGGTGTCCGAAGCGATTCATCTTGGCGTACAGGAAAAGCAGGTGGAGACAGAACAGAATGTCAAGCCGAAGCAAAAAGGAAAACGATTGAAGGATGCCAGTTGACGTGGAAAATGTCCCCCTCGAACTGGTTTCTGATTATGAACCATCAGGCGACCAACCACAGGCTATTGAAGCGCTGACACAGGGCGTACTGGAAGGGTTGCCCCATCAGACGCTGCTGGGTGTGACCGGTTCCGGCAAGACCTTCACCATCGCCAATGTCATCGCCCGCACCCAGAAACCGACCCTGGTGCTGGCCCATAACAAGATTCTGGCGGCGCAATTGTATGGCGAGTTCAAATCCCTGTTCCCCCATAATGCCGTGGAATATTTCGTCAGCTACTACGACTACTACCAGCCGGAAGCGTACATCCCCACCACGGATACCTACATCGAAAAGGATTCCTCCATCAATGAGGAAATAGACAAGATGCGTCATGCCGCGACGCGTACCGTGCTGACCCGCCGCGACTGTATTGTTGTTGCCAGTGTCTCCTGCATTTACGGCATCGGATCGCCCCAGGCGTATATGGCATTGCGCGTCATGCTGGAACCGGGCCAGATGGTGGACCGGGACAAGGTTGTCGCCGATCTCATCGCCATGCAATACCAGCGCAATGACATTGATTTTCACCGGGGCACGTTCCGGGTGCGCGGCGATGTCATTGATATATTTCCCGCCTATGAAGCCGACCGTGCAATCCGCATTGAGTTCTTCGGCGATGAAGTGGAACAGATTTCCGAGATTGATCCCCTGCGTGGCATGGTACTCCGCAAACTGCACCGCGCTGAGATATTCCCCGGTTCCCACTATGCAGCGGAACAGGGGACGTTGGAACGGGCGGTAAAGGCAATACGGATGGAACTTGTGAACCGCCTCAATGAATTGCGTGCCGAAAACCAGGAACTCTACGCGCAGCGTCTTGACCAGCGCACCAATTATGACCTCGAAATGCTGGAGGAATTGGGGTATTGCAACGGCATTGAGAACTACTCCCGCCATCTCGACGGACGCCTGCCCGGCGAACCGCCCCATACGCTCATGAGTTATTTCCCGGACGATTTCCTGTTGGTGGTGGATGAGAGCCACATGTCCATCCCCCAGGTGGGCGCCATGTTCAAGGGCGATCGGTCACGCAAGGACAAATTGGTCGAATACGGGTTCCGGCTGCCCTGCGCCCGGGACAACCGACCCCTCACCTTTGAAGAGTTTGAGAAACGGATCAATCAGGTGATCTACATCAGCGCCACCCCAGCCTCCTATGAACTGGAAAAAAGTGAGGGCGTGGTAGTGGAACAGGTAGTGCGTCCCACGGGGCTGGTGGACCCGGAAGTGGAAGTGCGTCCCGTGGGCAACCAGGTGGACGACCTGCTGGAAGAAGCGCGCAGCCGTGCCGAACGGGGCGAACGCACCCTCATCACCACCCTGACCAAGCGCATGGCGGAAGACCTCACCGAGTACTACCGCGACCTGGGCCTGCGCATCCGTTACATGCACGCAGATGTGGAAACCCTCGAACGCATCGAACTCATCCGACAACTGCGGCAGGGCGAGTATGACGTGCTGGTGGGCATCAACCTGCTGCGCGAAGGGCTGGACATCCCGGAAGTATCCCTCGTCGCCATACTCGACGCCGACAAGGAAGGGTACCTGCGTTCTGAAACCAGCCTCATCCAGACCTGCGGCCGTGCCGCGCGCAACCTCAAAGGCCAGGTCATCATGTACGCCGACAAAACCACCGGCGCCATGGAACGCGCCATCAGCGAAATGGACCGGCGCCGCAAGAAACAACTCGCCTACAACAAAAAACACGGCATCACGGCGCGCTCCATCTCCAAAGCCGTCCCCAACATGATCAACATCCTCTGTGAACGCGACTACCTGAACATCACCAAAGCCGCCGAAGAACCCGCCCTCTACCTCTCCGACCAGGACTTCGACAAAACCATCACCCAACTCCGCAGACAAATGAAAGAAGCCGCCGACAAAATGGACTTCGAAAACGCGGTGGTCTACCGCGATCGGCTGCTCGAACTCGAACGGAAGAAAATTGAGATGGGGTTGTAACAAGCACCTTCTCTTTTGCCCCGTTCCATTTCATTGTCAATTATCAATTATCCATTGTCAATTAATTCCATCCCCGTCATTCCGGTTTTGGCGGCTCCC